>NZ_BAAGXV010000033.1:0-103453 GCF_054779655.1 Pontibacter brevis
ACAGTTCATTAGGTGACATAACGCCGGAAGAGTGGGTAAAAAAGAATATAGTGAAACCCGAATTCTCTACTTTTGACCGGCCCTAAAAATGGGAGGAGCTCATTAAAGATTTTTGTCTAATTTTAAACTGTCTCGATTTTAGGGGTACTTACATGAGTGATTTCCTGATCACTGATTTACTATACACCTTGTTTCTGATGTTGTCTTCATTTTTTAACACACTCATCATAAAAAAGATTCCTGTCATCAGGAAGTCTGTGCAACTATAAAAAGCGCAGGCTGTTAGTCTCACAAACCTACCAATTGAAAAGCAGGGCGTTATTTATTTATGATCAGCAGGCTATGTGCTTGTAATTAAACTGATTAGCCGGAAAAGATACTACAGGTACGTTGGAGGCAAAAAAAATGAAGCTCCTTTTCCCCTGCAGAAGGCTGGTATTGCGTATTTTACATCATATTCCGACTACTATATGAATACGCTTTTTACCCGCAGTTTCTGTGCCTTCTCTGCTGCCGCAGTTTTCTTTTTTTCCTCCTGTGATGAGGCAAAAAACCAGAAAACAGCAGCCACTACAGCACCCGCCACTGAAAGAACTGACTTACCCCCTTCTGAAATACCAGTTGCACCAGAAGAAGCGCCTGTCTCCACCGTTATTGATTTGAAAGCTGATGCCATGACGGTGCTGGCCCGCCCGCAGGTCCCTATTCTGTGTTACCACCAGATTCGTGACTGGCGCTCCTCAGATTCGAGGCAGGCGAAAGATTATATAGTACCCGTCGCACGTTTCGAAGAGCATATAAAAATGCTGGCCGACAGCGGGTACCACACCATTCTGCCTGATCAGTTGACGGCCTACCTTACCACGGGCGCCCCTTTACCGGAGAAGCCTATCATGCTTACTTTTGATGACACTAATCTCGACCAATATACGGAGGCCGCACCAGTGCTGGAGAAATACGGTTTCAGGGGCATGTTCTTTGTGATGACGGTGTCTTTAGGCCGCCCCCGCTATATGAGCAGAGAACAGGTAAAGGAACTTGCTGACAGAGGGCACGGCATTGGCAGCCACACCTGGGATCACCAGAACGTGAAAAAGCTGAAAGGTGAGGACTGGGTAACGCAGGTAGAGAAGCCATCTAAAGTGCTGGAGGAGATTACCGGCAAGCCAGTGACCTACTTTGCCTATCCATTTGGCTTATGGAACAAAGAAGCTATCGCCGAACTGAAAAACAGGGGCATTATGGCGGCTTTTCAGCTGGCCAACAGCCGCGACGATGAGATGCCGCTTTACACCATTCGCCGTAGTATTGCCAGCGGCTATTGGGGGGCAGAGACGCTGCACAAGAGAATGGTCGAAAGCTATCAGCTTAAGGAGATCCCAGCTGCTACATCACCCCGGTTGGCACACCTGCCTTCAGAAGAGTAATTCTGCCTGAAGTCCTGAACTTAACTAAACCTCCACCTGGCTTGGTGGGGATGGCTGAAGTATGGTAAACCCGGAATGCGCTCCTGGCCTGGTGCAGATGCTACCTCCTGGTTCTTTTACAGACACAAAATAGCTACTCATGAAAACAGATGAAATGCCCCAGCACATGGGTGTGGATTATGGCTCTAAGCTGGCAGGCACCACGGCCGCAGCAATGCTGGTACAAGGGCAGGTAAATGTGTGGCAAAGTAACAGTGGGCAGGATGCGGACAAGTGGTTACTCCAACTGGTTCAGGAACTTCAGCCCAAAATTCTGTACCTGGACGCCCCACTCACGCTCCCCAAAGTATATGTTCAAGGCACCCACACTCCCACCGCCGACTACTTCTACAGGCAGGCAGACAGAGAACTGCAGGCCATGTCGCCTATGTTCATTGGTGGCCTCACGGCTCGGGCCATCCGGTTAAGGGCCCAACTGGCAGAAAAAGGCGTGGCCGTTTTAGAGACTTATCCCGCTGCACTCGTGCAACAGGTACTGCCACAACTGCCCGGTTATAAAAAAGACCTTGCAGCACTCCCTGATTCTGAAGGAGCGCTGCAAGGTCAGATACCTTTTGAATTAAGTGAAAGCCCGCAGAACTGGCACCAGTTTGATGCCTTGCTGGCCTGGTACAGTGGTTACCGCCACCAGAAAGGGCAATCGGTGCTGTATGGTGATGCCCGTGAAGGACGGGTTATCATCTAATCTCCGGTTATGTCATCGGCTGTTTCAAGGGCACGGAACTCCATCTGCAGCGCTTTTATCTTTACTTCTGTTTCAGTATCTATATTTCCTTCTATTTCGCTTTTTCGGTCATTCAGTTCCTCCAATACTAATTTGGCCATATCCCAGTCCACATCTGTCCAGTTCTCATGCTTCGCCCGCACATTCTCTATGAACGTAGTATAGGCCTCACGCACGTTGGCTGCATTTATAGTCGCCATGTCAGCCCAACGCCCGAGCAGGTTTCGCTCCCACTCTGATTTACGCGCCTGGTACCTAACATCCGCATAAGACTCATCCGCCTGGTTAAACTCCTCCTTCAGCTGCTGATACTCTGCCTTCAATTCATCAGTAAATTCATCCTGTTGCTCGTCAAGTTCCTGTGTGCGCATCCGGAAGTCCTGCTTTGTCCGTTCCCAGTCCTCTTCCGTTAGACTGGCAATTTGTGAGGTTTGTTGGTTGACCCATGTCCTGAAGTCGCCCAAGGCATCCTCCATTTCCCGCTCTCTCGCAGTTGTACAACTACCCAACGCTATGATACTAATGAACAGCATCAGAAAAGCATACAAATAATTTCTTCTTATCATCTTCTTATGGTTGATTTACATATGAACACTGCCTTAAATACGCAGGCACTGCCTGATAAGATATTTGAGGGCGCTTCATGTTAGTAAAACCCTACCTAACAGCAAATTATAACAAAGACTTTAAGTACCTTCATGAACCATTGAAAATAAGACACGTAAAAATACTATAGCTTGCACGAAGAATCACCCGCCTCTGATACAAGAGGGCAAGGGCGTAATAGCTTACACGACGAGTATGCGATAAAAAGCACAAGTGTCGTGTAAGCTATTTTTGCGTGGAATAACCTATTTTGCCCGTTCGAACACCAGAATTTCATCTCCAAAACCAAACTCGTTCAGAACCAGCAGCTGAGGTGTCAGCTGCGCTATTTGCCAGCGGTTCAGCATGGCGCTGAGAATGGAACGCCCATCCACGTTCATGACCTGCACGCTAATCAGGCCCCTGTCTTCGTTTACCTCCCAGTTTCCCCATTCTACTGTCTCCATACTGTTCAGGTGGCTTTCCGTTTTATGCTGCCGGATGAGTTTATAAGTCTGATCCGGGTACAGTTCCAGCCTCAGCGCCTCAAGTGGAATTACAGGTTGCAGCTTTCCATCCTTTTCATGCAGGCGCTCACGCAACACCCACTCGTTTGCCAGCAACGCCAAAGAGTCTTGCGGCATAATCTCAGCACTAGCCACTGCACCAGAGGCATTTTGTGCAGGTGCTGCGCATAAGAGGCCTAGAAAGCTAAGTACAACTGCGAAACAAAGCATAGCCCGTACTAGTGGTTACCTGTACAGGGTGTACAGGTGTTAAAATGGGGTAACAGTTCCTGAACTGGAATCAGAACGACAGAAGTTGATTTGTTTGAGCCCTATGCATTTATCAGCTTTATCACTTATATTTAATTATCACTAAAGCCTGCAAACCCTTACAGAGTACCTGAAAGCGCATGAATGAAAAGGAAGAGTTTATGAGAGAGGCCATCCGCCTTTCTGTAGAGAAAATGGAACAGGGCTACGGCGGACCATTTGGAGCCGTGGTGGTACGCAACGGCGAGATTATTTCCCGTGGCTTCAACAACGTACTTTCTTCCAATGACCCCACCGCACATGCGGAAGTAGACGCTATCCGCAAGGCATCCCAGGTGCTGAGCACCTTCGACCTCTCCGACTGCGACCTCTACACTAGTTGCGAGCCCTGCCCGATGTGCCTCGGTGCTATCTATTGGGCCAGGTTCCGGAACGTCTATTATGGTAACACCCGGGAGGATGCTGCCAGCATCGGTTTTGACGATGCCCTTATTTATAAAGAAATAGAAAAGCCTGTTGAAAAGCGGAGAATTCCCATGCAGCAGTTACTGCCAGAGGAAGCAAGGAAAGGATTCCAGGTGTGGGAGCAAAAAGAGAACAAGAAAGCTTATTGATGTAAAGCAAAAGGGGCTGCACTTATCTGGTGCAGCCCCTGCTGTAGTATTCAGACTGTACGTCTTACAAAAAAGATTTACTTCTTCATCAGGTTAGCCAGGTTGCCTAAACCACCGCGCTTACCAGCCATTTTGTTCATAGAGCGCATCATCTTGCGCATATCGTTGAACTGCTTCATCAGGTTGTTTACCTGCTGCACGTCGGTACCACTACCTTTGGCAATACGCTGACGGCGGCTACCACTGATCATATCCGGGTTTTCACGCTCTGCAGGCGTCATGGACTTGATGATAGCCTCAATAGGTTTGAAAGCACCTTCATCAATTTCAACATCCTTCAATGCTTTGCCCACTCCCGGTATCATGCCTACCAAGTCCTTGATGTCACCCATCTTCTTGATCTGCTCCAGCTGCGTCAGGAAGTCGTCGAAGTTGAACTGGTTCTTGCGGATCTTCTTGTTGATGCGCTTCGCCTCTTCCTCATCAAAAGCCTGCTGCGCACGCTCTACAAGGGAAATAACGTCACCCATACCCAAAATACGCTGAGCCATACGATCCGGGTAGAACAGATCCAGTGCCTCCATTTTCTCACCGGTAGAGATAAACTTGATTGGCTTTTCTACTACCGCACGGATAGAAAGGGCTGCACCACCACGGGAGTCACCGTCCAGCTTGGTCAGCACCACGCCGTCAAAGTTGATGCGCTCGTTGAAGGTTTTAGCTGTATTCACCGCATCCTGGCCTGTCATGGAGTCTACAACAAACAAGGTCTCCGTTGGCTTTACAGCATTCTTGATCTCGGCTATCTCTTTCATCATCGCCTCGTCCACGGCCAAACGACCGGCGGTATCGATGATGACTACTTTTTTATTTGTCTTTTTAGCATGCTCAATGGCATTAAGGGCAATCTGTACGGGATTCTTGTTATCCATCTCCGTGTACGCCTCTACGCCTACCTGCCCTGCCAGCACCTGCAGCTGGTTGATTGCAGCCGGACGGTACACGTCGCAGGCAGCCACCAGCACATTGCGGCCCTGCTTTTTGATGTAACTGGCCAGCTTACCGGTAAAAGTTGTTTTACCTGAACCCTGCAAACCGGCAATCAGGATAATAGCCGGGTCGCCCTTCAGGTTAATATCTTTTTTCTCCCCGCCCATCAGGGCTGTCAGCTCTTCGTGCACAATCTTCACCATCAGCTGCCCAGGCGACACAGCGATCAGAACATCGCGGCCCATCGCCTCATCCTTGATCTTGTCGGTTACAGTTTTGGCTACTTTATAGTTAACGTCAGCATCCACGAGGGCACGGCGCACCTCTTTGATGGTTTGCGCCACGTTGATTTCTGTAATGCTTCCCTGGCCTTTAAGTGTTTTAAAAGCCTGGTCTAATTTGTTACTTAAATTATCAAACATCTCTTTTTCTGGGTTTACTTACAAAAATAAGCAATATCTCTTTTATTTACGAATAACAGCTTATGAATAACAAGGCTGCAGCAAGAAATCTATGCACATTGTATGCCTTCCGGCATTATTCATCTTGCCCTGTAAGAAGTTTTACAAATGAAACTGTATAGTATAACTACGATTTAACTATGCGTTGTTTCTGAATTCTATGAAACTGTTGTAATGACAGCATACTTATAGAAACAGCAACAGCGCAGGTGCGTAATATTATTTTTATATTTGAAACGAAAGCAAAGCAGAGGAAAGCAATTGAAAAACGACGATACAACGAATCTTTTATACATATCATATTACTGGCCCCCATCTGGTGGACCTGGCGTACAACGGGGCTTGAAATTCTGCAAATACTTTCCGCAGTTTAATGTGCAGCCAACCGTGCTGACAGTGGACGAGAAGCAGGCTTCTTACCCCCTGCTTGACCCGACGTTTGAGAAAGAGGTGCCACAGGGGTTGCAGGTGCATCGTACCTCCACCACAGAACCTTTCGAATACTATAAAAAGATATCCGGCAAGAAAGAAATACCGTTCAGTGGTTTTGCCAACCAAAAAGGCAAAGACACTTTTGTCGACAAGGTGTTTAAGTTTGTACGTGGTAATTTATTTATACCGGATGCCCGTGTAGGCTGGAACAAACATGCCATAAAAAAAGCAGACGAACTGCTACAGTCAGGAGATTATAAAGCTATTCTGTCCACCAGCCCGCCCCACTCTACGCAGCTTATTGGTTCTAAATTAAAAAAAACGCACAACCTGCCCTGGATAGCAGACCTGCGCGACCCCTGGACGAACATCCACTATTACGACCAGTTGCACCATACCGCGCTAGCCAAACGCCTGGACGAAAAGTATGAACAGCAGGTCCTGGAGGAAGCGGATGCCATCATTGTAACCAGCGAAGATACCAAACGTCTTTTCCTGAACAAGCCGGTCAGCATAGATGCAGATAAAATTCACGTGATTCCAAATGGATATGACGAGGATGACTTCAAATTACCGTCCAAGCCACCAAAAGATGAGTTACTTATCACCTACACCGGCACTATTACGGAAAGCTATAACATAGATGTTTTTCTGAAGGTGCTGGCCCACATGATGTCGGTGCACAGCGAAATAAACTACAAGCTACGTTTTGTAGGGCAGGTATCAGACGGGGTAAAGAAGCGAATCGAGAAGGCGGGGATATTGGGTATTACGGAGTTCATCTCTTATGTGCCGCATGAGCAGGCAATTAAGTATCTGATGGAAAGCACGATGCTCCTACTGGCTATTGCTGACGTAGACACTGTTTATTCAAATGTTCCTGGTAAGCTGTTCGAGTACCTGGCCGCCAATAAACCTATTGTTTGTCTCGGGCCTGTTCACTCCGACACTGACCGCATCATAGACGAATGCGGTGCTGGCCGCCTCTTCCACTACACTGCCTACGACCTGATGGTGGACCACATGACACAGGTGAGCAAGGCCTGGAAGATCAACCCAAACCAGGACCTGCCTTCCATTAACCACGCCCGCTACTCGAGAAGGGCTTTGACAGAGGAACTGGCTGAAGTGGTGAAGAGGTTGGTAGAGGAAAAATAACAGGATTGCAGCTGCGGTAGGGTTTTAATAGATATACTGAAAAACGAGTATCTTGCATCCTGATAGGTGACCATACGCCACCTGTCGTATAAAGCATAAATCTTAGAGATGGCATTAGACCTCAACAATAAATCTATATTGATTACAGGGGGCACAGGCTCCTTCGGGAAAAAGTTTGTGGAAATGGTGTATGCGCGTTTCCCGAATATCAAGCGCCTTGTAATTTACTCCCGCGATGAACTAAAGCAGTTCGAGATGTCGCAGGTTTTTCCGCATAGCAAGTACAACTCCATCCGCTATTTTATCGGTGATGTGCGCGACGGCCAGCGCTTTAAGCGGGCCTGCGAAGGCATTGACATTATTGTGCATGCCGCCGCCATGAAACAGGTGCCTGCTGCAGAATATAACCCCATGGAGTGCATCAAAACAAATATTCTTGGTGCCGAAAACATCATCAATGCCGCCCTGGACGCTGGTGTGAAAGATGTGGTAGCGCTTTCTACAGATAAAGCAGCCGCTCCTATCAACCTCTATGGCGCTACCAAACTTTGTTCTGACAAGCTGTTTGTGGCTGCCAACAACATGAAAGGCAAGCGCGATATTCGTTTTTCGGTTGTTCGCTACGGAAACGTGATCGGTTCGCGGGGTTCAGTTGTACCTTTCTTCCTGAAAAAACGAAGTGAGGGCGTGCTGCCCATCACGCACCCCGAAATGACACGTTTCAACATTTCACTCGAAGAAGGCGTGGAGCTGGTTTTCCATGCACTGGAGCACCATTGGGGTGGAGAAATCTATGTTCCTAAGATTCCTTCCTATGTTATTACAGACATGGCAGAAGCTATTGGCCCGGATTGTAAGCAGGAAATTATCGGAATCCGGCCTGGCGAGAAACTGCATGAGGAGATGATAACTGAGACCGACTCCCTCAGCACTGTGGAACTGGAGAAGTACTACGTTATCCTCCCCTCCACTCCCACATGGGCTCCCGCAGATTTCCTGAAGGCGCACAATGGGAAGATGGTGGAAATGGGCTTTAAGTATAACTCAGGCACAAATGCGGAGTGGCTGAGCGTAGAGCAGCTGCGTGAGGAAATTCGACAGCATGTTGACCCTCATTTCGACGTAACTCCCGGTATAAGATAATATTCCAGCACCCAAACATTCACCCGTGACGCAGCAAACAGAAAAAAATACGCATAAGCTAATACCATACGGCAGGCAGCACATCACTGAAGCTGACATCGAAGCTGTAGTAGAAACTCTGCAGTCCGACTTCCTGACACAGGGACCGAAGGTAGCTGCCTTCGAGCAGGCCTTTGCGAATTATGTGGGAGCTGCTTACGCTGTAGCAGTTTCGAACGGTACGGCTGCCCTGCACCTGTGCACAATGGCGTTGGGCGTGAACGAGGAGTCACGGGTCATCACCACACCAATTACCTTTGTGGCTTCTGCCAACTGTGTGCGTTACTGCGGAGGCACAGTAGAATTTGCAGACATTGTCCCTGCCACCGCCTTGCTGGATACAGACAAGGTACGGCAGCTGCTGGAAAGTAAGCCGAAAGGCTACTACAGCGGTATCATTCCAGTAGATTTTGCGGGCAACCCGGTAAACATGGAGGAACTGAAGGCGCTTGCAGATGCGCATGGCCTCTGGATAATAGAGGATGCCTGCCATGCACCGGGCGGGTTTTTCTACGACAGCAATGGAAAAAAGCAGATGTGTGGAAACGGCCGGTATGCTGATTTAGCCATTTTCTCTTTCCACCCGGTTAAACACATTGCCACCGGCGAGGGCGGTATGATTACCACCAATGATGCCCAACTCTACAAAAAATTGGTGCAGCTGCGCACCCACGGGATCACCCGCGATCCAGACCTGATGGAAGAAAATCATGGTGGCTGGTACATGGAGATGCAGGAACTGGGCTACAACTACCGCATTCCGGATATGCTGTGCGCGCTGGGCATCTCGCAGTTGCAGCGGGCAGACACTGGCCTGGCCAGAAGAAAAGGCATTGCCAGAATATATGATGATGCGTTCAGGGAAATGGAGGGTATAAAGGTGCTTGGTCCCAGTGCTGCAGCGTTGGGACCAGAAGGCGACACCGGGCATGCTTACCACCTGTACGTGATACGGGTGCAGGATCGCGAAGGGCTATACGAATACCTGCGCCAGCACCAGGTATATGCACAGGTGCACTATATCCCTGTGCACACCATGCCCTATTACCGCAGCCTAGGCCACAGCAAAGGGGATCACCCGAAGGCAGAGCATTATTATGCCGAATGCCTCAGCCTGCCCATGTACCCTTCGCTGACCCAGGAAGAACAGGCTTTTGTCATTCAAAAGGTGAAGGAATTTGTAGCGTAGTGGCCTTGGCAGGAAAAGTAAATAGGAACCGGCTGATACTAGGCACAGTCCAGTTTGGCTTAGCCTATGGCATCAGCAACAAACGGGGGCAGATAAGCCAGCAGGAAGTAAACAAGATACTTGCAAGCGCCCATGAAGCTGGCATCAATACTTTAGATACCGCTGCCGCATATGGTGAGAGTGAGGCAAGTATAGGCACCTCCTGCCGGGCAAATAACCTGAACTTTCAGTTGATTACCAAATACCCGCCAAACAGGCCGGGCCTGTCCGTAAGCGAAGCTTTTCACGATTCACTCAGTAAACTGGGGGTTGATCATCTGCACGGGTACCTCCTGCATAGTTATGCTTCCTACAGCAGCAACCCAGGCATTATGAATGAACTGCAGCAGCTAAAGAATAGCGGACAAGTAGATAAAATCGGAATTTCACTTTACCATCCACAGGAGGCCATTGAGCTTCTTGAAAGGGATGTGCAGATTGATGTCGTACAGTTTCCTTACAGTGTGTTCGACCGGCGCTTTGAGGAGGTATTGCCCCTGCTGAGAAAACATGGCATTGAGACACACGTGCGTTCTATCTACCTGCAGGGGCTTTACTTTGTAGCCCCAGAAGCGCTTCCTGCACACTTGTCTTCTGTCGCACCCAAACTACAGCGGCTGCAACAGCTGGCATTGGACCATCAGTTGCCCCTCGGAGCAATGCTGCTAGGCTTTGCTCTTGCCAATCAGCACATTACGAATGTGGTGATTGGCGTTGAAAGCCTGGCGACACTGCAGGAAAATATTGACTACAGCCTTGTTACCTTAAGTCCGCAACTAGTACAGGAACTGCTGAATTACCAGGATCATAACGAGGATATTTTATTACCCTATAACTGGACAAAATAATGAGCATCAGTCTTAACAAACTTTTTTCGCTTGAAGGCAAGACTGCTTTAGTTACAGGTGGTTATGGGCATTTGGGTACTGCCATCTCTGTGGGTTTAGCTGAAGCGGGCGCAGATGTGTATGTGCTCGGCCGTGATGAGGATAAGTTCAAGAGGGCTTTTGCCAATATAAATAAAATGAATATCCGGTTTCAGCTTTGCGATATAGCACAAACCAAAAGTATAGCAACTGCTTTCTCACAAATAGCTGAAGCACAAGGCAGACTTGACATCCTGGTAAACAATGCCTTTTACTCCAGGGGGCAGCACCCGGAACACCTCAGTGATGAAGAGTGGGCCTTCGGAATTGACGGAAACCTGAACAGCGTGTACCGCTGCATTCGGGAAGTAATTCCGTACATGAAGGACAACGGAGGTCGCATCATCAATGTGTCTTCTATGTATGGCATGGTATCTCCTGATTTCAGTATTTACGACGAAAGCCCTGCCTCTCTCAATCCACCGCATTATGGTGCAGCCAAAGCAGGTGTTTTACAAATGACCCGCTATTTTGCCTGTTACTTAGGAAAGCATCAGGTTACCGTAAATGCCGTCACCCCAGGTCCTTTCCCAAGCCAGGCTGTACAGCAGGATGAAGTGTTTATCAAGAAGCTGGAGAAGAAGAACCCACTTGGCAGAATCGGTCTGCCAGAAGACCTGAAGGGTGCTTTTGTATACCTGGCTTCCGATGCATCTGCTTTTATGACAGGCCAGAACATGGTTATCGACGGAGGCTGGACGGCATGGTAACGGTCGGTGCAATCATACAGGTACGGCTCGGTTCCGAGCGGCTCCCAGGCAAAGCACTTCTGCCCCTCCCCTTTGGCGGTGGCCCCGCTTTACTGGAGCATGTTGTGCAAAGAGCCTCCGCCACACCTGGTTTGGCAAAAGTAGTTGTGGCTACTACTGAGCAACCTGCAGATGATGCCATACAGGCTTTCTGCGAGAGCCATGGTATCGGATGTTACAGAGGGGCTACGGATGATGTTTTAGAGCGGTTCCTGAACGCGGCGAAAGCAAATAGCCTGGATGTGGTTGTACGTCTGACAGGAGATAACCCTTTTATTTTTCCGGAAACGGTTGCTTACGCTGTACAACAGCATATGGCGAACAGTGCCGACTATACCATTACAGAGGGCCTGCCGCTGGGCACAAATGTAGAAGTAGTAAATCTTAGGGCACTGGAGCGTGCGGCACAAGAAGCAACAGAGGCTGCAGACAAAGAACATGTCACCCCGTACGTTCGCCGTGAAGAAAGCTTTAAGAGGCAGAGCTTAAGAATAGAGTCCTCACTCAGTACCTTAAGGCTTACGGTAGATTATCCCTCAGATTATGCTTTAGCCTCCTTAGTGTATGAGAGGCTGTATGAGGTTAAAAGCCTTTTTGGTTTAGCTGATGTAGAGCGGCTGCTACAGGAAAACCCGTGGGTTTCTGCTGTAAACGCGCACAATACACAACGTAAAGGCTTCGTATCCGAAAAAGAAGAAATGGAGGCGGCGGAGAAGCTGCTACAGAAAGGCGGCTTCCTGAGGGTTTTACGGCGACTAAGAAAGGCTAATGATGAATAAGAAGCGTAGGATAATATTCAGGGCAGATGGCAACAGCCAGATTGGCTTAGGCCATGTTATACGCTCACTGGCACTGGTGAGCATGCTCCGCGAAGAGTTTGAATGTGTGTTTGCCATACAGGCCCCCGGACCTGAACTACAGGAACAAATCCGGAAAGTGTGTCATGGGCTGATTCATCTTCCTGCCTGCGCCACATCCGAAGAAAGATTTGTTCATGAGCTGGATGCTTATATCTCTGCTGAGGAAATCGTAGTGCTCGACGGCTATCATTTTGACACAGCCTACCAGGAAAGCATCAAAAGTAAAGGAAGCCCGCTGGTATGCATCGACGACATACAGGCCTTTCATTTTGTGGCGGACCTTATCATCAACCAGGCAGGTGGTGTGAAACCACACCTGTACAGCAGGACCACTTATACAAAACTACTCCTGGGGCCAAAATATGTGCTGCTTCGGCCTCCTTTTCTGGAGGCTTCCAAAGCAGAAAGAATCCTGCCAGAGGGTACGCCTGCCGTTCTGCTGAACCTGGGAGGTGCTGACCCCGGAAACAAAACGTTACAACTGGCAAAGGAACTCTCCCAGAACATTGTCATCCAGCGCATAGAGATAGTTGTGGGTGCGGCTTACCGTCATTTAGTGGAACTACTGTCATGGCTTCAGGATAAAGATTATATTACCCTGCACCGCAACCTGACGGCCGGGCAAATGCGTGACCTGATGCAGCAATGTGCTCTGGCTGTAACTGCTGCAAGTGGTGTGGCTTATGAATATGCGGCTGTAGGAGGTACCCTGTTTGTACTGCAGACTGCAGACAATCAGGAGGCTTTGTACCACTACCTAATTGACAGCGGCAATGCGCATGAATACAATGACTTACATAATTTGTTAACAAGTTCCTCTTTAAGCAAGCTTTTCCAACAACAGGTTACTACCCAACGGCAGCACTTCGACGGGCACAGTGATGTACGGCTGAAACAAAGTTTCCGTAAACTCAGCCTTAGTGCCAGCCTGTCGCTGCGTGAGGTCACAGAAGAAGACACAATGCTCCTCTTTGGCTGGGCAAATGATCCGGAGGTGCGTAAAAATAGTTTTAACCCGAACCCCATTACAATTGACAACCACACCCGCTGGTTGAAGGCTGTTTTGGAGGATGAACAAACGCTTCTTTATATTGCAGAAGCAGCCGGTAAGCCTGTAGCACATATCCGGTTTAACATCAGTGGCGGCAGAGCCATGATCAGCTACCTGATAGATGCTGATTTCAGAGGGCAGGGGCTTGGGCTCCACCTGCTTCAAAAGGGAGTTCAGGCACTGGCAGCACAGCGCTCTGATATAGAGCAGGTGGAGGGGCTGGTGCAAAGAGAAAACGTTGCCTCTGTTCGTTCTTTTGAAAAAGCAGGGTTCAGCTACGGCCAGCCAGACATGGAGCACCCGCAGGCGCACCGATTCATGCTACAGTTAAAGCAGCAGCATTTATAATATTAAGCACCAACATGATACAGGAAATAAATATAGGCGGTCGTTTAGTAGGCCCGAAGCATAAGCCCTTCATTATAGCAGAGATGTCTGGCAACCATAACCAATCGCTGGAGCGGGCCCTGGCTATAGTAGATGCCGCCGCTGACGCAGGTGCTGATGCCATTAAACTGCAAACTTACACCGCCGACACCATGACACTGCCCGGTGCCTTCACCATAGAAGATGAGAACTCACTCTGGAAAGGCCGGGAGCTATACGATTTATACCAGGAGGCTTACACCCCCTGGGAGTGGCACAAACCTATTTTTGAACGTGCCAGGGAAAGGGGAATTCTGGCTTTTTCCTCTCCCTTCGACGAAACAGCCGTAGACTTTTTAGAGGAACTAGGCGCACCGGCCTATAAGATTGCCTCTTTCGAAAACACTGACCATCCGCTGATACGCAAGGTTGCTTCCACCGGAAAGCCCGTTATCATCAGCACCGGGGCAGCAACTGTATCTGAATTAGACGAGGCAGTGCGGGTACTGCGGGAGGCAGGATGCGAGGAGTTCATCATGCTTAAATGCACCAGCACCTACCCTGCCAGGCCAGCAAATACAAATCTGGTCACTATTCCGCACATGCGGGAGTTGTTCGGTGTGCAGGTAGGCCTGTCAGACCATACCATGGGAGTGGGCGCACCAGTGGCTGCCGTGGCTCTGGGGGCAACTGTTATCGAAAAGCATTTTACCCTCAGCAGGCTCGATGGCGGCGTGGACTCCGCTTTTTCACTGGAACCCGTGGAGCTGCATGCGCTGGTAGTGGAGACAGAGAGAGCCTGGGAGGCACTGGGGCATGTGCAGTATGGCGTACAGCGGGCTGAGGAAAAGAGCCGGCTCTTTAAGCGTTCTGTTTATGTTGCCAGGGATATAAAGGCTGGAGACACCTTCACCAGGGAAAATATTCGTGTTATCCGGCCAGGCCTGGGGCTGGCGCCTAAATATTATGAGGGCCTGCTAGGCAAGCCGGCGAAGCAGGACATTAAAGCAGGCACGCCACTAAGCTGGGATTTGGTGTAGTACATGGAGCAGTGGTACGCCCTTTACAAGAATATCCTGTACATGCACTTTTCCGAAGGGTTTTACAACCTGCCGCAGAGTGCTAAAAATGCCGCTTCCCCACAAAGCCCCCTAAAGCGCCTTGTTCGTGTGGCGGGGTACACTTTCCTGCGACTCACAGGAAACCTGTTTCAATCAGTTGAGAAGCCTGAAAAACTACGGGGAAGAGTATGGTTGTATGTGGTGAGCCAGAACAATTACGACAGCCTCCATTTTGTGCAGCAGCAAATGCCGGATGCTGTTTTCGTAGCAGGGCAAAGCAAGAACATAGGTAAATATAAGAATGATGTGGAGAGGCTTTCGCTGCGCCGCAAGCTGCTCTACTACTACAAATTCCCTGCCCTGTTCCTGCAGTTTCTGAAAAACAAAAAGCAACTAACGCTCCGCTTTTATGACCTGCTTTACGATGCTGTCGGCTTTTATGAAGTGTATCACCAAAAACTGAAGCAGTATGCACCTGCTGCCGTTGTTTTTGCCAACGACCACAATGCCGACGCCCGCGCCATGCTTATGGCGGCAAAAGCGATAGGCATAAAGACCATTTACATTCAGCACGCCAGCGTAAGCACTATTTTCCCGCCCCTCTCCTTCGACCTGAATCTGCTGGAGGGCCAGGACTCGCTGGATAAATACAAACAATGCGGTCCTGTGCAGGGACAGGTGGAACTGATTGGCATGCCCAAAGCGGATAAGTACGTGCCCCATCGAAACACAAGCAAAAACATCCGCACGATTGGCATTGGCTGTAATCTGATGGATAATTTAGATGAAATAGAGAAGCTGTTGCAGGCACTCACGTCCGAACTCCCCCACCTTCACATTATACTGCGGCCACACCCCCGCGATAAGCGCGGTTTTGCTTCGCTTGCTGCTCTAAGCCCGAACATCCGCATCTCTGACAGTCGGTCTGTTCCCACGTTTGCGTACCTGCAGCAAATTGATGTGCAGGTAAGCGCTACTTCGGGCATACACCTGGAAGCGGTGCTGCTCAATGTTTGGTCCATTTACTACGACTTTAATCCCTCTCAGAATTTACACGACTACTACGGCTATATACAGCATGGTTTGATTGACACTGCCGAAAGCCCTGAAGCGCTGATACAGCTATTACAGGACCGCTTAACCTCCAGGCCGAACGTAGTAGGCAGAGCAAAGTATTATAATGCGACTGTTGGCACCACCTACGATGGCAGAAGCAGTGACCTGGCGCTGCAGCACATTGCTGGCTTTGTTCAGAAGGAGTTTAACCTTGAAAGAAACAGGTAGGGTATTTTATATTTCTGCAGAGACCAGAATTATATTCCTTCTCCTATGTTGTCAGAATCCGCTACATTTATAGTTTGGAGCATTCTTAATGAGGAAATTACAGCGCGAAGGCATCTGGAACACCGCTATCTCGTACGCCGGCATCTTTATCGGCTACGTCAATACTATCCTGCTTTTTCCGAATTACCTCGATGAAGCCGAAGTAGGCCTGACACGGCTCCTGCTGACCATATCCGTCATGTTTGCGCAGTTCTCGGCCCTGGGATTTGTCAACATGAGCACCCGCTACTTTCCTTACTTCCGGGATAAAGCACGGCAGCACAATGGTTTCCTCTTCTTACTATTATCTATTCCTTTACTTGGTTTTGCTGTCGCGACAGGGCTTTACCTACTGTTGAAGCCTGCTGTAATAGACTATTACCAGGCTAAGTCGCCGCTGATCCTGGACTACTATTATTATATTATACCACTGGCACTGTTTACGCTGCTGTACAACATGTTTACAGCCTACCTGCGGTCCCTGTATAAAACCATTGTCTCCTCGTTTGTCCAGGATTTCCTGCTGCGTATTCTCACTACATTGCTTATCACAGTGTACGCACTGGGCCTGATGGATTTCAGTCAGTTTGTATTGCTGTACGTCATTCTCAATTCGGCAGGGGCTCTGGTATTGGTGTTGTATACTATCTGGCTGAAGCAACTTTACCTGCGCCCCACCCTGGCTGGTTTGCGTATTATCCCGATGCGGGAGATGTTGTATTACGGCTTCTTCACGTTTCTGGGCAACTTGTCCACCACCATCATCACCACCGTTGACCAGGTAATGATCAGCTCCTACAGCCTGAGCGATAATGGCATCTATACAACCGCCTTTTTTATGACGAGCGCCATCATGGTGCCGGCAAGGTCTATTCTTAAAATTGCCTCACCACAGGTAGCCGACTACTGGAAAGACAGGGATTTGGACGGGATGGCAAAACTGTACAGGCACGTCACGATGGTGAATCTTATTGTAGGGCTGCTGCTCTTTATTGGCATTTGGGCGAATATTGACAACCTCTTCTCCTTTATGCCGGAAACGTATCGTGCCGGAAAGTATGTGGTGCTTTTTCTTTCTTTTGCCCGTATTGTTGATTTAGCCACCAGCCTGAACGGGGTGATTTTAGCGACTTCTGAAAAATACCGCTGGGACCTGGTATTTAATATAGCACTGGCCATACTCACTATCTGGACAAACTGGTATTTTATTCCCCGCTACGGCATCAATGGTGCGGCATTGGCTTCTATGTTATCCTATATCTTCATGAACATGAGCCGGTTGTTGTTTGTGCAGTTCATTTATAAAATCCAGCCCTTTTCCTGGGCTTCAGGTCAGATTGTTATCATAGCGGCTGTTGCACTGGGCATCTCCTATCTGGTGCCTTATCTGCAGAATGTGTATCTGGACATACTGGTGCGCTCACTCCTGATTGTGGCTGTTTATGGCGGACTAAGCATTGGCCTGAACATCTACCCGGAAATGAACGCATGGCTGAAGAAAGTAGTGCTTGGCCTCACAGGCTGGAAGCTTTAGCTAATGTTCCCGCACATAAACACCTAGCACAGACAGCTTTATTCTTTTAGAACAAGCTAAGCGATGCAGGACATAACTCTGCGATAGGTCTACATTCCGCAGGTACTATGGCAGAAAGAAACGCTGGGGAAAAATACATCATATTGCCCGGCAGACATGCTTTCTTATGCCTACGGAGCAAGGGCTTTAAGCGTGTCGCCTGGTACAGGTCAGCACATGGTGGCAGATATATTCAAGCTGGTCTTGCTTTAACTCTGAATGCATCGGCAGTGACAGTACACTTCGCGAAAGACTTTCTGCCACAGGAAAATCTCCTGGCTTGTAGTGCAGGTAAGAGAACTGTTCCTGCAGGTGCAGGGGCTTTGGATAATAAACAACGCTTGGAATATGGTTGTCGTGCAGATACTCCTGCAAGTCATCCCGTAGTTCAGGAGCCACACGGATGGTGTACTGCTGATACACATGCGAACTGTATGGCGCGCGGTATGGTGCCAGCACCAGTTCTGTTTTCCTGAAGGCATCGTCATAAAAACGGGCTACCTCCTCCCGCTTCTTATTATGGGCATCCACGATTTTAATTTTCACCTCCAGCATTGCCGCCTGCAGTGTATCCAGTGCCGTGCCACTAGCAGACGAGCCTGCTGTTAAAAGCTGCTGCACTTTTTCGGCAAGACTTGATTCATTTGTCAGCAATGCCCCACCTTCTCCCGTTCCTCCAACTGCTTTAGTGGGGAAGAAAGAAGTAACACCCATGTCCCCTATCGCGCCGGCTGGCAGCGTACGTTCACCTGGCTCCGTATAGGTTGCTCCTAAAGACTGTATACTATCCTCCACCACCCACAGCTTGTGTGCCTGCGCCATTTCCAGGACAGGCTTCATGTGAGCGCATTGTCCGAACAGATGCACTGGAAGAATGGCCGAAGTAGTAGCACTCACCGCTCTTTCTGCCGCTGCAGGATCAAGATTAAAAGTATCTGGCAGTACATCAGCAAAAACCGGCTTTAGCCCCAGCATCTTTACCACTTCAGCACCAGTAGCATCGCAGAATGCAGGCAGTATGACCTCAGATTCTGCTGGCAGGTTTAAGGCCTTCAGCGCTAACTGGAGGGCTACTGTGCCGCTGGCACAGGGCATAGCATGACGCACCTGCACCATCTCCTCCAGCTTTCTAGCAAAGCTTTCCAGCTGCGGGCCATTCACAAACTGCATGTTTTCCATAACAGCGTTGAAAGCCGCGTCCAGTTCTGGTTTCAGCTGTGCATAAGCTGCCTTCGTATTTGTCATTTTTATATCTTCCATGCCTTCCGTTCTTTACCGGTGTAACACAAATATAGGCATTGCTTCACAAATCAGCTGAAATGCCCCTTTATGTACTTATAGTGCCACGCCAGGTCATCTCCCGTAACCATCCGGATGAAGACGCGTTACTAAACATCATCAATTAATAATATTCTATGCTTCACAAACTCAAACTCATAGCGGCAGCAATTTGCCTGCCCTTGCTAGTGTCCTGCAACACCGATAATAACCAGGAAACAGAAACAGATGCAGCCTACGAAGACTACCGGACCTTTGTAACAGACTTCGAAGGGGACTCGCTCACTGAAACAGAAATAAGGGCCATAGAGTCTGAAACCTATGACAGTACGGAGTGGGCTGCCATGAAAGAAAACATGCAGCAGCAGTTTAACCAACGGCTCCAGGCCGTGAACCAAAACCAGGACCAGTACACCGAAGAGCAGCGCCGGGAGGTGCAGGACCTTGAGAACAGGTATAACAGGGCCATCGAAAGACGGGAGCAACAGTATGAGGAGGCCAGTAGAAGGTACAGGCTTCGAAGAGATCTTTTAGGCCTGGAAATAAAAAACGATGATTTAAGTGATATCACCCAGGAGGACCTGGCCAATACTTACCAGCGCTTTGTAGACAGAATTGCAGAAAACGGGCAGCAGTACGAAGGCCGCGACTGGGACCTGATAGAGGGCTGGTGGAGCTCCCTTAATACGCGCTACAGGAACCTGCAGGATGCTTTGTCACAGCAGGCCAGAACAACCATTGAGCAGGCTCAGGCACGGTACCGCGACCTCAGATCACAGTATAACATCCAGTAATACAGGGATTTGGGTACGGCAGATGCAAGTACTGCTGTATCCTGTTTATTGATAATGATAAGCAGAAAGGAAGGATCAGAATCCGTTTATAAGGTTGAATTCCTGCACCTGTGAATCCAGCACTTTACCCTCCACACACTTCAGAACACGCTTCGGGTAACGGTTAATAATTTCGTAGTTGTGTGTGGCCATGAGTACGGCCGTACCGCTGTTGTTTATCTCTGAGAAAAGATTCATGATGCCGTCCGCCACCAGTGGATCCAGGTTACCGGTAGGCTCATCAGCAAAAAGGATAACGGGTTCGTTCAGCAGGGCACGGGCTATCACAATGCGCTGCTGTTCGCCTCCCGAAAGCTGGTGCGGCATTCTGGTAGCCGCGGCATCGAGACCTACGCGCATCAGCACTTCAGAAATACGCTGCTTAATCCTAGAATTATCTTTCCAGCCGGTAGCACGCAGCACAAACGACAGGTTTTCTGCTACAGTTCGGTCGAACAACAGCTGGAAATCTTGGAAGATAATGCCGATCTTGCGGCGCAGGTAAGGCACCTGTTTGCGTGGCAGCTTTGTGAGTTTAAAGTCAGCAACGGATCCGTGGCCAGTCAGGAGCGGCAGGTCCGCGTAAAGTGTTTTGAGCAGCGAGCTTTTACCACTTCCGGTGCGGCCAACCAGGTACACAAACTCCCCTTTCTCCACATCAAAGCTGACATTACTGAGAATGGTGTTCACATCCTGATAAACGGCAACATCGCGCAGCGACACCACAGGGCTAGAAGAAAAACTCATAAAAACTTAAATTTCTAATTTCTGAAGCTTGCCAAATTCCAGTGATGCAATAACGGCTGCCAATGCATCTTCCTTCCCTTCCAGTCCATAGCGGTCCAGGTTCTTAAGCGGTCGGTCAGCTCTAAAATAAGCAATAAGCACAAAATTATTATCGCGCAGCTGGATATAGTCCGGGATTTTGGCCTTGCCTTTTACTTTGATGATGTACATCGTGGGGAGAAATGAATTATGAATCACGAATTACAAGTGGCACGGAGTTTAGCTTCAAAGCGCTGCCTGCCAATCGTAATTCGTAACCCTTAATTCGTAATTGAAATTACTTGTTTCCTTTGGCGTGGTCGGCAAGGAATGTTGCCAGTCCGCTATCTGTAAGCGGGTGCTTCAGCAAACCGGTGATAACAGACAATGGGCATGTTACCACATCTGCGCCAATTTCAGCACACTGCACCAGGTGCATTACGTGGCGAACAGAGGCAGCCAGTACTTCTGTCTGGTAGCCATAGTTGTCATAAATCTGCACAATCTGCTCGATCAGATTCAAACCATTGGTAGACACATCATCCAGGCGACCCACAAACGGAGAAACATATGTGGCTCCCGCCTTTGCAGCCAATAAAGCCTGGCCGGCAGAGAATACCAGTGTACAGTTTGTTTTAATGCCTTTATCACTGAAATAACGGATAGCCTTCACGCCTTCCTTGATCATTGGTACTTTTACAACGATGTTCGGGTGCAGGTCAGCCAAAGCCTCTCCTTCACGCACTATTTCATTGAATTCAGTTGCGATAACTTCAGCACTGATGTCACCATCTACAATCTCACATATTTTCTTGTAGTGGGCCATCACGTTATCGTGGCCAAAGATGCCTTCTTTTGCCATCAGGGATGGATTGGTGGTTACACCGTCCAGAACGCCCATGTCGTATGCTTCCTGTATGTCATTCAGGTTAGCAGTGTCGATAAAAAATTTCATAATGCTGGAATGTTGATTTAGCTACAAATCTAACGCATTAATTGAGAATCAGGAAAGTAATCAAGGGAAATTTGGGAGAAAGCGAAAAGCTTGAGGAAAGGGCAAAAAAAAGTGGCAAACCGACATCGCGCCGCTCAACCACCTACCCTTGCTACCTTCCGGTCCTGGGGGAGTTCAGCAGGAGCTGGCCGTGCCGATTTGCCGTTGCAAAGGTACATAAAAAGCTATTCAATGCAAATCTACCCTTTAAAAAAATACAGATTTCTTCTGCCGTGAAGCCTATTATATTCAGTATCAACGTACTTTAAACTTAAAAAAAAGATGCAATTCGCTAAAGCAGCAAGATGCCACACAGCGTTAGCTTTAGAACAGTTGCTGTAGCAAGGTAAACTTGAGGCTCAATGCTCCCGCCTGATGCTTATATCTAATAAAATTGGCAAAAACTGTAAAAGCACCTTACCTTTGCACATGCCAGAAAAAATTCTCATTCTCGATTTTGGCTCCCAATACACCCAACTCATCGCCAGAAGGGTGCGCGAGCTAAATGTATATTGCGAAATATACCCCTACAACAATGTGCCTCCCCTTACGGAAGATGTAAAAGGAGTTATCTTCTCGGGCAGCCCCTGCTCAGTACGAGACGAAGAGCACCCCACTTTAGATTTAGACCAGTACCTTGGCAAGCAACCGGTATTAGGCGTGTGCTATGGCGCTCAGCTAATCGCACACGAGTATGGTGGCGAAGTTACACCTTCTACTATCCGCGAATACGGTCGTGCCCGCCTGAGTGATCTGCATCATGCCGATCGCCTGCTGAAGGAGCTTACCATGGGTTCAGTGGTATGGATGTCACATGGCGACACCATTAAGGAGGTACCGGACAATATAGAGGTAATTGCCAGCACACCGAGTGTGCGCGTGGCAGCCTACAAACTGCGTGACCAGGAAACGTACGGCATCCAGTTCCACCCGGAAGTAACACACTCCGACGAAGGAAAGATATTGCTGCGCAACTTCGTAGTGCACATCTGCGGCTGTCAGCAGGATTGGACAGCCGAACAGTTTGTAGAAGGTACTGTGGCACAGCTACAGGAGAAACTAGGTAACGACAAGGTGGTGCTCGGTTTATCAGGTGGCGTAGACTCCAGTGTGGCAGCCATGCTCATTCACCAGGCTATCGGCAAAAACCTTTACTGCATCTTTGTAGATAATGGCCTGCTGCGCAAAGACGAGTTTGAAACTGTGCTCGACTCTTACAAGCACATGGGCCTAAACGTAAAAGGGGTTGATGCAAAAGACAGGTTTTATGCCGCTTTAGAAGGTATAAGAGATCCTGAATTAAAGCGCAAAGCCATTGGCCGCACTTTTATTGAAGTGTTCGATGACGAGGCACACCAGATAGAGGACGTGAAGTGGCTTGCACAGGGCACGATTTACCCTGACGTGATTGAATCCCTTAGCGTGAAGGGACCCTCAGCCACCATTAAATCGCACCACAACGTAGGCGGCCTGCCGGACTTTATGAAGCTGCAGGTGGTAGAGCCACTGAATACGCTGTTCAAAGACGAGGTGCGCTTAGTAGGCAGGACCCTGAAAATAGACGAAACCATCATTGGCCGCCACCCTTTCCCGGGGCCAGGCCTGGCTATCCGTATCCTGAGCGATGTAACGCCGCAGAAAGTGGATATCCTGCAGCAGGTAGACCACATCTTTATCAGCAGCCTTAAAAGTGCCGGGCTGTACGACGATGTATGGCAGGCAGGTGCTATCCTTACGCCGGTACAGTCGGTGGGTGTGATGGGTGACGAGCGCACCTATGAGCACGTGGTAGCGCTTCGTGCCGTAACAAGTGTTGACGGAATGACAGCCGACTGGTGCCGTTTACCGTACGACTTTCTGGCAGATGTTTCGAACGATATCATCAATAAGGTTAAAGGTGTTAACCGCGTGGTGTACGACATCAGCTCTAAACCACCTGCAACCATTGAGTGGGAATAACAAGTAAAAGAATGATATGTTGGCAAAAGACAAAGGCCCCGATACGGAAAAAGGTCTTACACCTTTTGTCAACATGTCTTTTATATCGAATCTAAATTGTATGATTAGAAGCTTTTGGAATAAAGCTGCCGGCCTTTTGCTGCTTGGAGCACTGGCTATGCCGGCACAGGCACAGGTACAGGACGCAGGCACAAACTACAGCAATGGCAAAATACTGCTGCAGCAGCAGCGGTATGATCAGGCAATGCCCGAACTCTTGCCCCTCACTGGCAGCGAAAGCCCTTATGCACCGGAAGCTTCCTATTTCTATGCCCTGGCGGCTCTTAAAAACAACCAGCCGGATGAAGCCTACCAAATGCTGCTACAGCTTCAGAACCAGCACCCTGACTGGACCGGGATGGCTGATGCTGATTACCTGCTGGCCAATGTACTGTTTGAGCAGGGAAATTATGAGCGGGCACTGAGTAAACTACAGGAACTGAAAGGCTCTGCTCTGGCTAGTGATGCAGAAGGACTGAAACGTTTTTACCTGAACAAGCTAAACGACAAGACTACGTTTGAGCGACTGCTGCAGCGGTATGACAATGACAAAACAGTAGCTCAGGTTTACGCAGACAAGTTGATTACAGGTTGGTACCGTCCGCAGGATCGCCAGAAACTGGAGAACCTGGTAGCAAAGCATAACCTAGACCGCAGCCGCTATTTAAGTGAAAGCGTTTTGCGCGGCCAGGGGTACAATGTAGCCTTACTCCTACCCTTTCAGCTGAACCAGGCGCCACAGCATACCGCCCGTAAAAGCCAGTTTGTAACGGATATGTACGCCGGTATGAAGCTGGCACAGGACTCGCTGCGGAAGCAGGGCATTGACATCAACCTGTTTACCTACGACACCAGCGCGGACACCATGAGCGTGAAGCGGGTGCTGGACTTACCGGAGATGAAGCAAATGAGCCTCCTGATAGGCCCTATTTACAAATCTACAGCCAAGGTAGCGGCACGCTTTGCAGCACAGCATAACATCAATGTCATTAACCCGCTGTCGCAGGACCTGGAAATGGCACAAGGCAACAGCAATGTTTTCCTGTTCGAATCATCAGTAGCGACGCAGGCTAAACAGGCAGCCGCGTATGCCTACCTGAATTTCTCCCCTAAAACGGCTGTCATTGTGTATGAGAACACAAAAGACGACACCAACTTTGCCAACCATTACCGAGAGCATTTCGAGAAGCTGGGAGGCAATGTAAAGTCTTTTACTAAAATCAGCTCCAGCCAGACAACTGCAACTGCTGCCGTGTTCCGAGGATTAAACCTGCAGGATGCAGGCCACATGGCTGTTTTCTCAGATAAAATGACAGCAGCCGTAAACGCTACCAGCCTGCTGCAGGGACAGGCCAAATCGCTTCCACTCGTTACGTATGACAAATGGCTAGACATAAACCAGATTACCCTTCGCCAACTCGATGACCTGGAAGCATATTTCATCAGCCCGAAGTACATGAACAAAATGAACCCGCTTAATAGCTGGTTCAGGAAGCAGTATATCAGAAGATATAACCTGCCGCCTTCTGTTTATGCCTATGCAGGCTTTGAGATGCTGTACTACTTTGGTACTATGCTTAAAAATTACGGGCCGCAGTTCAACCAGCAGCTGGCGCAGGCCGGTTCCCGCCTAGGCGTATTTTACCCTGGCTTAAGTTATACTGATCCGAATAAACGCAACGAAGTGCATCCTGACAACCAGTATGTGCCCATCACCAAATTAGAAAACCTGCAACTTACTGTTGTGAATCCTGTTTTCTAATGTATAACATTGTTTGACACAAAATTACTTATGATACAAGCACAAGTAAGTAACGAGCTTTTCCAGCGCGCCCAAAACAGCATCCCGGGCGGAGTAAATTCCCCAGTCAGGGCTTTCAGGGCAGTTGGTGGAAACCCGCGGTTTATGGTATCTGCCAAAGGACCTTATTTGTTTGATGAAGACGGCAATCGGTTCCTGGACCTGATAAACTCCTGGGGCCCCATGATACTGGGCCATGCTGCAGAAGTGGTAAATGAGGCTGTACAGAAAGCAATTCCAGAATCCCTTTCTTTTGGCGCTCCGACACGCAAAGAAATAGAGATTGCGGAACTCATTGTGAGCATGGTGCCCAGCATAGAGAAAGTGCGTATGGTGAACTCCGGAACTGAGGCAACCATGTCCGCCATTCGGGTAGCGCGTGGCTATACCGGCCGCGACAAAATTATTAAGTTTGAAGGCTGCTATCACGGCCACGGGGACTCCTTCCTGATATCTGCAGGCAGCGGGGCTATTACGCTTGGTGTACCGGACAGTCCCGGTGTTACGAAAGGAACAGCCAACGACACGCTCACCGCACCCTATAACAACCTGGATGCCGTGAGAATATTGGTGGAGGCAAACAAAAACCAGTTAGCTGCCATTATATTAGAACCTGTGGCAGGTAACATGGGCCTTGTTACTCCCCAGCTGGACTTCCTGCAAGGCCTCCGCAACCTGTGCGACAAAGAAGGCATCGTACTCATTTTTGATGAGGTGATGACCGGATTCAGGCTAGCCCCAGGAGGTGCACAGGAGCTTTATGGCGTTACTCCGGATATGACTACCTTGGGCAAAATTATAGGAGGCGGTATGCCGGTAGGTGCTTATGGCGGGAAAAAAGAAATCATGGACTTTGTGGCTCCGGCGGGGCCTGTGTACCAAGCGGGTACGCTATCCGGCAACCCTATTGCCATGTCAGCTGGTATGGCCATGTTAACTTATCTGAAAGAGCACCCTGAAACCTACATACAACTGGAGCAAACAACAGCCAACATGGTGGCTGGTATGAAGCAAAACATGCAGCAGTTGGGTCTGTACTATACCATTAACCGCATTGGCTCTATGTTCAGCATCTTTTTTACCCAGGAAAAAGTAGTAGACTTTGATTCGGCAAAAACATCAGACACAGCCCTCTTCGGTAGGTATTTCAACAGCATGCTGCAAAGGGGGATTTACCTCGCTCCTTCCCAGTACGAGGCGCTGTTTGTATCAACAGCTGTAACAGAGGACCTGGTAGCACAGTATTTGCAGGCAAACCTGGAGGCACTACAGGAAGCGCATCAGGCATAACTCTTTGCTTACATCACTTTAGAAACATCAAAAAGCAGCACCCAATCCAGGTGCTGCTTTTCATTGAGCCAAATTGTAAAATAAAAACGGTTGCAGCTCCTCCCTGCCACTTTCTTCCTGGCACACCTGGGCGTGACCAGGCAGCAATCAGCCATAAACCTTGTCTTATAGCAGCTTATTTGCTTATTTTACAAACTATTTTTTAGCCACACCATGATTTTAACAGATAAGCAGATTTTATCAGAGATTGAAAAGGGCACCATTCTCGTGGAGCCATTTAACCGTGACTGCCTGGGCACAAATTCTTACGACGTGCACCTGGGGCGTTACCTGGCAACTTACAAAGACGAGGTGCTGGATGCCCGCAAACACAATGAGATTGACGTGTTCGATATCCCGGAAGAAGGTTATGTGCTGAGGCCGGGCACGCTGTACCTGGGGGTTACACTGGAGTACACAGAAACACATGCGCATGTGCCATTCCTGGAAGGTAAATCAAGTGTTGGGCGACTAGGTATAGACATACATGCCACGGCAGGAAAAGGAGACGTTGGCTTCTGCAACACCTGGACACTTGAAATATCTGTTTCGCATCCTGTGCGGGTGTACTATGGAATGCCCATCGGGCAGCTCATTTATTTTGAGGTAAAAGGTGGCATCGAAAATTACTATAACACCAAGCAAAACGCGAAATACAACCACCGCACCATGAAGCCAGTGGAGTCGATGATGTGGAAAAATGAGTTCTAAAAATATTTCATGTACTTGCCAAAAAAGCCGGTTTTTTAGCTAAAATCGGCTTTTTTGGCATAATGTCTGCACTATATTAGGCGTTACAGTGATACAGCACCGTCCGGAATTATTCAGAAAGGACCATCGTTGTATACCTAACCAGACAGCACAAACTTAAAACTATAGAAAGGAAACATGATGAAGAAACTAATGATAATGACTTGCATGGTATTCAGTGGAGCGTTTGCGGCTTCAGCACAGGAGACACCCGGAGTATCTGCCCAGGAGAGAGCAACAAACCTTTCCAATGAGATGATCCGAGACCTTGGCCTGAATAACTACCAGTCACGGAAAGTAAATGAAATTAACCTGGATGTAGCCAAGCAGATGTTAACCATTGAGAAGCAGTATGCCGGTAACCAGGAGAAGATAAACGAGCTTTGCAACCATGTATGCGCCGAGCGAGACCAGAAGTTAGAAAACGTACTAAGCACCGTGCAGTACAAAGAGTATTTCGGTGACCGTAAGAGCCTGGTGGCGCTAGACAGGCAGTTTATGAGTGATGCTGCCTACAGAACACGTGGTGGTAATGGTGTATCCTCAGAGGCTAGTGCAGGCTCTGCAAGAACAGTAAGTGTTAATTAATATCCATGCAAGGCTAATCTTTAGTTTTCAACTCAAATAAAACAGCAATGCCACTCCGGGTATGGAGTGGCTTTGCTGTTTATATAGGCCTGGTATGTCATTATCAGGCGTGCAGCTATCGCTGTCACCTTCACTGTGACACCACTGCCCTATCAAAACCCGGCTATTGTACGTATAAGAAAAAAGACGACTACTAAACAATCTAAAGGAAGGACTTAACAATGAAAAAGATATTGGTAATGGCTTGTATGATGTTTGGTTCAACTCTAGCGACGAATGCCGCCGGAACCAAAATGGCACCAAAAGCACCCGGCGATAAGTCGTCTAAAACCTTGGCAAGTTCAAGGGCGAAACATCTGTCTGATCAGATGATTCGTGGGTTACAGCTGAACAACTACCAGTCAGGTAAAATAAGAGAAATAAATTTAAAGGTTGCGGAGCAGATAACAGCTATTGAAGAACAGCATGCCGGCGACCAGGCAAAAATTGACGCACTAAGCCAGAAGGTATATGCGGAGCGGGATCGCTTTCTTGAAAACGTGTTAAGCACCGTGCAGTACAACGACTACTTTGGCCATCGTAAAGAATATACGGCCATGGACAAAGAGTTTGCGGCCAATGCTAATCAGGAAGAAAGCACCGAAGATGCAACAGCCACTACCGGTGCCAGAACAAGTGCAGGTGCAGACTAAAATATAGTTATTCACTAAAACAGTAAGGCCGTCCCGGTTTCGGGGCGGCCTTACTGTTTTAGTATTTACTGCTTGTCATTCTGCTGTCTGTCCTGCTCTACATGTGTCATCAACTCTTCGCAGAGAGTCCGAATCTTTTGAGCCATCACCTGGTCGCTGGTTGCAGTGGCAATACTTTGGGCCATAGCACCCATGGTATCAATATAGAAGTACTTCATCTCATCCACCGGCATGTCCTTTGTCCACAAATCAATTTTCATGGTACCTGCCTCGTCTCTGTCCCAAAGCGAGATGTTGATGGCTTTAGCAAAGTGAATTCTGTCACCGGCATCTGTTGCACGCCAGCTGATAGCTTCGGGTACGCGGTTATCATCTAAGGCAATGCTAAAATATATTTCAGATTTCTTCATTTGGTCAATTTTTAAACTTTATAGTGTGTGTATCTCGTAATATTCTTATTCAGATATATGAGCACAAAGTTACACGATGCACCACGGAATTAAAACTCTCTCCCTCTTTTTTACCCTAATCCTCCTTTTCGGGTGTTCCCGATCACCTACAACCTCTCAGCGAGGCCTTCTTCATACCATTGGGTTTTATAACACAGAAAAATTGTTTGACACGAAGAACGACCCGAAAACCGCAGATGATGCCTTTACACCTACCGGTGACAGAGGGTGGACGCAGGAGCGTTATGAAACGAAGCTTCGGAACCTGGCCTCTGTTATTTCCGGTATCGGGGGCAAAGGAGGCCCGGCAATCGTGGGTCTTGGGGAAGTGGAGACGAAGCAGGTAGTAGAAGAACTTGTAAATACTCCCCCACTTAGAAAGTATGACTATAATGTCATTCATTATGATATGCCAGACGAACAAGGATTGGATGTAGCACTCATTTACCAGCCAAAGCACTTTAAACCCACTTATACGCAGGCTATTCCCATTGCCTTTGGGGGCGGGAACTATACCTCCCGTGACATCCTGCAGGTAAAAGGGGAACTCCGTGGCGAGCTGGTCACAATATACGTCACTCACTGGCCACCCCGCACCCGGACGAGGGCAGGAAGGCAGGATGATAGCCGGCTGCGAACCGCAGCCAAAACCCTCCGTCAGCATATAGACCAGCAGCTGGAAGCTGATCCTAATGCTAAGATTATTGTACTGGGAGACTTTGATGCAGAGCCGGATGCTGCCGTGATGAAGGAGGTGCTGCAGGCAACAGGAAGACCTGACCCGTCATATAAAGAAGAACTCTTTAACACGCATTACCTGACTTTTGTAAACGGCGCAGGAAGCTACGCGAACGAAGGAGATTTCAAGATGCTGGACCAGATACTGGTATCAAAGTCACTGCTGAACGAGGAAGCAGGCCTGCAATATGTGCGGGGTTCTGCTGGGATACATGCTCCTAACCATAGCATGTTCCTTTTCGGCAAGTACAGAGGCACGCCAAGTCGCACGTATTCCGGCACCCTCTACTTAGGTGGCTACAGTGATCATTTCCCGGTGTACATCCAATTGCGCAGAAAGCGGTAATAAACAACCAAATAAAAGAATTTTAGCCACGGAAACTACCTGCGGGGCAACCCGTTTACTCCCTTACTTCTGAGTCTCCCGGAGCAACAAGTGCATTACATCATTAGACGAAGAACCAATTGCTGTGACTTGAAGAAAAGGTGTATGCTATTCAAAAAACAAGAAAGGCGAGCTGTTCAGCTCGCCTTTCTTGTTTTTTGAATGTCTTAGCTTATTTTAAACTTCTTTAAACGTAATTGTTCAGCATAACAGGCATTACGAGCATCAGCACGTTTTCATTGTCTTCGTTTACAATTGGCATCAGCAAACCGGCACGATTTGGCGTAGATAACTCAAAAGTAATTTCATCTGAATCCAGGTTGTTCAGCATCTCCATCAGGAACTTAGCATTAAAGCCAATTTCCATGTCCTCCCCTTCGTACTGGCAGGCCAGGCGCTCATTCGCTTCGTTAGAGAAGTCAAGGTCCTCGGCAGAAACATGCAGTTCAGAGCCGCTTAATCGCAGGCGAATCTGGTGCGTTGTTTTGTTGGAATAGATAGAAATACGCTTTACGGAGCTCAGCAAGTCCTGTCTGTCAATTACCAGCTTGTTCGGGTTCTGAACAGGTATTACGTTTTCATAATCCGGATAGCGCTCATCAATCAGGCGGCAAATCATGCGGATGTTGTCAAAGCTGAAGAAAGCGTTGGACTGGTTGAACTCCATGCGAACAGCTGTCGCCTCAGAAGGCAGCGTAGACTTCAGCAGCGTGAAAGCCTTACGCGGGATAATCAGAGAGGCTTCCTGGCTTGTTGCCACATCCGTACGTCGGTAGCGCAGCAGGCGGTGCCCGTCTGTCGCTACAAAGGTCACGCTGTCGAAACGCAACTGCACAAAGATACCCGTCATGGCCGGGCGAAGCTCATCGTTGCTTACTGCGAAGATGGTTTTGTTGATGGCTCTTGACAGCACATTGGATGGTATGTCAATGGCATTTGCCCCCTGCACCACTGGCACGCGCGGGAAATCCGTTGCGTTCTCGCCAGACAGTTTGTAACGGCCGTTAGAAGAGCTGATTTCAATGGTATAGGTCTCCTCATCAATAGTGAACGTAACCGGCTGGTCTGGCAGGTTCTTCAGTGTTTCCAGCAGGATCTTAGCAGGAGCAGCGATACGGCCATTTTCCTTTGCCTCTACCGCCAGTTCCGTGATCATGGATGTCTCCAGGTCACTGGCAGTGATGGTAAGGGTGCTGTTGTTGATCTCGAACAGGAAGTTCTCTAGGATTGGCACGACAGGGTTGTTCGTAACCACTCCGTTTATGCTGGATAACTGCTTCAGAAGCGCAGATGAAGAGACGATAAATTTCATTATTCTACCTATAATGTTATTCGGACAAAGTTATAAATATTTCGCATTTCTCCTACGCCTTTCGCCACTCCTTTTTCGTGCCTCGCTGTATAAGAGAGGGATAAAATTTAGAAGCGCTCATATTTGCGCTTCCGCAGGTAATAGCGGCTTAAGCCAAATACGCCCAGCAGCACAATAGGGGCTACCAGGTTCAGCAACTGCCAGTAAGTTTTCTCTTCACGCACCCGCAGCTTGTCTAAGGGCCGGAGTACAATTTCCTTGCTTCGTACATTGATCAAGCCCTCTGCATCAAGCAGGTAATGTATGGTGTTCATGGCTAAGTCTTTGTTGGCAAACGTAATGTTATTATAGCGATCGAAACCTAGTTCGTAGGCCTGCCCTGTACGCGGGTTAACTTCGTTCCGCACCAGGTCACCATCAGAGAAAACAGCAATCTTCGTCGGCACTCCCTGCTCCTGCACTTTGGTGTCCGGCACCCCGGCCGGCGCACGGCGGTTCCGGAACAGGGACGTAAAGGCACCCTCCAGCAAATAGCCTACAGGCTGTGGCCCTGCCTGGAACAGCTCCGGGTTCACCTCCATACGCGCCTCTTCTAGAGTAATGGGTACAGGCGGCTCCAGAATCCTTGAATAAGGGGAAGTATAGACCAGCGGCGTTTTTGTGATTCCTTCGGCTCTTACAGTATCTATGGTGCCCACGAATTTGGTATAAACCGCATCCAGGTTACGCGTTATAGGGTGCTGGCTGAAGTTATTCAGCAATGGGTAAAAGCGCCAGTTAATCATCTCCGTTTGCGGCCGATCACCGGCATAGCCTGTTACCATGGGGATAAAGCCGGAGTTGAGGTCCATGACCATAGTCGGGTTCAGGCGTACACCGTAGCGGAACAGCAAGTCTTCCAGGTTGAGGTTGTACGGTACGGCAAACATACCTCCAGCGCCCACGCTGTCCATGTTTGCATTTAAAGCATCTACAAAGAACACAGCCTTTCCACCCCTCATGATGAACTGGTCAATCTTGTACTTGTCCGCCTCTGTAAACTGGGAAGTCGGCTTCGCCACAATGATCAGGTCAAGCCCCTGTAATGTTGGAATTTCGCCTAGTTCACCCCGCGCTACCCGGTAGTACTCCTGCAAAGAACCCAACAGGTCAGTTACCTGCTGCATCTCCAGTTCTCCCTGCCCGGTAATGTAGCCAATCACCTTGTTGCCCTGGAAGGCCACTTTACGAACAGCATTCGCCAGCTCGTACTCCACCCCTTCTACAGATTGGTTCAGGCGCTCATCCGGCGAGGCTGCCAGATTTCCGCGCAGCAGGTTTACGGCTGTTTCCTTGCCTTTGTACCGCACAATTGCCCCCGGAAACACCAGTCGCTCTACCTGCTTGCCCTCTTCAGTAGCTCTTAAGTTGGTTGGGGTGATTCCTTTCTGAGCCAGGTTAGTTATGAACTCTGTGCGCTGCTTCTCATCCGTGATTTCATTCGGGTCGATGAAGTTATAGCGCAAATTACCGCCGGAGTAGATACGGAACTCATCCAGCGTTTCACGCACCGACTGTTGCAGCCTTTTGAACCCGGCCGGAAAATCCCCTTCCAGGTACACATCCACTACCACTTCGTCCTGCAGGCTTCCCAGCATCTGCTTTGTAACCGGGGCGATGGTATAGCGCTTGTCCTCTGTCAGGTCCAGGCGAAAGAAAAAATTAGCAGCCAATACGTTCAGAAGAACGATACCAGCTATCCAGGCTATGAACTTCAGGATATCGCTGCCACGCCTGCTCTTATTCTGCGTTGTTACCATTTTCTGCTCCTTAAGACAAGTTTAGTAGCCAAAACCATAATAGTGATGACGCTCAGGAAATAAAGCACGTCGCGTGAATCAACAAGGCCTTTGCTAATGGAACTGTAGTGATAAGAAATCCCTAACTGGCTGATCAGGTAGCTGTAGCTACCCCATACCGGAATAGAGGCAATTAAGTCAAAACCGGTGTAGATGATGTAGCACAGAAACACAGCAATCACGAAAGAGATAATCTGGTTGTCTGAAACAGAGGAGGCAAACACACCAATGGCAGCAAAAACACCAGCCAGGAATATCAGGCCCAAATAAGAACCTACCACTGCTGCAGAATCTAAGTTACCCTGTGGGTTGCCTAACTCATATACTGAGTAGTAGTACAGCAGAGTAGGAACGAGCGCAAATAAAGCCAGCAGCAAAGCAGCAAAGTACTTGCCCAATATAAGCTCTAAGTCCGTCAGTGGCTTAGTTAGCAGCAACTCAATTGTTCCTTCACGTTTTTCCTCAGCGAAAGTACGCATCGTGATGGCCGGAATCAGGAACAGGAACAGCCAGGGAGCCATGTTGAAGAGTGTCTGTAAATCGGCAAAGCCGTATTCCAGCACGCTGCTTTCCGGGAACACCCACATAAACATACCGATGGCCACCAGGAAAACCGTGATGACAATGTAGGCGATGAGGGAATTCAGAAAGCCGTTAAATTCTTTTTTAAGTATGGAGAGCATGTATTGTTCATTATGTATGCTGCATCATGAAAGTCCAGTCACAGAAACCATCTCCCGCTCCTGCATGCTGCAGCACTTCTAAACCATCTTTACTTTGTGAGTTGTTGGAATATCTTTTCAAGGGAGTTTTCTTCCTGCCGTAACCCGACAAGCGGCCAGTTTCGCTCTGCAGCTATACGGAAAACACTTGCCCTGATGTCTGCATCAGTGCGTGAGGTAACCCGATAAGTATGCCCCTGAGCAGGCACCACGCGCAGCACACCTGGTATAGTTTGGAGCACCTCCACCTCTACCGGTTGCTCAAACTCCACCAATGTCACCTTCTCCCTGATTTGGTCTGCCTGCAGGCTCTCCACATCACTGTCGGCTACCAGCTTGCCCCGGTTAATGATCACGACACGGTCACAGATAGCGGCTACTTCCTGCATAATGTGCGTCGAGAATATAACGGTTTTGTTCTGTCCGATGCGTTTGATGAGCGAGCGGATTTCTACAATCTGGTTGGGGTCGAGGCCTGTGGTAGGCTCATCCAGAATGAGCACCTGCGGGTCGTGCACCAGTGCCTGTGCCAGCCCCACCCGCTGACGGTACCCCTTGGAGAGTGCGCCAATTTTCTTGCCCTGCTCTAACACCAGGCCACACAACTCTACCATTTCCTGCACCCGTGCTTTCGCCTGCCTGCCGCGCAACCCATAAACAGAAGCCACGAAAGCAAGGTATTCGTGCACGTACATGTCCAGGTAAAGCGGGTTGTGCTCGGGCAGGTACCCCACAATGCGGCGCACCGCCATCGGGTCCTGCACCACATCGTGGCCATTCACCAGAATGGTACCCGCGCTGGGTGGCAGGTAACAGGTGGCAATCTTCATCGTGGTGGACTTCCCTGCCCCGTTCGGCCCTAGGAAACCCAGGATTTGCCCCTGCTCTACTGTAAAGGAAATATCATCCACAGCATGCTGCGCACCGTAAATTTTAAAAAGGTTCTTTACTTCAACAGACAATGTATAGTAGGCTAATTATGTTTGATTTATACTTTACAGGAACCAGCATACAGTTTGTTTTTGACATACTCCTTGAACGCCTTTCCCTTACTGCTATTGTACTTTAGGGATAAAGGACAGCGGCAGGTGCAACAGGAAATGGTGAAGCTTGAGCAGCTACTAAGCCTGCAGATACTAACGTCTGCTGTATCCTAATCTGCAAATCTACAAAAGCCGGGCCACACTATACTTATTTCTGCCGTTTACCTTTTGGCATCAGCGGCCTTACTTCTATGTCCACGTGATGGTAATTGGGGTGAGACTCTAAAGCGTGCAGAATGGTGGAGGCAATGTCTTCAGGCCGCATCATATTCGGGCTTGCAGGAGAGTTCTGCATGTTATCAAAGAAGTTCGTTTCGGTGGACCCGGGGTAGATACATGTCACTTTAATACCATAGTCGCGCACTTCCATGTAGAGCGAATGGGAAATGCCTTTTACTGCATGTTTGGTAGCCGCATAGCCTGTCATACCCGGCACTCCTGTGGTACCCGCTATGGAAGAAATGTTGATGATATGCCCTTCCTCCAGCTCCTTCATGCCCGGCAGCACAAGACGAGTGCAGTAAAAAAGACCATGCACATTGGTATCGAACATGGTGCGCCAGTCTTCTACCTGCTGATCTTCGAGGTTGGCCGGAATCCCAAGGCCGGCATTGTTTACCAGAACGGCTACGTGCGTACCCAGCTTTGCAATGGTTTTGTCAAACGCCTGGTGCACGGATTCCGGGAAACGCACATCGCATTCAAAAAAATGAAAGTTTGAATGTTCCAGTTCCGGCGCTGTCCGGCCCCACCCTGCTACTTGCATGTCCTTTTTGAGCAGCGCTTTTACTGTTGCAAGGCCTATCCCGTGGCTTACACCGGTTACTACAGCAATCTTTCCTTCTAATTTCATAGTCTATTGAGTTGTGTGAATAAGAGAACAAAGCCATAAAGCTTCTTCTCTTTCAGTTTGTCTGTTTATTCGTATTGGAATTAGGCTTTCTCTACAGCCTGAAAGAACTTTTCCAGCTTGTAAGGGTCTAACTGGCTGTTTGTCCGGACACCGCTGCACAGGTCTATGCCGAAAGGCTGCACCACCTCTATTGCCTCCCTCGCGTTCGCCGCATTCAGGCCGCCAGCCAGGATAACGGGTTTAGGTACGCTTTCACAAATTCTTCGGCTGATAACCCAGTCATGAATACGGCCCGTGCCTCCTAATTCCTTCACTTCCAGGTTCGGATTGCCAGAATCTAAAAGTATCGCATCAACATACTCCGCCACCCGCTGGGCTTCATCTACCGACTTCTCACCCTGCACGTGCACTACCTGCACCAGCTTAATGTACGGCAGCGCCTCCCTTAGCTGCAAATAAACTTCTGTGGGCAAGGCATCCACAAACTGTATGGTGTTCGTCTGGGCACGCTGATGGTGCTGTAGAATGCTGTCGCCATCTGTATGGCTGGTCAGAAGGAAAGTTGCCACTGGCGGAGGCACAACACGCGCAATTTCCCTTGTCCTGGCATCACTGATAATACCAGGACCGCTGGGCATGTTGCCTACCAGGCCCAATGCATCCGCTCCGGCAGAAATAGCCAACTTCGCCTCCTGCACACTGCTGATGCAACATATCTTTACACGGGGCTTCCTCTGCATACAGTAACTTGATTATCAGTTTTAAAAGACAAAAATGGTCAAAGTATCATTCAGGTAATCTCAGAGCCTGTATAGTAAGTCCAGGCGCACGAGCACAGCATTGACTTTTTAAGTACTACATAAGAAACCTCACCTATGCAGCACCCCTTCTACCTGAACTGCTATGGCAGCATCGTGTACAGACAGTGAAGGTATTCACCTCCTGTCACAAATCACCCAGCTGCGGCCTTATCAGCAATTCTTCTACTACACTATTTTCAGATAAGGCATAGGCGTTGAATATGGCCATGGCCACATCTTCTGGCTTGATAAATCGTTCTGGTGGCAGGTCCACCCCTTCCCAGCTGGCCGTGAGTGTAGCACCCGGAAGAATAGCTGTTACCCGAACGTTATGCTCTTTAAGTTCCTCCCGTAGCACTTTTGTCATGCCATACATGGCGAACTTTGATATACAGTAAGAGCCTCCGTTGATATAAGGGGTAATACTGGCTGTAGAGCAAAGGTTAAAGATATGACCTGAGCGGCGCTTTATCATTTCAGGTACAACTCCCCTGGTGATATAGTAAGCACTGTACAGGTTTGTCTGTATCATGTATGGCAGCGCTTCGTCATCTTCCTCCGTTATTTTTCCAGGTATGAAAAGGCCACTGTTGTTCACCAGCACATCCAACTTCACATTCAGCTGCTTTACATAGTCCAGAAAAGCCTGCAATGATTTTGTATCGCTGAGGTCAGCCTCCTGATACAAGACTTTTGAAAAAGTATAATTCTGTTCTATATCCAGCTTCAACTTTTGCAGGTCCTTTTCGTTTCGGGAACAGGTGATGATATGAAAGCCTTCTTTGGCAAACTGTTCTATTACAGCTCTGCCAATTCCTTTTGTACCTCCTGTCACCAAAATGTATTGTTGCATAGATATGTATCGTTTTAGTATGTTTTGCAATATTATACGTAATATAGGTATTTAACAGTATTTTTGTTTACGATCATCTGGAATAGCATGATTTAACCAGCTTCTAAACCCTTTATGCTGCAACACTTCGGAAAGTATGTACTCTTTATGATAAGCCTCGTCTCAAGGGGAGAGTCTCCCCGCATTCTGTTCAACAGAACAATGGATGAAGCTATCCTGATTGGCATCAACTCAATTTTTATCGTAGCCATTGTATCTACCTTTATCGGGGCTGTAACCAGTGTTCAGATCTCTTATAACCTGGATAACGCCTTTATACCGCGTTCCACTATAGGTTTTATGGTACGGGAAATGACACTCCTCGAGCTGGCTCCTACCATTACTTCTATTGTACTGGCCGGGAAGGTAGGTTCCAGTATAGCTGGTGGACTGGGTACAATGCAGATTACAGAACAGGTGGATGCCCTTGAGGTAATGGGAATAAACTCTACATCTTACCTGGTGCTGCCTAAAGTGATTGCTGCCGTACTGGTTTTCCCGATGCTGGTAATTTTAGCCATGTTTTTATCCATCGCGGGAGGTTTTGTTGCCGGCGTGCTGACAGGTGAAATCTCTTCACAGGAATATGTGGCAGGGATCAGAAGTGAATTTATTCCTTACAACATTCTCTTTGCCCTGATAAAATCTGTTGTGTTTGCTTTTCTCATCTCCTCTATTTCCTCTTTTAAAGGATACTATACATCGGGAGGGGCATTAGAAGTGGGCCAGGCAAGCACAGGGGCCGTTACAAACAGCGTAATCGCCATTTTGATAGCCGATTTCATTCTGGCAAACCTGCTGCTTTAGGTCAAGAGCAGCGCATTAAAAAGCTTTTAATCATGATTGAAGTACATAACATACATAAGTCTTTCAATGGTGTAAAAGTACTGGATGGTATCAGCGCAGTCTTTGAGACTGGTAAAACCAACCTGCTTTTAGGCGCAAGCGGTACAGGTAAAAGTGTACTGATGAAATGCATTGTGGGGCTGGTAAAGCCAGATATTGGCAGCGTGACCTTCGACGGCACTTACTTCACCAACAATAAACTGGACATCAGGCAGGAAATACGCCGGAAGATAGGCATGCTCTTTCAGGGCTCTGCCCTCTTCGACTCCATGAATGTGGAGAAAAACATAGAGTTCCCGCTGAAAATACTGGGCGACATGTCTAAAAGTGAACGCATGGACCGCGTCAACACAGTTCTGAAGCGCGTTGGCTTGGAAGGAGCCAACAAGAAAATGCCGTCAGAGATAAGTGGGGGTATGAAAAAACGAGTGGGCATAGCACGTGCCATTGCCCCCCATTGCACCTATCTCTTCTGCGATGAGCCTAACTCCGGCCTTGATCCTTTAACGGCTCTGAAGATTGATGAACTGATTAAGGAGATTACGGAGGAGTACGGCATCACCACCATCATCGTGACGCATGACATGAATTCAGTAATTGAGATCGGTGACAAAATCTTCTTCCTGTATAAAGGCAAAAAACTTTGGGAGGGTACCCGCGATCATATTTTGGATACCGATGTGAAGGAGCTGAATGAGTTTATCTTCTCTAACCGCCTGATGCGCGATGCTAAAAAGATAGAAGAAGAAGACCAGAGTAGCCGCAGCTAGGGAGCAGCAAGAATGCTCCTGCCACAAAAAATAACATAGGTCTCTTACACTACAAAAAAAAGGCTCCCACTGCAGCAGCGGGAGCCTTTTTTTTGACATTCTGTTTTTTTAAATACTGAAGAGCATACCGGAGATGGTGGCTGTCATCATACAGGCTAGCGAGGCACCCAACAAGGCGATAAAGCCGAGTTTAGAAAGGTTACCCTGCTGGCCAGGGGCCATACTTCCGATACCACCAATTTGTATGGCAATTGAACTGAAGTTGGAGAAACCGCACAAAGCGTAGGTCGACATGACGATAGACTTCGCCGATAAAGTACCGGCTGCCTTCATCTCGGCCAGGTCAAGGTAAGCCACAAATTCATTAATAGCTGTTTTTTGGCCAAGCAAGCTTCCAACCTGTAAAGTATCACCCCACGGCACCCCCATGATAAAGGCAAATATCCTGAAAATCTGACCTAGTATGTACTGCAGGGAGAAGCCCTGGAAACTCCCGTTGGTGCTTGCCACCACCCATTCGTTTAATCCTGTCCACACCCCTATCACGTCCGTAAGAAGGTAATTTACCAGCGCGATAACAGCAATAAAAGCCAGCAGCATACCGCCCACATTGGCAGCAAGCCTTAAACCGTCAGCAGCACCACGGGAAAGGGCGTCTATCAGGTTTACGCCTAGCTGCTCTTCGTTTACACTCAGTTTCGTAGTAATTTTTTCGGGTTCAGTTTCGGGCACGAGAATCTTGGCCAGCACGATTCCAGCCGGCGCATTCATGATGGAAGCCGTGAGCAGGTGGGCCGCAAAAATAGCTTTCTGAGCTGGATCGTCACCGCCGAGAAACGCTACATAAGCTGCCAGCACACCTCCTGCAAGGGTTGCCATACCGCCTGTCATCAGGCACATCAGCTCAGAGCGCGTCATCGTCGAGATGAAAGGACGAACCAGTAAGGGAGCCTCTGTCTGGCCCAGAAAGATGTTACCTGCAGCAGACAAGCTCTCGGCCCCGGAAAGGCGCATGCCTTTAGACATGATCCAGGCAATACCCCAAACTATCTTCTGCAGAATGCCCAGGTAATACAAGCCAGAGGAAATAGTAGAGAAAAAGATGATAGTTGGCAGAACGTTGAAAGCGAAGATATAGCCTAAGCCATTATTATTGGCAGGGTTCACCAGGTTACCGAACAGGAACTCGGCACCAGCCTGCGAAAAATCAAGAAAAGTAACAAAGCCACGGCTGACAACGGCAAAGCCATCAGCCACTAATGGCACCTGGGTTACCAGTACTCCAAATAAAACCTGAAGGAAAACACCGACGCCAACCAGCTTCCAATCGATGCGCTTTTTGTTTTTTGAGAACAGGAATGCAATGGACAGTAAGAGTAATAAACCGATAACTCCTCTAAAAATATCGTACATGCTTTGGCTAAAATTTGCCAAAAGTAACCCTTATATCTTATTAAAACAAAAAGTCCTGTGCCATGCCGGCACAGGACTCCTGTATATTCATTTCAGGTGTCTATCAGTTGCGCTTGTTCAGCTCATCCCTGATTTTGGCGGCACGTTCGTAATCCTCCTTTTCCAGGGCCTCATTCAACATCTTATTCAACTCATCCACAGAAGTTTGATTGAGCGGCTCTTTAGAACCGGATGAAGTAGAGGCGGACGTGCTTTTAATTGTCATCTCTTCGTTTTCATCTTCGTCCTCTTCCAGGTCACTCAGAATAATACCCGCCTCCGACAGCACACTTTCTACGGTGTAAATCGGAACGCCAAAGCGCAGGCCGATAGCAATAGCATCTGAAGGGCGTGAGTCAAGTTCAAACTCTTTTGTACCATCCGTGCACATGATTTTGGAATAAAATACTCCCTCCTTCAAATCAGAGATAAGAATCTCTGTGATGGTGACGTCCATCTGCTCGGCAAAGGTTTTAAAAAGGTCATGGGTAAGCGGGCGGTTCGGGTTTATCTTCTCTATCTGGATAGCGATAGACTGCGCCTCAAACATACCGATGATGATCGGCAACCTCCGGTTTCCCTCTCTTTCCCCAAGTACAAGTGCAAATGAGCCTGTCTGTGACTGGCTTGATGAGAGACCAAGTATCTCTAACTGAATTTTCTCCACAGTTTCTTCTATTCTATTTGTCTAAAGCCTTCGCGGCTTCAATTAATTTCGGAACTACCTCAAACGCATCTCCTACAATGCCGTAATCTGCGGCTTTAAAGAAGGGTGCTTCAGGATCCTTATTAATAACGACAATTACTTTAGAAGAGTTAACCCCCGCAAGGTGTTGTATGGCGCCGGATATACCAACGGCAATATAAAGGTTAGGGCTGATGGTAATACCTGTCTGGCCAACGTGCTCATGATGCGGCCTCCAGTCCATGTCTGAAACAGGCTTGGAGCAGGCAGTGGCGGCGCCAAGTTCTTTTGCCAAGTCCTCTATAAGGTGCCAGTTCTCAGGCCCTTTCATGCCGCGGCCTCCTGAAACCACCAGTTCCGCTTCTGGCAGCAGGATGCCACCGCCAGTATCCTGCATGACAGTCTCCTTGGCAGCAACAGAGAAATCAGCGTCTGTTAAATCAGCTGAAAAATTTTCTACCGTAGCAGAGCCGCCACCGGAAGTTATTTCGATGGAGTTCTTTTTGATGGCAACTATTTTAAGATCGCCGGTTAAAGCCACATCGGCGAAAGCTTTTCCAGAGAACACACCGCGTGTAACGGTAAAGCTGTCGCCTTCAATCTTCGGCAGGTTGGTTACATTTGTGGCCAGGGAGCCATTCAGGCGCACCGCCAGGCGGGCACCTACAGCAGCTCCAATGTTGGAGTTAGAGAACACCAGCACGCTGGCATTTTCCTGCTCTACTGCCCTGGCGATAACCTTTACATAAGCATCGGCCACAAACTGGTTCAGGCGCTCGTCTCCGTCGTACAATACTCTTTCTATTCCCTGCTCGCCCAAGCGGCTGAGGGCATCTTCCTTTACATCGCCAATGGCAACGGCAGTGGCAGTGGTACCCAGTTGCTGTGCTACCTGGCTACCATAGGATGCAGCCTCCAGAGAGGACTTTTTGATCTCGCCGTTAAGACCTTCTACAAATACTAATACAGACATATCTTATAGTACTTTAGCTTCGTTTCTTAATAATTTTATCAGCTCACCAGCATTTTCAGGGTCAATCATTTTCACCCCGCCTTTTTTCTCAGGTTTGCTGTAGTTTACGTAGTTCACTTTCGTATCGGCGCCGGTTGGCTCCACTACTTTCAGAGGCTTGGTACGGGCTGTCATAATGCCGCGCATGTTCGGGATACGGGGCTCAGACATAGGCTGCTGCGCGCTTGCAATAAAGGGAAGGTTCACCTCCACAACCTCTTTGCCTCCCTCTATCTCACGCTCCAGTCGGGCGGTTGTGTCATCCAGCATGTCCAGCTTAAAGGCCGGCACCACAGCAGGAATACCCAGCAATTCGCCCACCATGTTGTGTACCTGGGAGCCATTATAGTCAATAGACTCTTTACCCATCAGGATAACGTCATAGTTGTTCTCTTTTGCCACAGCTGCAATTTGTTGCGCAACAAAAAAGGAATCTTTCGGGTAGGCATTTACACGTATAGCATCGTCTGCGCCAATAGCAAGGGCTTTGCGGATGTTAGGCTCTGCATCGGCCTCTCCTACGTTTAATACGGTTACAGTGCCACCTTTAGCCTCTTTCAGCTCGATGGCTCTAGTCAGCGCATACTCATCCCAGGGATTTATCACATACTGCACACCGTTTTTGTCAAACTCCTTGTTGTCAGCTGTGAAATTGATTTTGGATGTAGTATCCGGTACATTACTAATGCAAACTAATATTTTCATGGTTAGAAATGTTAGCTTTTTAAATTTAGATTTGTGCGAAGTTAATTAAAATATAGTCAATTCCGAATGAACGAAAACAGACTGGAGCAGCTCTTCAAGTTTCTTGAAGACGACCCAAATGACCCTTTTACATTGTATGCCATAGCCACTGAGTACCGCCAGGCAGATAAGGATAAAGCGCTCATGTATTATGAGCGGCTACTGGCCGAGCATGAGAACTATGTTGGCACTTACTACCACGCTGCTAAACTATACGAGGAGTTAGGCCAGAACGATGTAGCAGCACAGACATACAAAAAAGGAATGAAGATTAGCCGGCAAGAGGGCAACCTCCACGCTTTCTCTGAACTGCAGCAGGCATACAATAAAATGATGGGACTTGATTATGAGGATGATTGATCTGCTATCTGTCTTCCTCCGTGCCATTCAATCAAATATAGTATGCATGCAGCATAATTCCAAATCTATCTTTAGAACTGAAATCAGGGGAAAAGGTTGTTGATTTCCTGAAATTAGGGGAAAAGAGTGGCAGATACACTTTTAAGTGCGCAGGCGGCAAGGGTGTATCTGCTTGTTACACCTGGAAAGCTATTTGCTGCAGTGAGCAGCCAGGCATGCCTTCTGCTGCGTGTAAAGGTTAAGCCGCAGCCTCTCTCACCAGTTTCTGCGCCTGTTCCAGTGCATCTTGTGCATTGGCAGCACAACCGTCTGCACCCAGTTCCTTCCACAGGCCTGGATCCGTATTGAAAGGATGGCCTCCTACCATTACCTTTATATGCTGTATAGCATTGTCTGCCCTTATGGCCTCCACCACCTCGGTTATGTCGTGCAAATGGTAGGTCATGGTGGCCGACATGAGCAGCAGGTCAGGTCTTTGTTCGCGAAGGGTCTTGATGATACTCTTTTTTGGGGTATTTGCGCCGAGGTAATACGTCTCCCACCCCTCCATCTCGAAGAAATCTGAAACCATGCGAATACCTATCTCATGCAAATCACCGGAAATACAGGCTGCAACAATTTTATATCCCTTTTTCTTAGCTCCGATGATGTTCGTGTACAGCTGCGACATAACCAGCTGTGTGGCTGCTGAACAGTAATGCTCCTGAGCCACAGAAAGCTCCCCCTGTTGCCACAGGCGCCCGATTTCGTACTGTACTGGCTGAAACACATGCATGTAGATGTCTTTGACACAGGTACCTCCCTCCACTTGCTGCAGTATCAGTTTGCTTGCCGCTGCCCGGTCTCCTTCCATCAGGTGTTGCATGTATTGGGTGGCAAGGCTGCTGAGAGGGGCTTCCTCCCGCAGGTAAGAGGATTGCCGGGTTAGCTTTTTTTCCAACTGCAGCAAAGCACCATTCATGTACTTGGCCGCAACCACGTAATTCTCAATAGGCAGGCGCTGCGCCAGCACTTCCTTCACGCAGTTCAGGTTAACAGCAAGGTCTCCGGCAGGTATATTGCGCGCTGCCAGCTTTTCCTGAGCCCAGGCAACATAGTTTTTAAAAAGGACCTGGCTGGAGGCAAGTATCGCTTCTGAGAGCTGTGCCAGGTGATTGCGTACCCCTTTCAGACATGCTTCCCGGCCTGCCTTACCAAAATGGCTTTCAAGTTCCGGTTGCAATTTATAATGTAAGTCAGTAGCAGCTATGGCTATATCAAGTTCCTGGGTGGAAATTATCTCTGCCGTCTTCTTCCTCACCATGCCCATCTATTCCTCTTATTTATAACCTCCTGTAGGTGTAGGTTTTTCATATTAGATATTTACAATACGGCACCCTCCTGTATTACTTCAAATCACATAAAATGAGGGGAATCCAGTACCACTACTAAATGACTTAGCACCTGTATACCCTTAGCTACGAGTAAAAACTTTTATAGGGTTATATGCATATATGAAGCCTCAAAACCACCCTAAGTCCTGTGTTAAGGCAACTGCACCCTCACTTTATTTTATATAAAAAAATTCTGACGCTTTACAGGCAATACCGGTTGCTGCAAGCCATACGTGCTACCAGTGAAAACCAGTGTTGAAAGCTCTTCTTTGAATTGTTTAATGACGAGCAATAATTTACTGTTCAACAGGCTAACTAAAAGTGCATCATCTAGTGCAGGCTTTTCCAAGTCAATATTCAGTCTAACAACTTCTTCTCAGGGTAAGGATAGTGCAGGGAAAGTATTTATTTATAAATGCAACCACTACCCTAAGATGATGGCAGGAAGAGCAGGCATGTGGCTGTGCTGTAATATGGAAGCAGGCAATTCTGTATCTTTGGGCTCATGCGCCACAAGACTGTTATTACATTCCTGCTCTCACTCCTGCTGCTGTGCCAGGCTCACCCCTCTGCTGCACAAGTGCAGCCAGATACCTCCACCGTAAACACCTCCCGGCTGATTGCCATGGGTGCCACCTTCACCGCGGGCTATACAGCCATGCTGGTGTCGCTGAGTAATTCATGGTACGCGGAAGAACGAAGCAGCTTTCATTTCTTCAACGACAATAGCCAATGGAAACAGATGGACAAGGCGGGGCATTTCTGGGGAGCTTTCCATGAAAGCAGGGCGGGCATAGACATGTTGCGCTGGGCGGGGGTACCAGAGAAAAAAGCCATCCTGCTGGGAGGCCTTACCGGTATTGTACTGCAAACCCCTATTGAGTTTTTTGATGGCTTTCAGCCGGAATATGGTGCCTCTGCAGGCGACTTGATTGCTAACACTGTAGGTTCAGCCGCGGTGGTGGCACAGGAGCTGGCCTGGGGAGAAGTGCGTGTGATGCCCAAATTCTCCTTCCACACCACTGCTTATGCGGCAGTACGCCCGAACGTATTAGGTAGCAACCTGGCGGAGCAGGCCCTGAAAGACTACAACGGCCAGACCTATTGGCTCTCTGTGAATGTGGGTGCCTTACTGAAACCAGAGGCCCGGTACCCGCGGTGGCTGAACCTGGCTGTAGGGTATGGTGCCCATGAGATAGTATACAACCACCCCTACGCCAACAGGGCAAGTGGTTTCGATGCTTACCGGCAGTACTACATCAGCCCCGACCTGAACCTGATGCACTTTAAAGGGCGCAGCAAAGTCCTGAACACCGCTTTATATGTGCTCAGCATCATCAAAATTCCTGCACCTGCCTTGGAATACAACCGGAAAAATGGCTTCAGAATGCATGCACTGTACTTCTAGCATGCTTTTGTCCCGTACTAGCCAAACCGTTAACCATGGCCAGGCTTAGAACCCACGACACCAGACCTGATAAATCCGTACCTTTGTTAAAGAGAGTAACGCGGCACAGAGATAAGACACATGCAGCGAACAAAGAATAGCGAACACAGAACAACAAAAATATGAATGTAGGAGACCGTGTGCGGTTAATGTCTGGCCGCGAGGAAGGCATTATTACCCGCATATTAGATAACAACATTGTAGAAGTAGCCATCGATAACGATTTCACCATACCGGTGGCCCGCCGTGAGGTAGTGGTGATTGCGAAGGAGGAGGCAACTTACCTTAAAAATGACCCGGAAATTAAACCGGTGGCCCGAAGAGAAACGTCAGCACCTGTGCTGGCTGCACAAGGCATATACCTGGCGCTGGTTCACCAGTCAGAAGAGTTGCTGGCTGTTACCATCATCAACAATTCAGACCACGACCTGCTCTTTACATCTGGCGAAGAGCGTGAAAACAAATACCGTGGCCTGCAGAACGATAAACTGGCACCTAAAACTACCCGTGTCATCACCCATTATCACCTGAAGGATTTTGAAAAGTGGCCAGGCCTGTTAGTGCAGTTCATACAGCACCGCAACGGCAGCCCTACCTTATATGAGCCTGTCACCAAAAAGGTGCATTTCAGGGCCAGTTCATTTTATAAGAGCAAGAAAACAGCTCCTGTGCTCAACAAGGAAGCTTACCTGTTTCAGCTCGACCAGAAGCCTGTTGCCGTGGATACCGATAAAATAACGGAGCAACTGATAGACGCGACGGCGAAGCACGAAACTTTTAAGTTGCAGGCACCGGAACATGAGGTAGACCTGCACATCGAAAAGCTGGTGGAGGACCATAGTGGCATGAGCAACAGCGCCATACTGAAGCTGCAGCTGGAACACTTCCAGGACAACCTGGACAGGGCACTGGCCGCCAACATGCATGAGATTGTGTTTATACACGGAGCCGGCAATGGGGTGCTTCGCAAGGAACTACAGAAAATACTCAGCCGCACCCCTGGTATTAAGTTTTTTGAGGATGCCCGCAAAGAGAAGTTCGGCTACGGCGCCACGCTGGTAAAACTGAAATAAGCCTTTGGAGTTAGAGAGTTTAGGCGTTAGAGTTTGCTTTCAACCTCTAACTTTCTAACTCCTAAACTTTCTAACTTTAAAATGTGTTACCTTTGCAATACAAAAAATTAACAGCAAGCCGTCTTATCGCTGTCCCTTCGGGGAGAGAGGAAAGTCCGGGCAACACAGAGCATCCTACTTCCTAACGGGAAGGGTCCCGGGCAACCGGGATACAGCCAGTGCCACAGAAAATAACCGCCAGCCTTGTGCTGGTAAGGGTGAAAAGGTGCGGTAAGAGCGCACCAGCGGCTGGGTGACCAGTTCGGCTGGGTAAACCTTAGGAGTTGAAAGACCAAATAGGCTGACAGTGCTCCGCATTGGTGGGGCTAAGGGCTGCTCGTCCGATGTCAGTGGGTAGGTCGATGGAGCCTGTGCGTGAGTGCAGGCCTAGATAAATGATAAGACCCGATTCGTCGGGAACAGAACCCGGCTTACAGGCTTGCTGTTTTTTTTGCCCCTCCTGCTCTTTACATTCTCGGGCACTTGTTTTTTCACCACCTGTTTCCTTTCCTGTATGGCTACACCCGCTGTGTGGCTGATGTACCGGCGCATGCTTTTACCGGTAGAGTAAACTCTACGCCATTTTATTTAACATAATTTAACAACTAAACCTTTGGCCGGGGTTGGTGTTCGGAACTCGTCGCTGCTCTTGCTATCTTTGCAGCCTGAATAGAAACAACAGCATGATCGACCTTACCCTCTATGACCCGTTCGAGAAAATGCAGTTTACAGATACAAACTGCTTTCTGTGCGGCACCAATATTACGCCTGAGCACCGCGCCCCTGTTTTCGCTGAGTGGCTTCAGCAGCAATACGGCCTGAAAAACAAGGAGCTGCTGCTACTGGATAAAAGTGTGACAACTTTTGACCAGCTGACCATCCCCTGCTGCGACCATTGCCATACCCATTACCTCTTACCTCTGGAGGCCAAAGTAGAAACGGCGGCAGCCAAGGGAATCGAAGGACTGAAGGCACTGGAGGGGCAGGAACTGTTCCAGTGGATTGGCAAGATGTATTACGGCACCTTGGTAACGGAACTTATAAAAGAAATGAACCCGCTGATCATGCCGCAGTATGCAGTCAGCGAAGACCCGCGTATGCTGGGTAAGTTCCGCTCTTTCTTCCAGGTACTACAGTCGCTGCGGGTGTCTATGGTTTTTTCTGACTTCCTGCCTTGCTCGCTGTTCTTATTAGAAGTGAACCCCGCAGAAGACAAATTGCCGTTTGAATACCAGGATGAACTGACCACCATGGCCTTCAGCATTAAGCTGGGCTCTGTGGCCATTGTCTGTACTCTTTTAGATAACGGCATTATTCGCTCGGCCATGGGAAAACTGTACCAGCTCATGCAGGGGAAGCAGCTACATCCTGTTCAACTGGCAGAATTTAAAGCACGCGCATTTTATGCTGCTTATATATTTAATGTAGTGCCGGAGTACTTTGTACGCCCCGTAAAGCCGGAGGATGACCACCTGGTGCTGGACACCCTGATTGATGATATAACGAACGAGATCTTCAATCCCTGGGAAATGCTGGCTTATGCCCATATGCTGGAGGAGATGCTGAAGCCTTGGAATATAAGAGAGCAGGAAATTCTGCAGAATCCAAGGCAGCCACTAAGCTTTCTCCTGGATGAGGAGAACAACTTCAAAACAATAACCCACTTCCAGAAACCATAAATAAGAGAGGCGGCTGCAATAAAGCAGCCGCCTCTCTTATTTAACGCTTGCCCCACCTATTCTATAATAAAGCTGACATCCACGTTAGCGGTCACCACCACCTCACCCCCTGCAATAGAAGGTCCTCCGGCACCATCATAAGCAGCAGCCTCCATCAATATAGCAGACTTGTACAAAGGCCCTGGCCCGCCGGCACTCCCGCCATCGTTGATGGCATAAACCCTTCCTACCCTGGCACCTAGTTCGCCCGTCAAGGCAGTGGCCTTCTGTTTTGCATCTGCTACGGCTTTCTTACGTGCTTCTGCCTTATACCTGTTCAGGTCAGAAACCTGAAAATTTATGCCATGTACATGATTGGCACCCACGCCATATATTCCTGACAGGATTTCATCAAACCGGTTAAGCTTCTTGATAGTGACAGTCATGTTCTTCTGCGCCAGGTAAAAATCTGGGGTAGTTCTGCCATACTCCCCACCATTGTGCATGGGCTGCAGCGTTACGTAAGAGGTCTGTATATCCTTCGCTTCCACCCCCTGCTTTTTAAGATAGTTGATAATGGCGGCGGCCTTTTTATCTGTTTCTGAGCGGGCGGCATCCAGTGTCTTTTCCCGCGTCTCCACGCCCAGGTTCACCACCACCTCTGTAGGCTGCACCCGCACCTCCCCTACACCGGAAACACTAACAAGGGGCGGGAGTTGCTGTTGTTGTGCCCGTGCCTGGAGTGAAGTAAACGCCAGCAGCAGCAAAAGCACCAGATTCATCTTTCTCATAGTCTTCATCTTTAAGTTGGTTTAGTAACGTTTATATAGCTGAAACCTATGTAGATGCACCTTAATCAAATGATGTGCCATGATGCAGCAGCGGCCGCAAAAAAGCAGAATCCCCTGGCGTGAACTGCTCCAGGGGATTCTGCTAAAATACAATCTATCTTTTCTTACCCTAATCCAGATCTTCAACCACAGGACCGTACTTGGTTAAAAGAACGGCACCAATTGTTAAAGCACCCGCGGCTACTATCAGTTGTGTTGTAGAGAAACGCCGGGAGGCTTTCATGATAATCTGCCCAACATCCTGCATCAGTTCCGGCAGCTTATCTGTTCTTCCCTGAAATACGTGCAAGGCAGACTCCACTGTTCTGGACATATCATGCGGTTGCAGCAGTGTTAAAACGCTATCCTCCTGCCCTTGTCTTTTGTTTCCTTTGTTGCCTGAGTTATTGTTGCTGTTGGTAGAGTTATTGCCGCTGTTAGAGTTGTTTCCGTTCTGGTTTTGTGAGCTATTGTTTTCCATAGTATCCTAGTATGTATCTAAACTGTCAAAAATTTTATATCTCATATACGGGGTGCCGCTGCAAAAAGCTACACTGTGCCCTGCCGGGGCCTGCCTCCATGCTGCACCACTGTCTCTGTCAGGCGGCTGGCCAGCGTATCCATGTTCAGCATCATGCTGGCCGGGAAGCCTATCTGCATATTATTTAGCTCTAACACTTCCGTCTCAGGATTGTAGTTGTACTTGCCGGAAACTCCTTTTTCGCTGAAACTGCCGCTGTTATCGCGCAGGTCAATGCCATAAGTCTGCAATTTGCTCTTGAACTGGTTAAAAGCTTCTGGTTTCAGCCCTTCATAGTGTAAATTTCTAGCCATCTTTGCTATACGTTGGGTTTTTGTAAGGATGCTTCATTTAACGGAAGATACTTGTATTGGTTAGAATTTCCAGCATAATCCATTGTTCAAAAAATTTTTTGCCTGAAAATCAGCCACATCAGCATCACCAGAAAAATTATTATCCATTCCCGTTTGCAGATTTGAAATCGCCCCGTATCTTTGCATCGCAATACAGCAACAAGGCCCGTTCGTCTAGGGGTTAGGACGCCAGATTTTCATTCTGGTAACAGGGGTTCGATTCCCCTACGGGCTACACGAAAGGCCATCAGCAGCTGCTGATGGCCTTTTTTCATGACCTTCGGACACTATTCGGACACTAAATTCGATATCCATACAGTTAACGCCTTTCTTTTTATGACTTAGGTGTCCATCTGAAGTGCTAAAGTATCTATTGATTGCGCACATTCTACTTTTGCCACTGCGCTGCTGTACTTGCCCGTTCTAACTCAGAACCGCTACCAACTTTTCGAACTGCCAATTATTCTCTATCAGCTACTAAAGCTTCTTGAGGGTTTCCACTCTCATGCTGCCTCATCTAATTTTCCCAGATACCAAAGGCATAAGAGATACACACTTTACATAACACCTCTTTTGCCCTCAAGTTTGATCTTGTAAGTATCCCTAAAATCGAGACAGTTTAAAAGTAGACAAAAAGGTTTTACATTTAAACTGAGTAGATGAAGAAGACAAGATTTACCGAGAGCCAGATCATCAAGGCCCTCCAGGAGAACGAGGCAGGTCGGAAGACGGAGGACATCTGTCGGGAGTTGAATGTCAGCCGGGCCACTTTCTACAGGTGGAAGAGCCAGTACGGTGGCATGGAAGCCTCGGACGTGAAGCGCCTCAAGGAGCTGGAGGAGGAGAATGCCCGGCTTAAGAAGATGTTCGCTGACCTGAGCCTGAACCATGAGATACTCAGGGAGGTCATCACAAAAAAAGGCTGGGGCCCTGGCAGCAAAGGCAGTTGACCGAGGAGATCGTCTCTGACTACGGCCTAAGCGTTGCCAGGGCCTGCCGACTAACCGGGCTGGCCCGCTCCCAATTCTACTACAGGAGCAGCAAGGATGACTCAGAGTTAATCGCCGCGCTGCAGGAATTGGCCGACGCCCACCCCACTTACGGCTTCCGAAAGCTGCTGGCTTACCTGAAGAGGGACGGCAAGACTTGGAACCACAAGCGGGTGTACCGGGTCTACAAGCTGCTCAAGCTCAACAAGAAGAGAAAGGGCAAGCGTAGGCTGCCGGCGCGGGTGAAGCAACCACTGCTCCAACAGGCGGAGCTCAACAGAAGCTGGAGCATGGACTTCATGAGCGACAGCCTGGCCTCCGGCACCAGGTTCAGGACCCTGAACGTGATAGACGACTGCAACCGGGAGGCGCTGGCAATAGAGATAGCCACCTCCATTTCATCCAAAAGGGTAATCAGGGTTCTGGAGCAACTCATTGACTGGCGCGGCAAGCCGGCAGCCATACGGGTGGACAACGGACCGGAGTTCACCAGCGCTGATTTTACCTGCTGGTGCAGGGAGAATGGGATAAGCATACGCTACACCCAGCCCGGCAAGCCGATGCAGAATGGCTTCATTGAGCGTTTCAACGGAAGCTACCGAAGGGAGGTACTGGACGCTTACCTTTTTATTGAGTTGGAGGAGGTCAGGGAGTTGACAGAGCAGTGGATGGAGGAGTACAATACCAGGAGACCGCATGAGGCGCTTGGCAACCTGACGCCTAAGGAGTGGCCACTGGAAAGCAGAAGTGGAAATATGGAAAACTTCTCCCCTGACACAGGGCCTGCACGGCAAGTTTACCACATTACCACTTCATAGTAGTGGTAGTAGAAAAGATTGCGAAAAGTCTCATTTACGCTGTCTGAAAAATGGGGTACTTACAATCTGCGTCTCATTGAACTTTGTCTTCTTAAATGAAATCCGCTATTGAAACGATATGGCAAATTGACCTCCCACTGCAAAATGACCTTTTCTCTATTTTACAGTGGTCCGTTTTTGCGGGGGGAGGTCACTGCATAAGCAGAAAGTTAACGGAGTTATTATTTTTTCTTAATAATCTTAGTCGCCTAATACTGAAAAATGCTCAACTGTATCAATCAAGAATTGAGTTAAATCAGTTTTCAGTGTTGTATACTCGGGGGTTATACTGAAAGCATTCCAACAATTTTGCCTAGCTTGAGCTACGTCAACTGCCAAACCCAAATTAACCATTTCTTGAAATAAAGAATGATGATCAGTAAAATTGAAGGCAGTGGAAAGTAAAGGATTTGGAAACTGCTGAAGATAAAACTGAATTAAGAACTTTTCTGGTGCTACATATGGATATAAGAAAAATGAATGTTCACTTGGGTTCTGGTGGTAATGTGAATATGACGGATCTTGTACATAATCGCCATCAAATACACAGCAGTACCCAAGTTTAATTCTCATCTGATCAAAATTATGTTTATGTCGTTCATAATCATTTTTGACTTGATTAATTGGTCCAGATTTGATTATATTGATAAGGCGATCAAAATTCTTTCTTGTCCTATTTAGTTCTATTAGAATATTCTTGATTATGTAATCAGCTTCTTCATCTTCACAATAAAGCTGAACTAGAGGATATGCCTGAGAGTCCATTCTAGAAAAAGCTGCATTTACAGGTATAGAATTTATTGTTTCGAAGTTGCCATTGATATCTTTATCTATAAACTTTCGAGATTTCTGAGGAAGAGCGGATAGAAAAGATGGAGAGTGGGTTGTTAAGATAAACTGCTTTTTGTGATGATATGAAACATATTGTATCACATCGGCTAATTTCCTCTGAATAGATGGGTGAAATCCAGCCTCTATTTCATCTATCAAAATCAAAGAATCATTTTCAGCTTCAAAAATATCAACTAATATATTTATTAGAGATTCCTCGCCAGATGAAGCATTATAACTAGAGTACGGTTCATTTAAATAATTTATTAAATACGCTACCTTATTTACATGAGAGCCAATTTTTGAAATTTCAACTTGATAAGGTATATCCAATATGTATGAAAACGCTTTTTCAATATCTTCTTGTAGACGAACTTCCTGAAAATTTTGTATCTTTCTTATTAAGCTATTTGAAAAACTCCTAGCAGGTAACATTCGATCAAGTTCTATCAACCTTACTTCTCTTTCATGTATTTGGGCATTGATCCTATTTGGGTCAGAACTATATTTGCCTAAACCTGTCCATGCTTTACTAGTAGCTAACCGTTTTCCTTCACCATGCTTTTGCCTGTTTCCAACTCTCCAAGTCAATTCATAAGAATAGTTCCTGGTAGCTGATTCATAAGACGTAAAAGTGAAAACATCTCTCCAAGTATGTCTCCGCCATTCAGTTTCAGGCTTAGTTGAATCATACTTATTGAACTTGTAATGGCTGCAGGCGATAAGAAGTAATAAACTTGATTTACCTATCTTATTGCCTCCAGTTATTACTGTTACAGGGTGGTCAAACTCTACTTCTAAACCCGAAATATGTCTAAAGCTATTTATCGTTATTTTGTTTGTAAAAAATCTAAAACTGTTTTGAACATTGTTAAAGGTTAAAGGATTGTAGCTAGATAAACGGGTTTTAGCAGTATTAATATTTTGCAAATTAAGCATTACAATAGTTTATTTTACATCCAATTAAACACAATATAAGTACAATGCAATACCTAACTGCTCAGAATTAGTAGTTACTATGCAAAGATAGGTTTTGTAAAAAACAAAAATAGCTATTTACTAATATTCCCCTAACTACTTGTGCAATTCGGTAGTCAGCCAAGTAAATTTCTGATGTGTGTTTTAAAAATTTATCCTCCTGGTCTGAAAGAAGGCTTTCTGTAAATTTGATTTTATAAGCAAACAGTTAAGTACTTTAAGGGAGCAAGAGCCAATAACATTAGTTAATACAAACCCACTATAGTCTATATTATATAGCTCTATATAATATTATAAAGTCTTATATACAAGGATCATTTTATAATTTTTCCTGCTAACCCGCTCTCTAAACATTGAATATGAATATAAATGAAAATTGAGCAAGCAACCATCACCAGAAATGAGCTATACGACATGGTCTGGGCAGAACCCATGACCACGCTTGCCAAAAGATATGGTCTCTCTGATAACGGCCTCAGGAAGATCTGCATTAAGCTTCAGGTCCCGCTTCCTAAGGCGGGCTATTGGATGAAGGTAAAAGCAGGCAAGAAAGTCAAAGTCACTCCCCTGCCCTCCACCTACAAAGGAGAGCAGAAGGTGAAACTGACTGTAAGAGAAGACGGCGAGGCTTATGACCCCACAGGCCTTTCAGCACTGGCCAGAGTGCAGCGAGACCTGGAGGACCACCACAGTGATCTAGTCACCGTCCCAGACAAGATGAAGCGCCCTGACCCGCTGATTGTAGCGGCCAAAGAGGTCTTTGATCGGGGAAAAAAGGAAAGGGCCTACAACGGCCTATACTCCTGTAAGAGGAGTCTCAGCATTCAAGTTTCACCTGCAACCGCTGCCAGAGCATTTCGCTTCATGGATACGCTCATCAAAGCACTGAAAGCGCTCGGGCACAGTGTGGTTGTGGAATACCAAAGCACCTACGCCGTCATCAAAGGCGAGCGATTTGAGATTGGGGTCCGAGAGAAGCTGACAAAACACATTGTTAAGTATGGCACCTGGGACAATTCAGAATATAAGCCCTCTGGCCTCTTGGCATTTTGGTATAAGAACTTTGGCTCAAAGGAGTGGGTGGACGGAAAAAAGCCGCTTGAAGACCGGCTGTCAAGAATTCTTGCCACCCTACAAATGAAAGGCCAGCAGAAGCATGCAGAGAGGCTGGAGCGGGAAAGGAAGCAGGCAGAACGCGAGGAAAGGGAAAGGGTGTACCGCGAGATGGAAGCTAGGCAGGAAAAAGAGCTGGCAAGCCTGAAGCATATTTTGGTAGAGGCTGAGCGCTGGCGGCAGGCAAAGGTCATGCGCGAATACGCCGACGAGGTGGAGCGTGCCGCCCGTGCCAACGACGCGTACACAGATCAGCTAGGCCAGTGGGCTGAGTGGGTACGAAATAAGGCAGACTGGCACGACCCACAGGTGAAACGCCACGATGACCTGTTGACAGAAATAGACTGGGAGACATTAACTCTGAAAAAGAAACCCTCCTACTTCTTTTGGTGAGCCGATGCGCGCCCTCTAGAACAGGCTCCCCTGCTCTGGCGCTGTCTCCAGCACCTGGGGCGAGTCGTTGCCTGGGGAGTTGACCAAAGAAGACACCGGGTAGACCTTCAGTTCTTCGCTCGGGTATGGCTTTAACAGGGAAAGCAGGTGCTCATTTGCTCTCTCACCGGAGAGCCACTCCTCCTCTTCCTCCGGGTGCAGCAGCACCGGCATGCGGTCGTGGATCGGGCGCATCAGCTTATTAGCCTCGGTGGTGATGATGGTGAACGTGTTCACAACCTCCCCTGTCGCCATGTCCGTCCACTCATCCCAGAGACCGGCGAAGCAGAACAGTTCCTCACTCTTGAGCAGTATGCGGTAGGGCTGCTTACCGGCCGAGGAGGTTCTCCACTCGTAGAAGCTGTCGGCCGGCACCAGACAGCGTTTGCTGTTAACCAGCTCCCGGAACATGGGCTTCTCGGTCAGGGTCTCGGCCCTGGCGTTAACTGACTTATGCTTGTAGCCTTTATTTGCCCAATGCGGCAGTAGGCCCCACGAGAAAAACTGCAGCGTGTTGGGCGCCTCACCAGTGATGACCGGCAGCAGCTGCGAAGGCGCTGCGTTGTAACGGGCATCTTCCTGATACTGATCTAAAAGCTTCACAGCCTTAGACTTGCCCTTAAGGTATTTCTTTGGAATGAAGGTGTATCTTCCGTACATAGCTTATAAATCAAAATATATTTAAAATCCCTTCTTTCGCATTAAATCAAGTATTCTTGCCTAAAAGCTTATACATTTTATATGCAGATATGTATATTTAGCTATATTTATAATAGGCACTCTTGATAAGTTACTGAACGAGACTAAAACGATTGTAAAGTAAATATAAGTGACCCTTTTTAGATGCATTCCCAACTTCTTATAGTCGTCCGATTTAAATAAATCTACCTAATTCAATATTATATAACAATTTAACAATCATCACTATGAATAATGAACTGCTAGAAGACAAACAGCCAGCTCCTGTGTTCCCTTATGAAGCCACATTAAATCAGTTTATACATGATTATAAACGTAAAATTAGACTAACCAATAACAGTGATGAGGTTTATAAATGGAGGTTAATCAAAGACTTCCAGAGCAAGTGGGATGAAGATGCCGTTGATTTCCCTAAAATGCTGGAATCAATAAACTTCTCAAACCTTGTTTTTCATCATAGCCGGGGTGTCATAATACATATCGCACGCATTTATCCTGAAGAGACAAGGGCAAACTTTAAGATGCTCTTTGACGAATCGTTGCCACTACAGCAAAGGATTGACGATTTCCGATCAAATAACCGCCTACTTTATGATCAGATAGGTAACAAAAACTTAAATACTCATCAAGATGAAAGAACAATTGCCACTTATCTTACCTTTCGCCATCCTGCCACATATACATTCTACAAGTCATCATTCTTCAGCAAGCTGGCTAAAAATCTGAAATTCAAGAAAGAGTCGCCTGGTAAAATATATGTTCAATATATAGAGCTGGTTAAGCAGTTCATAAGGAACTGCATCGAAAAGGACTCAGAGCTTCTACAACTTAAAAATGGCTTCCTTGAGTCTAACTGTTATGCTGACCCAAATAATCTCATTCTCGCACAAGATATCTTATATCAAGTTTTAGACCAACCACTACCAGAAAGTAGAAGAAGGTACTGGCGAGTAGGCTCAACATCAGGATCAAATGGCCCTAGACGTTTTCCTGAAATGCTTAACCACAATCATGTTTCGATAGGCTGGCCTAATATTGGAGACCTAAATGAGCTAACTGATGTCTCTAAAAGTGAAATCCAAAAAGCTCTACAGGCAAATGGGTCCTATGAGAACGATAATTTAAATGCTAGTAAGAAAGCTGGTGAGATATTAAACTTTCATAGTGGTATAAGCACAGGTGACATAGTTGTAGCCGCAGAAGGAAGAAGAATCCTTGCCATTGGTGAAGTTAAGGGTGATTATGAATATGATGGTAGCTTCGAATTTGCTCATTATAGAAAAGTTAACTGGATACTTCCTCAGGTACACGGGATTTTTATGGATGAGGGCTTACTAACCACTGTTAGAGAGATAAATGAGAATGACAACAAAGAGTTATTTGACAAATTGATAGAAGAAGCTAAACAACAGAAGTTCAAAGAAGTCAATGATATTTTAGTTTCCAAAAACATCATTCTTTATGGCCCTCCTGGAACAGGTAAAACCTATAAGTTAAAGGACCAGCTTTTTAGTCATTTTACTGACATGGTTACCGGAGAACAACGGTTTGTCTTTACAACTTTTCATCAGTCTCTTAGCTATGAGGATTTCATTGAAGGCATCAAACCAATTACGGACGATAAGACTAAGAACGTTCAGTATCAGGTAAAACCAGGTTTATTTAAGGAATTTGCCGATAAAGCCTCTAAAGACCCTAATCATGACTATGCCATTTTTATAGATGAGATAAACCGTGGGAATGTCTCAGCCATATTTGGTGAGCTAATTACGCTGTTAGAAGATGATAAACGTAAAGGAGCAACAAATCAGCTTGCCTGTACCCTCCCGTACTCTGGGGTAGAGTTCAGTGTACCAAAAAATCTATATGTAATTGGCACCATGAACACTGCAGACCGTAGTGTTGAAGCATTAGATACTGCACTTAGAAGAAGATTCTCTTTTGTAGAAATGCTTCCAAAACCAGAGGCTATACAAAACCATCCAAACCTGGATGTTAATTTACAAAAGCTATTATCTACTATTAACTCTCGATTGGAGCGCATGTTAGATCGGGATCATCAAATTGGACACAGTTACCTGATAAGTATTTCAAGCTCATCAGAGCCTTTGCAGGAGCTCAAAAAAATCTTTGCTAATAAGATACTGCCGCTGTTGCAGGAGTATTTCTATGGCAATTACAATAAAATAGGAGCTGTGTTAGGTAAGGGTTTTGTCCAAAGAGATGAAAACTCAAATGATAATAATTTTGGTTTTGCTGCTGAATTTATGCCTGATGAGTTTGAGGTTAAGGAAGTATACAAGATAGCAAACCCTCTAAAATTCGATTCTTCAGTACCTTTCAAAGCTATCTATGGAGAATAGAAGTAGAACACCCATTCAGGTTTTTGAGCACAGTTATCTTCATCTTGGTGAGCAGGGTTTTGGCCCTGCTCACTTTGATGCTTTGGTACGGCTTAATGAACAGCATGGCAATCTGTACTTCACAGTAGGGTTGAAAAGAATTAAGTTCAACAGCTTTGTAGGAGTTTTACAAGTAAAGGGTTTAACAATTGAAGTTCTACCCAAAGCTGATCGAAATGGAAGCGGAGATGACGCCAAAAAGAAATGGCGTGATGCTTTGCTCAACATGCTAAAAGTATGCAAAGGTATCAACCTGCACTCTGTCTCAAACGCAAGTTTGTCCCTTCGCAATACCTCGTTATTGGACCTATACATTAACTTCTTCTTGAAAGAAGTTGAGATGCTGGTGCATAAGGGATTAGTGAAGAAATACAGAAGAGAACAGGGTAATACGGCTGCTCTTAAAGGTAAACTTCTGTTTTCACAGCATGTACGCCACAATTTTATTCACAAAGAAAGGTTCTATACAGAGCACCAGGTATATGATATTAATACCCTCTTCAATCAAATATTAAAGCGAGCCCTATATATCCTTAACGTAACCAACTCTAACAGCTCTTTCGACAACCAAATAAAAAACCTTTTAATTAGCTTTGAAGCTGTAGATGATGTCGTTATCCGAGAGAAACACTTTGATTCACTTCCCGAGCTTAACCGTAAAACCTCTCATTACGAACATGCTTTACAGTTTGCTCGATTGATAATTTTACAGTACAACCCTGATATGGGTGCAGGAAAAGAGAACACGATAGCCCTCCTGTTCAACATGAATGAGCTCTTTGAAGACTATGTTTATAGAATATTAAAGAAGGCTTTACATGCTGAAAAGTATCAAGATTATAGTATAAAGGGACAAAGCAAACGGTTGTTCTGGGGAAATCAAACTATAAGGCCTGACATCGTTTTAACGAGGAAATCAGGTGAAAAGGTAGTGGTAGATACTAAGTGGAAGTTGATACATGACTACAGACCTTCTGATGCTGACCTTAAGCAGATGTATGCTTATAACATCCACTTTGGTGCAAAAAAGAGTGTTTTGTTGTACCCTAAAGCCATGGCTGACAAACCCCTACAATCTGCCTTTCACAAATCCGACCTACTAAACCAAGACCACAGTTGTGGTTTATACTTTGCTGACATCTTCGGAAGCGATGGTAGGGCCAAACCAAATGCTGCAAAAGAGATTCTTGACTACATCATCGAGGCTTAAATTGTGCTCTAAGGCAAGACGAATAACAGATAAGGTACAAATACTAATTCCCCAATGATACCAGATCAGGAAACAAACCACTTATATCTTGCCGATACTTTACCAGTAAAGCACCCTGATTTTTTTAAGCAGTTTGAGCAAGTACTTAAAGATCTTGAAATAAGCTGTTCACAGCTTTCGGGTACTAAAGACATCTGGGCGCGGGATTATATGCCGATACAGTTTGCTGCAAATCAATTTGTGCAGTTTGTATACAATCCTGATTATCTGCAAAGCAAGAAGTGGCAGAAAACCATTTCAGATGTAGATAGCATTTGTACGGCTCTTGACCTTAAGCCTAAGAAGTCTTCTATTGTTCTTGATGGTGGAAATGTGGTACGCGCTGCAAGCAAGGTTATCATGTGCGATAAGGTGTTTAAAGAGAACAAACACATGTCAGAAAAGCATCTTATCGATGAGCTCTACCAATTGCTTCAAGTAGATCAGATAATTTTTATACCAACGCATCCTAAAGATTTTACAGGACATGCTGATGGCATGATACACTTTCTTAATGATTCTACTGTACTGATAAATGATCTATCGAAAGAGAAGCCGGAATTCCAGTTGAGGTTTAGGCTGGCACTACATAATGCTGGGTTAGAGTGGATTGAAATACCTTACAACCCCTACAGCAACGTAAAATATGATCAGGCTAATGGGGTATACATTAACTTCCTCCAAATGGCAAATACACTTATTCTACCTACATTCGGAATTATCGAAGATGATGCTGTTGTTAAGCAATTTGAAGAGCTTTTTAGGGGGCACAGAATAGCAACTATAGATAGCAACTTAATTGCCGATGAAGGCGGTGTCTTGAACTGTATTACCTGGAATATAAAGAGGTAAACTTGTTAACTGACAGTGTTCAGGGAAATGTGTAAGTTGGGTGGTGGTCCAGTTCCGTCTCCAGCATTTTCTCTGTGCACCCGCACATAGAGTTCCTTTATGAAAGAGGAAAAGTCCCTTGAGTTCTTGAATTGCTTGAGGAACTCGCCATTAAGGATATTGTCTTTGTTCATAATGGCTGTGTGAATGGTTGCTTAAGGTAACAAAAAAGGTCCGAACTTGCGCCCGAACCCATTTATACAGTTCTTTAGATACTGCCTCTAAAAAATACTAGTGATAGATTTCCCTACCAACAATTTCGTGCCTTACGCAGAAAGTATAACTAAATATCGCAGCTCGTGTGAGCTGTAAAAGATGCTTAGTCTTTTCAGAAAACAGATCTACACCTACAGACTCCAAAAAGGTGGTATTTGAAAAAAGGTCATAGCTATCAAAACTCTCATTCCTAACAACCAACGCATTATGCTCTAGTAGATTTCTCCAACTTTTATATAAACTTAATTCTCCTGATTGACTATTTAAATCCGAAGCAATGCTATACAGCGCTGTTAAATGAATATTAGATAAGGAGTTTAACTTTTCCCATCGTTTCTTAGATGTCTCATTATTACCATTCCAGAATCTTTCAAAGTAAATACTCTCATTTTTCCCAACTTCTAACTCAAAGGCAAAGCAGATTCCCTTTGCTATTTTATCTAAAATACCAAAGCACAATCTAAAGCTGGTTCTGAGTTTCTCAATCTTCAAACCATTATTTTCTCCTATAAATAGATCTTCATAAAAAACATCATCCTCAATATCTATATCATGAACATATTGGTAATACAGTTTTCTCGCTAGAGAAAACTCCGATTTAAGACGATTTAAAAGAACCTCTAATTTCATCAACCTCACCTCAGCAGTATGCATTCCTGGAAAGCCTATACTCAAATTGTCCTGTTTAGCCTTTGCACATCTACAGTATAACCCGTGCTCTGATAAGCTTAAAAAGTTATCAAGAGTGAATCTTCTGTAATGGCTATGTGCTAAATATTCTTCCTTTGAAAGCGTCAGCTCTTCTGGCAATTTCGATAATTCGACCTCAAAGTGGTTTAACATCATTTTACTTTTCTCTAATCCAAGAAGAGCTCGAGCTTTAATATCCTCCTTACCTTCGGCTGAAACTACCTTCTGATACAAAGAATACAATTCGGCATAAAAAGCAGCTGTAAGAGGCCCGTCTGTAGTATGAATCATATATTCCATACAATTTGCTTTGGAGAACAAAGCAAATGGAAAATCTGGAGAAGCCTCTAAAACCATGTCATATAGTTGAAGGGCTTCAACAACTCTACCTGCACAATCAAGATCATTCGCCAGATTATTCAAAATCTGTATAGAAAGGTCATCTAGATTTCTTAGATCAATAGTGTTGAAAGCTCGTAAAAACGAAGACTTTGAAGAATGAAGGTAATCCTTGACAAGTTGGGGAGTTGGTAAAGCATCAGAGTCCATCATTGCTATTTTAAAAAGGGCATGCTTTCCATTTCCTATATTATAATCTAAGCTCGCAGCTGAGAAGTATTCACTCAGTAGTTCCTTGTTTTTTATGAAGAAGTTTAATCCTTTATTGACACATTCCGAATCATATCCTTCAGTTCCCACAGTTACATAACATCCTGCTATTTCAGCCAGGACTTGTATATTTAACCCTTCCGCACTTTTAGCTTCTTCAAATAAAATATCCAGCTCCTGTTCAGCTACCTTATACTTACCTGTATCTACGAAACTAAAAATATGCATCCGAATTAGCTCCTCTTCCGTCATATCATCAAAAGATGGTTCCATTTATTTGTAACCTTAGGCTTGAAAATTGTAGCAATATAAAATGATCATCTTCCAGTTATTCCGTTGATAAAGGTCTCTACAAAAGCCAAAATTTTGTCAGTTACTCTTTCCGCTATAGTTCCTCTTTCTTTTAATGTCGGTCTTGTATTCAACATACCTATTACTTCATCTCTAAGTGGCTTTTTTTCTGTGAACAGATACTTGCCTATAGTCTCATTTAGTTTTTCGCTATCCAGATTTTCCTCATCACTCATTTTTTGTAACGCCTGTTTTCGCTCTTCATTCCAATAGGCTTCAAAAGCTTCAGGAATATCGTCTGATTCTGAAACAGTGGGTAGATTTTCTTGAATGAACTTCTCGATTAATTCTCGCTTGCTACGCAATTGAGCATCTCCGGCAATGATTTCAATAATGGCTTTTTTCTGCTTTTCGTGCTCTTCAGGTGTGGCATCTTTCAGTTTAGCCAGTAGTTTCAAGATGTATGCAACATTTATTTCGTCCCGGTGTATCAATTCCAGTTCAAAATCTACATCGCCTAATATCGATACTTTTTCTTTCTGAGTATGTGATTTAGCTTTGTCGTATAAGTCTAAGTATTTGCTTTTGTAATCTTCAAACGTTTGTTCGTTCATGCTCAAGTCATCAAACTTAAACTCCGTGAATGTCGCCAGCACGTTCTTGAGGCGCATTAGCTCCCTAAACGCTTTAATGAACTCCAGTTCTTCTTCTTCACTAGGTAAATCGTTCACACTATTTACCGTTGGAGCGATTTGCAGCAGGGCAATAAAAGACTGATTAAACTTCGCTACATACTCCTCATACGGCTGCATGATGATCTCATCTTTGGCATTGATGTTCGAGAACAAAGTGATGGCTTGGTCTGTGGCTGCTTTCAGGTTGCGGAAGCTTACAATATTGCCTTGAGACTTTACTTCATTGAGAATTCGATTTGTCCGGGAATATGCCTGAATCAAACCGTGGTATTTTAGGTTTTTATCTACGTACAGTGTATTCAGGTGCTTACTGTCAAACCCAGTCAGGAACATGTTTACTACAAGTAACAAATCAATTTGCCTATTCTTAATTCGCTTGGCTATGTCATTGTAATAGTTGTAATAGGACTGGGTGTCTTTGCTGGTGTAGTTGGTGCCGAATTGATTGTTATAGTGGCTAATGAAATCTTCCAGTTCATCCTTGGTGTGCTGAGAATTATATGCTATTTGAGGTTCAGCTGCCATTCCGAAGCTTTGATCGGAATCGCTTAAAAACTCATCATCTTCCAAAAAGCCAAGCGCATCTTTATCTTCCTCATTGGATTGATAAGAAAATATGGTTGCCAACCGGAGATTGTGCTGCCCCTCCTCTTTCTTCTTTAGAAACAACTTGTAATATTCAATCAAAGCTGGCACGCTGGAGACGCAGAAAATACCCGTAAACTCCCGACTGTGCGTTTTGCGGTTATGATTGGTAATAATGTAGTCCGTGATGTTATTTAAGCGCTGTGGGGCATCCATTACCTCTGCTTCATCTATGGCCTCCACCTCAATGTCTAGAATATGATCTTTCTTTTTGAAAGTGCGGATGTATTCCACAGAAAACTTCAGTACGTTTTCATCACGTATGGCATCTGTAATTACATATTTATGCAAACAGTCGCCAAATAGCATTTTGGTAGTGCGCTTACCGTACTCATTTGTCCCAGCATTTTCTTCGAAAATGGGAGTTCCTGTAAAACCAAACAACTGACAATTCTTAAAAAAAGCTTTTATGGTTTCATGAGTTTTGCCAAACTGACTTCTATGGCACTCGTCAAAGATGAAAACAATCCGCTTGTCTTTCAATTCTTCCATTCTGCTTAGATACCTTTTTTTACTGATGGCGGTATTCAGCTTCTGAATGGTAGTAACAATAAGCTTGTTGTCGCCTGCCAGTTGGTTTACCAGCGTATTGGTGTTGCTGGTGCCGTCTATGCTGCCTTTGCTAAAGCTGTTAAATTCTTTGGTAGTCTGATAATCCAAGTCTTTGCGGTCTACTACAAAAACTACTTTGTATACTTGCGGTAGATTGGTGAGAATCTGTGCGGTTTTGAAGGAAGTTAGCGTTTTACCTGAGCCGGTAGTATGCCAGATATAGCCGTATTTAGTTGTAGCTTTTACTCGTTCAATGATGGCTTCGGTGGCATAAAATTGGTAGGGGCGGAGCACCATTAATATTTTCTGAGTCTCATTAAGCACCACATATTTAGTGATCATTTTAGAGATATGGCAGGGCTCTAAAAACAAGTCTGAAAAAGCGGCTAACTGCGTAATTAAACGATTTTTTTCGTTAGCCCAATAGAAGGTTTGTTTGAATGACCGCGCTTTAATGGGACTGTTAGCGTAGTACTTTGTGTTGACCCCATTGCTAATAACAAATATCTGAACAAACTGGAACAAACCGTGACCTGCCCAATAGGAGTGCCTTTCATAGCGGTTGGTTTGGTTGAAGGCTTCTTTAAGCTCCAGCCCTCTACGTTTCAATTCAATCTGTACCAAAGGCAACCCATTAATGAGAATGGTAACATCATACCGGTTTTTGTAGCTTCCTTCCATAGAAACCTGCTGCGTAACCTGAAACTCGTTCTGGCACCAATGAATCTGGTTAATGAGTTCAATGGTTTTTGTTTCGCCCTTCTCGTTGGTATAGGGTACTCTGTCCCTTAAAATCTTTGCCCGCTCAAATATATTCCCCTTGTTAATGTAATTGAGGATTTGCTTAAAATCATTGTCGCTAAGGGATACCTTGTTGTGCTTTTCTAATTGCACTTTCAGATTGGCCAGCAGGTCCTTTTCATCATGAATAACGGTCCTCTTGTAGCCCAACTTCTCCAGTTGCAGGACTAGATTATTCTCTAATATTTGTTCCGGCTGACTCGTCATACTTCTTGTTCGGGCTCTTTTAAGCCATTGGCAAATACCACTATTCTTTGTGTTAACTCTTTAATGGCATTGCTTCTGTCTTTCAATGCAGGCTTTATGTTCATCGTTTCAGCTACATCATCTCGCAACGGCACTTTTTCGGTAAACAGAAACTCGTTAATCAGCGCTTCTAATTTTTCATCATCCAGATTTTCAACTGCTGAAAATGTTCGAAGCTGTTCAGCTTTCTCTGCTGTCCAAAACTCATTTTCATTGAAGTTGCTCACTAATGTTTCTATAACAGGTTCGGTTCGCTGAACTGGCTCCACTGCAATTATAGCAGTCTCTTCCGGTGTAGGTTCGGCCTCAACTATAGTTTCTACACTAGGTATTTCTTGTTCCGTTTCAAACAGATCAACATATTCAGTAAAGTAAAACTCTTCATACTTTTCATAAGCATTTTCAAACAGCAGCTTACTGAAATCAATTTTTATGGAAAGCACATGATGCTTCTCATCCAGCCAGCTATTAAAATCCGCTAAGTCCTCATAAATAAGCTTATCCTGCTCCTTTAACTTGGCTAAATACTGAGTGGCAATTTCTTCAATCATAAAAGAGCCAATGCCATCAGTAATGGAACTAATGGATTTCGCTAATTTGATACTGCTCTCCTGCTCTTTTGGATAACTCCTTCCATGAGAAATATCTCCTCTTTCATTTCGAATAGCTGATACTTTGCCAATGGTTTCAACAGCTTGCTCTTTTACCTTTCGTTTTGCATTGTCCTTTATTTTTTGGGCCACTGAAACATCAATGAGCATATTGGAAAGCGATTCGTGAATCTGGGATTCGACATAATTGGAATACACTTCATCAAAGGCCATGTGCGTAAGTACTTTCAAATCATTCTTGCACTTAGTTCGGGTGGATTTACTAGAAATGTAGCTGTCACTAAGTAGAGATAATGCTTTTAAGCAAAGCCCTTCAATCAATGATTTGCAAGATTCAATAGCAATGTCGGGATTGATGTTGACATTTTTCTCGACTTTATCCACTAATGTCAAGTAACCTTCAATTCCGGGGATTAATCGTGAATGGCTCGATATAGCTTCCTTTATTAATTCCATATCAAACAAACATCTTTTGTAAAAGCCCCTTTTTAAAATACTGCGAATGCTCCAACTGCTGCTCTATCTTTTCAATTGCTTCATCGAGGGATGAAAGGAAGAAGGCTATTTTGTGTTGTTCTGCCTTTGTTGGTAGTTTTGTTGTAATCTCTCCAAGCCTTGTTGTAGATACACCTAGCACTTTTGTGCCTTGTGCTATCCGCATTATTTCTAATCTCAAAGCACGGCTTTTCATTAAATGTCCCGCAAACCCAATCTCTATTTCATTTGATTTTCGTCTTGCTAAAAGTGTGTGAAGACCAGCGAGGACCTTCTCTTGATTTAGATTAACTATCTCAATCGTCTTTCCTATATCATCATAATCTTCTGATGCATCTGCAATTACTAAGTCCCCCTCTTGAAGGTAATTATCATCAGGAATCCGGCTTATATCTACATCAGGATTAATATATGGTACTAACTCTTTATTGATTTGAAAGTGAGATTTAAATTTGGTATGAATATCACCATAATGGATATTCTTAACCGTTCCACTTTTATAATTTAATTTTTCCCTTGAAAGGGAATTTGTTGTTTTGAAGGAATAAACTTCCCCCAACTTCTTCTTCTCCCAATCTGGAAAGGCATTCCCATTTTCATCTTTAAAGCGTAACGCTGGAACTTGTTCGCCTGCTTGTGGAAAAATCTTTTGCATCACACCTTTTTTGTAGGCTTCTAGTAAAGCCCTTTCTTGTTCTAGAAGCTGGATGCGCTTGTCCACTTCAATAAGGAAGGATGCGATTTTTCGTTGTTCTTCGGGTTGGGGTAGTTTGACTAATAAAGTTTTGAGTTGACTTGCATATAAGTGTACAACAGAAATACCCTGTGCAAGACTTGCAATATCTTTTTTTCGAGCATTATTTAAGTAATAAGACAAAAAAATTCCATTTACTTGGGTTTTGATGATGTTTAAATCACCACCCAATGCAATTCCTTCTCTAAGAACACAAGAAGCAGTTGCAATGTCTATTTGAGTTTCTCCAGATGCAGGAATAATGACATCATTAGCCTCACTCAAAATGAGTTCAGCCGGTTCAATGCTTGTTCTTGATTTTACTTCATCAATTACTTCGGAATATTTAGTATAAAGCTCTCCATATCTAATGCATTCTATCTCTCCATTTTCGTCAATATCAGCTTTTGAAATTCCTTTCCCTTTGCTGAAGGTAGCAACATCCTTAAGAGTCTGAGTACTCCATTCACCTTCAAACTCAGGAAATCGTAATACTGGTACTAAATTTTGTGTTGGCATATTAAAATGGAGTGGAGATGTTTAATTCAGCACAAAACGCTGCAATAGTTGTATTAGTGGTTTGTAATTCGCCTTCTAATACTTGCAGTTTGGCAGAAATGGTATCTAAGTCAATAGATTCTTCTTCTTCAAAAGTGTCCACATAACGGGGAATGTTCAGGTTGTAATCATTTTCTGCAATCTCCGCAAGTGTGGCCACATAGCTGTATTTAGCTATGGTTTCTCGGTTTCGGTAGGCATTGATAATGCGTTCTACATCTTCATCGCGCAATGCATTTTGGTTACCTTCCTTAATATAATTGTCCTCACCGCTGGCATCAATAAACACGATGTTATCATCTGCTTCGCGGCATTTTTTGAGTACCATAATGCAGGTAGGTATAGAAGTACCGTAAAAGATATTAGCGGGTAAGCCAATCACGGCATCCAGTGCATTCATCTCTTTGATGATGTATTTGCGAATCTCACCTTCGGCGGCTCCTCTAAATAAAACCCCATGTGGGAAAACACTGGCCATTATGCCATTATCGGCCAGGTGATAAAGCATGTGCTGCAAGAAAGCATAATCGGCTTTGGTTTTGGGAGCCAACCTGCCGTATTGGCTAAAGCGTTCGTCTGTGCTGTACAGCGGATTGGCATCACCTTTCCAGTGCGCAGAAAATGGCGGATTGGCTACTACTGCCTCAAATCGCTTGTCCAAATGCTGTGGGTTATCTAATGTGTCCTCCTGTACGATGTTGAACTCTCTGAAATGCACGTCATGGAGAATCATGTTCATACGGGCCAGGTTATAGGTAGTACGCCCTAATTCCTGCCCGTAAAACTCACTTACATCTGCTTCCTTAGAAACCCTTAACAACAATGAACCCGAGCCGCAAGTAGGATCATACACCGACTTGATTTTTGACTTGCCGGTAGTTACTATTTTGGCCAGGATTTTTGAAACTTGTTGTGGCGTATAAAACTCACCCGCCGTTTTTCCAGCACCCGCAGCAAACTTGGCAATCAGGTATTCATAAGCATCCCCCAAAACATCGGATTCAATTTCACTTAACTTGAAGTCAATTTTATCCAGATTCACCAGAATCTTCACAATTATTTCGTTTCTGGCACCTACTGTTCTACCAATTTTGGTCGAATTCAAATCCAAATCTTCAAACAGGGCATTGAAATCTTCTTCTGATTCTGTGCCCATGGTACTTTGCTCAATATGATTAAGCACCGCTTTCAAATCTTCGAGAATGTAATTGCTTTCGCTTTCCGTATCTGAATTTCCTTTTGCTGCGAGCACTGAGAATAATTCGGAAGGTTTTAAGAAGTACCCCAACTTGAGCAATGACTCTTCTTTGATTGCATCCAATGTGTCTGGGTCGGTTACCTTTTTATAGTCCGTAACTGCCTCTCCAACCAATAGTTCATTGGCATAGAGATATTGTTTTTCGGATAAATATTTATAAAAGATAAAGCCAAGGATATAATCCCGATAGTCGTCTGCACTTATTTTTCCTCTTAAAAGGTTGGCAATTCCCCACAACTGATTTTCCAACTTCTTCTTTTGTTCTTCTGACATCTTGAATGTTATATTCTTTTATAGTAAATCTTCTTATTAAATCTTATATAACAAATATAGCACTTATAAATGAAGCTATACCGGCAGCTTGTGTCTAAACACTCTATTTATTGTATAAACCTTAAAATCAAAATTTAACAACTATATTCAATCGTTTTATTCCTAGTTGAATGCACATAAAATTTAACCTAAGTTGACCAGTCTAATGGATATACAACTAATACCTAGCACTATAAATGATGCCAATATAAAAAACAGGCTTAACCAAACCATAATTGCAGCAGAAGCACTTAGGGGTTGTGTAGCTTATTGGGTAATAAAACCTGACTATTTGGGCACCGCTTTTTCTGATCTTCTCGGTAAAAAGAATTCATTTTACTGCATTGATATTCATAAGCCAACAGATCTTGATAGCATAAATGGTCACTATAATGCAGGTGCTAAAAACCTGTACTTACACCTTCGTAAGGCTAAGAAGTCTAAGAACTCTTCTCTACTAGCAGAATATTTGATGCATGCTAAAGTTATGCTATTCGATCTTCCAGACCAAAAAGCAGAAATATGGGTGGGCAGTCATAATCTTTCCAAACGTGCCTTAAATGGGCCTAATATTGAGGCGAGCACTGTCATAAATTGTTCAAGAGACTCTGATTATTATATACAGGTTAACTCTTATCTGCAGGAGATTAAGAGTAAGTGTAATGCTTATGATCCTGATTTACTGGATATATATCGTTCCATACAAGGTGATAGCACTGAAAATGGTAAGGTTGGTGAAACTGTGTATACGATTCCTCTTATAGGAAATAATTTACATGAGCTACCTCAGCAAACTATCATGTTGTTGGGTGATAATGAAGCCGATTTACAAACTTTAGGTTTGGGTAGAGTAAATCAAGATGTCTACATACATGCGCTAGATTTGAAGAACAAAAATGGTGAAGTGACTTTTAAAGCGTCGGTATTAAACACTGGTCGAATCATCAACTCTGCTCCACAGTCATACAACATGCAATTCAGCGATCGCCTCTATGCAATTCGCAAGGGCTCTTACTTTCCCTACCAGAGCAGGCGAAGCAAAGAAGTAACAGCAAACGATCTTATTAAATTTTCTTATTGGGCAAACATCACTGTAGAGGCACCATTACAGGAATATGAGCTAAGACCTCTGCTTTCAAAAGGCAACAAAAGCTGGTATTGGGAAAAAGAGAAGCCGAACAATCAAATAAAACACAACGCCTCTGTAAACTGGATGGCTCACCTCGGACAAACTGAAGAAGAAAATGCCACCTATAGAGCAGTAATAATCAAGCAAGCAAAAGCTGACCTAGAACATTTTCCTCCTAACATACGGGAATATAGCTATTCTTTACGCGATGCACTTAACCGTCCGGAGCGTGAAGAAATTCTAAACTTCTTCCAACGGCACTTTGAACTTCCTTTCTTCGACTCTGAACATGTTGGTAGTTACCCCGAGCTTAAGATACCTGAGAAGGGAAGCTATGAATATGACTATTTATTAAAAGATTTTAGGCGGGAAAGATTAGGCAAGAAGATGCGGCTCGTTAAAGTGAAAAGCCGGGGCTAAGCTAATTTTACATATCATACCACCTCAGGTGGTCTAGTAAATTCACCTATGCTAAGGCTTAATACTATTGTCATCTTTCATCATATAACTTAAAGTGAAAAGCAAAATGTTTTATCCCTTTGAAAATAATGGCATCCTTTTATATGTGGAAAAATTCAATTTCTCCTCAAACTATGTCCTTGTTGATTTTGTAGACTCTAATGAATTTACCTCATTTAGCTCTTCAACAGGAATCGGTTATGATTGGGCAGGCAAACCAACAATGATTGAAATTGTAAATTACAATCAAAAGCGTCTTAGAGAAGGTACAACATATGTTTTAACAAACGAAGCGATAGATATCATAAGCCAGCGAATAGAAGTTACAGATGATTCCCTTGTAATTGGCTTTAGAATAGATCTTGCAAATGAGCAACAACCTATCTTTGGGAATTCAAAATCATTTAATGATTTTGAAAAGCATTGGAGGCGCATAGATTTGTCGTTATCAAGATTTCCTCAACAATTTGATTTTAATTCAGGTTTACTTGATAAAGTGACAGTAAGGAACATTGGCCAAGGCAACTGGAACGAAGTGATATCAGCTGACAAAACTAAAGTAGTTTTCGATGCCGGAACTATATATACAACTAAAAGAGCTAAGCTTTTAGAGTTAATTGGGAATAGAGATGAGGATTATCAAGTTAGTAAACCTTTACTCATTCTATCACATTGGGATGTTGATCATTACCATTTCTTGCTTGGTTTTCATGATGATACAATTAAAGCTTTTTCACATTTTATTTGTAGAGGGATTTTACCAAATCTTACTGCTAGAAAAGTCTACAGCAAATTTAAAAGACTTAATGAAAAGGCTTTAATTCCAATTGCTCCTGAGCCATGTGAACCTGAGCGTAGCAGCAAAAAGCTTACAAGATATCACCTGTCAAATAATAGACAACTTGTATTTTTCAATGCAGCTAAAAATGCTTCACGTAACAGATCTGGATTAGGTCTAATATTAAGAACAAGTAAAGATGCTGTTATTTTTTCAGGAGATTATGATTATGCACAAATATCAGATTATATGCTTCCTGAATTAAATTACTCATGTAACCATTATTTAATTGTCACTCATCATGGTGGTAAAGCAGGGAAATTCACCTACAATCATCATAAATCTAATAAATTAAAATCAGCAATTATATCTGTAGGGAAAAACCCCTACAAACCTCCACACCCACACTCAGATAATATTTCAAACCTTGATAAAATAGGGTTTAAAGTTGAGCGTACGGATAGGTTCTCTGGAGACTATAATATACTACTATAACCAGCAAAAATAAAGTATTCCTCTTTTTAAAGCTTTTTACTAAACACGTACGAGTGAAGATTTATTTGAAAAAACAATATCATATAGATTTTTATCTAGAAGTGTAATTTTCAGAAAAAACTAATGCCAATGTTTTCCCAATACTTCGGGTTAACCTTGCCTTAGTTTCCTCAAACATCTCAGCTAATTCTAAATATCTATCCTGCTCTTTCAAGAGCAGCCTTTCATTCAGAATAGGGAGCTGAAAAGCTCTAATCCTTATCTGCTTCCCTTCTGCCAGCTCATCCTCAATCAGCACTTCGCTTACCTGCTCCTGGTATCCCTGTATAGTGTTGGGGTAAAAAAGGATGACCTCCTCAACTTTGAACCTGACAGCATAGGCCAGCATCTGGTAAAGGTCCGACTGCGATATGCCTTTCTTAGGATCTTTGTCGTCGGAGTAGACAATCTTGTACTTGGTATCAGCTATAACCCTTCTGGAGCCTATCTCCAGAAGCAGGTCCGGGCGAAGGGCAAAAGCTTCTTCCTTGTCCAGGTACTTTGAGCTAACCTGCGCCTTAGCCTGCACCTCCTTTACTTCCTTTTCTATGAACCCAAAGATGAAGTCTTCAAAGACATATTCCATGGGGAGCAGGAATGCAAAAAGCTTCAGATCATTCTTATAGCTAAACGAAACGCTGCTGTTCAGAAACAGGTAACAATAGTCGCGCACCGTCTCAAACTCACCAAACATAGGGTTAAACTGCAGACTGGCACACTCTTCGGTGGTGGCCCTGACATCACTTACTTCGTCCAGAATAAACAGAATCTCCCGCAGGTACTTCTTGTTCTCTGAGCTGGTGGTGTTCCTGAAAAGCAAATTTGCGACATACTTGATAATCCTGTTAAACTTATTGTCCAGGACAAAGGCATCATAAGTGCAGTTCAGTTTTTGCCACCTGCCCGTAGCGATGTTCTCGTTGATATAGGCGTTTGTGTTCAGGCGTCCTTTGATGAAGGGCAGCTCACTGTTTACCTCTTCATATTGCTGATAGATGGAGCTGGCCAGCAGCTGACGTGTGTATTTGGCGAACAGGTAAATCAGTACCTCGAAGAAATCGCTCTTTACATCTCCTAATGAAGTCTGATAGTTGGGGAATTTGATTTTCCGGCAGTAGCTCAGCCACCACAGGATGTGGTGCTGCATGACATGAACCGCTTCAGTGGAATTATCAGCATCTGCCATATAAAAGATTTTCGGCAGCAGGTTAATACGCTGCTCTTCAAAATGGATTACCCCTACATATTTTTTAGACTTAATCTCCTTTGTTTTGTGTAGGAACTGGACAAACTGCTGCGATTCTATCTGACCTGCCTGCCCACCAAAGTAAAAGTCAGTCTTCTCCCTGTTCTTCCAGACAACATCAAGAAACTCCTCAAGCCCCTCCAGAGCGGCTGGGATTTCCGCCTTGTTCTGATATTCATACAGGTTAAGCACGCTTCCCCCTTATTGTGAGTGGCCAGGCGTTATCTTCCGCTTCAAGGCCAGCATTCACCAGAATACTTTTCACCTCTTTCTCATCGTTCATAAAGTACTCCAGGAGCAGCGGAATCACTTTCTTGTTCATTCGCTCTACTAAATCGCTGTTCTCTCCCATGAAGTAGGCATGCCCAATCTGAAAATCATGCCCCTTCAACTCAATAACCTTCTTGTTTATCTTCTCTAACACATCCATATCATACACCTCCTGCCCGTCCAGCTGGTATTTCGGATACATGGCTTCAAACTCAAAGCGCCTGCGCAGCGCAATGTCCAGCAGGGCAATGGACTTGTCTGCCGTATTCATTGTACCGATGATGTAGAGGTTAGAGGGCACTACAAACTCTTCTCCTGAAGGAAGCGTGCACCTAAGCGGAATGGCTCCATGGGAACGCTTGTCAGGCTCTATCAATGTAATAAGCTCCCCAAATACCCTGGAGATATTAGCTCTGTTGATTTCGTCTATGATGATGACGTAGTTCTGCTTCTTTATCTTTTCAGGAACCTCAACTTCTGCTGGCAAATGCTTGAGTATAGCTTGATACACCTTGAAGTAGTAAGTAGCGTGCGAGTTGGCAAGCCCAGAAATCGTTTTTAACTTTTTAACGTCTTGTCTGGTAGAGACTCCATTACGGTAAAACTCCCGCAGGTCTCTGAATTTCATCCTATTGCCGTTAGAGTTTCTTGTCCACTTTTCACCTGTGTACCGGAAGGCCTCATCTTCTACTTCAATAATCGAAGCTGTTTCATTAATCCTAAAGTTCTTTTCATTATCCTGACCTTTCTCTATGTAACGCTCTAAGGCCTTTTCAAACAGCAACTCTCTTGACACTTCCTTTGGTGCCTTTTCAGAGAGAGTCAGGTTTCTCAAAGCTCTGTCAGCGATACGCTTGAATACACCATCCACCCTGCTAAAGGAAAGCTCAGCACTATTCTCGATATCAGGCCTCAAGCCTTGGATAAAATCCTCATAGCTGTAGTTCTGGTGAAAAGTGATAAACTCTATCCTGTCACCTAAATTATCGTTGAAGACTCTCATGGCCTCTTCGTAGTCTTCTACTGGCCTATTTTCAATGATTTCGGCGGCTCTGAAAAGTGTGGTGTATGTCTTTCCTGTTCCTGGAGGGCCATAAAAGATTGTATTAAGTGGAAACTTCATCTCCTTTGGTTCTTTTGTACTAGCGTTCCATATAGTGCTGATGTGCACAGGGTTTGTTACTTTGGCTATTGTTGCCCAATACGCTCCTGGGAAATCAACCTCAAAGGGAGTGAAGCCCTTCTCCCACTCCACTTCCAATTTTTTGCCGTCTGCAGGATTGCCAGCAACCTTTCCCCTGGCTTTGATGGCCATCACAGACTTTGTTTTTTCTTTGGTAAATACAGACTTGATAGCAATGTAACTGCCTACCGGTACCCCGATTACATCCTCTGAAAACTTATCGTCATAACCATTCTCCCAGATTCCCTGCTCCATAAACCTGCTGGTCTGGTCCTTTGGGCTTACCCCTTCCCAGTATGCACCTACAAGATAATGTCCTGAAGAAATGAAAAGACTACTCCTCACTTCCTTGTCTTTTGCGGCTTCAACAATCCACTTATTATGCTTATCTGCAAACTGCACACGGAACTGAGACCTTTTTTTCACTCCTTTGTCCACGTCAGCACCCTTCGTGATAGCCTCTAAAAAGTCGTTGATATTGACTTTGCCTGCCTCTATCGTTAGCCAAACCATGTCACTCGGCCTGCTGTTGATTTCTCGGTTTTTGGTGCTCAAACTAGGGTACTTTTTTAGCACGCTGTCCAAATTGCCGGAAGGAATATAATAGCCTAACCTTACAGACTTGCCTTTCCTTTGAATATTCGTGACATACCTTCCCCCTATTGTTAAATGAATGGATTTATCAAGTGCTGCGGTATACACAATCTCATCATCATTGGTCAAATCAAAGGCATTTAGTACATGTTCGGCTGCGTCAAAAAACTTTTCAAGCCCTTCTGCATCACCGATATTGTTAACGACGGTTTTCAGATCTTGCCACTTATTAGAACTACTCCCACTGGCATCACCATTAGATGCCGACAGTAAATCAGATATGAAAGGCAGGTCCTTTCCGGTCTTTGTGGAGTATATGGAGTTGATAAGCCTGGTCAACTCTGCAGACGATTCGGTGAGGTAGGCGCCTTGGTTAAGCTCCAGCTTTTTGTTATAGAACACTTTCCCCTGCTTCCTGATGCTGTCCAGCAGCGCCCTGTTCTCCTCCCGTAGCAGCTCGTCTCTAGCCACGATAGGATTTAGTACCTGAAACTCCTTCAGTGGCACCATATAGGCAGACCCGTTCCTGTTAGAGTGCTCAGAACCGTCTGTCTCTGTGAACCGGTCAGCGGCGCGTGAGACACCTGTGATGCCGTGGTTGTCGGTCAGGTGCAAGATAACATCATCCGGCTCCACCTTCCTCATGGGGCTGTAGATGTCGACGCCGCTGCTGCTTTTTGTAGCCGACCACAGAGACTTGCCCAGGATGGGCTCCCCTTGCAGCCTGTCGTCCCTGCCCTTGACGAGCTTTTTCTCTATCCAAACTCTCATGCGCTTGTCTGTTATTTATTAAGTATTGGTTAAGGCAACAGTCCGTCATAGGAGCATGCAAACCGCCGCCGCATTACATTAAAAGATACATATAAATTATATAATTAAAAGCAAAACCCTTACCTCAATGTTGCGACATGCCTGCTACTCATAGAAGAGCCTGTACAAAAAAGGCGTTAAAAAAAGCTCCAAGAAGATTTTCAGCGCCTTTACACCGCGTCTCACCAACTTAACAACCTTACCTTGTTATCAATGTTGTTTTCGTACTTGTTATGCATCAAATAGTGTTGTTGCAATTGCGCAATGCTTGTTGCTTTGCTGCAGCAACATTGTTTGATACAATCCTGCACAACTTAATATTTATTTTTGGCTCACTAAGCATCGACTAATCAATATATGACTGACCGCAACACAAAAAGGAATACACCTCCATACAACACCGCGTACAGCAAATTGCTGTACGCGGTGTTATTTTCTATTTTAGCTCTTATTGTTAGCAGGTTGCCTTACCCTCAACTATTAGCTATTATGGCAAGCAGTTCTTTGTGCTCCTGCTCTTCTTGCCTCAGTGCCTCTAACAATCTCTTGTACCTAGCCGAAAAGTTGTACACTCCTGGGTAAGCAGCGGATCTGGCTGCTTTAGTCACACCCTTTTTAAACTCAGCAATAGTTTTTCCTGTGTAATACTCTACTTCCATGGGAAAAAAACCCTGTGATTTTGCCTCTGTGCCTCCTTGCCACAGGCACAGCACAGGCTGTTTTCCTGTCTGTGCACAGACAAACAAGGCATACAGCACAGACTGTGCTCGTATCCTTGCCGCGTCTGTGGAAGGTGCCTGTAGCTGCTTCAACTCTAGCTCTTTTACTATCTTATTCGCTCTGTAACGGGTGATGCCGAGCGTTCTGCCAATGGCGCGGATGGAGTAATCCTTCTGGCGCAGCTGCTGCACCTGTGTTCTTCAATGATACTTTGAATGTGTTTTTCATGGTTGTTTGGGTAATTACTTGTTAAAATTTCGGTTAAAGTCTTTCATTGTAATTTTTCAAAAATTTGTTTTGGGGCTGCACTTCCTACACTCGCTACACCACTTGTTGCCTTTGCCAGTGTAGCAAGTGTAGGGAGTGCAGCCTTCAGAAAACATTTCTAAGCGGCTGCGGACACCGCATTCAGCGCCAGGTACACGACCCAGCCGCTGTTTCGTCGCACTAACTGCACGCCTGTGCTCTCCAGCCTTTTCCGGAAATTGGTGCAGTTAAGGGGCCTGTAGCCGTCCTCGAGGCAGAACGCCCTGTAGCTGGGGTAGAGCTCCTTTAGCGCCAGGCACCTCTCTTGGCTTTTGGTGTAGCCCTGCTCCTCCAAAAACATCTGCACGCTGTCGGACTCCTTCTTGTAGAGGGCCACCTGCACTGTGGAGGCCTGGCATTCACTGAAACGCTTCTGCGCCATCAGCCTACCCAGCCCCTGCAGCACCCAGTTGAACACGCCCGAGAGCTCATGGGCGATGATCTTTGCCGCCAGCTGCCTGTCCTGCCTCTCCTCCGGGATGGTGCGGTCAAACTCCACGATCAGCAGCCTTCTGAAGAAGGCGTCGGTGTGCTCGATGTCGCGGGGCAGCTCGTTGCAGTTGAAGAGCATCTTGGCGTAGGAGTGCAGGATAGCTGGCTCCCGGTACGGCAGGCGCACCTCTATCGGCTCGCCCGACACCAGCTGCTTGTACACGTTCGGGTCCAGCCGGGTAGAGAGCTCGCTGGCGTAGTTGAGCAGCTTGCCCGCCAGCATGGCCCTCGTGTAGCCGCTGGCATCGGTGAGGCTCTGCAGCGAGTAGCTGCACACGTTGCTGGGGCCCAGCAGCGCGTTGATGACGTCAAACAGCACGGACTTGCCGTTGGCCCCGGTACCGTAGAGCAGCAGCGCTTTCTCCAGCTTAAGCATGACCTGGTCCACGAACACGTAGCCCAGATACTCAGAGATCACAGCCTGCTTCTCTGTGTCGGGCAGCACCTCCTTTAGGTAGCGCTCGAACATTGGCGCCCCTGCCGATGCATCGTAGGCGAAGGGCAGCTGGTAGGTCATAAAGTCACTGCGCCTGTGCCCGCGGAGCCTGGTGCCGTCGGGGCCGATTTCAAAGGTGCCGTTCAGAAGGTTCACCAGCACCGTTCCCTTCGGCAGCGCCGGCTTGGGCAACCGTGCCGAGGAGAGGAACTGGCGGTAGAGCTGCTCCTTGAAGAGGTGAAAGCGGGCGTCGAAGCGGTCTACGCCCATGCGCTCTGCGGCTGTGCCCAGGAAATCCCTCACCTCACTCTCCTCCACCGCTTGCCAATGGCTGCCGGTGTAGAGGTAGACAGAGCCGTTGTGCCTACAGAGGCCATAGCCATGCTCCTCGGCTATCCGAAGGGTGTGCTCGGCGGCGATCACGTAAAGGTGGTTCCTTTTAAGGCGCTGCCCCCCTTTCAGCTGGGCCTCCTCCTGGAAGTCAATCTCGCTGACATGGGTAAGCAGCTCACTAAGCAGCCCCTCCCGTGGGAAAGGCTGCGGTGATAGTTGTTCTTTGTTCATTTAGGGTGTATAGGTTAAAAGAATGGAATGATCAGTTGGCGTGCACCATGTGTTATGCAGCCATGGAGGTCTGCCCGTTCAGCCTTGGCTTCAGCTGCTCGATGAAGAACTCGGTGAGCTCCAAGTCCAGCTGCCTTGACTTGGTGAAGTCGCTGACGATGCTGCGTTCCAGCTTTATCTCCGTCTGCAGCAGGACAAGCTTTAGTTTCAGCTCCTGGATCAGGTCCAGTAGCCTATCCACCTCGCGCTGCGCCTCGCAGTAGAAGCTTATGTCCGCCTCCAGCTCTTGGGAGAGCTGGAGGGCGTAGGACTTGTCGTGCTGGGGTTTGGCTTGGAAGGACTGCAGGCGCTGGTCACGTTTGGCGTTGACCTCCAGGAACAGGCTCTGCGCGGTCAGGAACCTGACGCTGGGCTGGCGGTTGCTCTGCTCTCTCATGCGGCGCGTCTTCCGCTGAGGGTTCTGCCCCTGGTGTGCCTGCGGTCTCCGTTACTGCGCCTGCCGCTCTGCACGGCCTCCAGCACCTTGGACTTGAAGAAGTACACGCGCTTGCCCACCTTGAACGAGGGGATCTTTCCCGAGGCGCGCCAGTCCGAAAGCGTCTTTCTAGAGACTTGCAGCACCCGGCGCATCTCCTCGGTATCGATAGGGTCTTCCGCCTCCTGACTAGGCTGCGGGGAGTGGGGCTGCGGCGGCAGCCCGTTTAGGATGAGTTGCGCCGTGCGTTGGGCTACCTGCTCAACTGCTGCCTCGAAAAGCTTTTCGAAGGATTGTAGGTTTGTCATGTTCTGTTGTGTTTTGGTTAAACATAAAGACACTGCAAACCTACCCTATGGATCAATGAAGGAGTAAACTACGTCATCATCCAAAATTCCTTCTCAGATTCCGTCATATTTTCACCCTTTTCTTCATCCATTTGGGGTTTCTGTAGCGGGCAAAGTTTTTCCCGAGCTCCGTTACCATATATTCCCCTGTTGTCGGATTTATGTAATTTTTAAATTCTTGGAAGGCATCGATCAGCATGTAGCAGTAATCGTGCGTACCGGAGGTGTCGGTGTCCCTGGTGCAGAAGAACTCATCCACCGCCATCAGTATATCCTTTTGGGTACCAGCCGACTTCATCTTTTTCATTTTGATAGAATAAGGCGAACCGTGAAAGTAGGTATGCACAAACACCTTCACCTGTTCCTCCGTCAGAATGTATCCTTTTTCTCCCAGCTTTTTGGGCCTGGCCCACCTGTCCATGAAGAACCTCTCCACCTCCCAAATGGAAACTTCCACGCCATCGCGCATAGCTCTGATTCTTCCCCTGGTGTTGGGTTTTCGTTTCTCGGGAGCAGAACCCAAAAGCTTTACTCTCTTTGCAACCCAATCGTTTGCCCTCTTCTTGGCCAGTCTTAGTTCCGTGGGATCTATTTTGCGGAAAATGTACCTTAAGCAGAAGTAGTCAGGACTGTTCTTTACAAAATCTAGAAAATCTGCTTTGTTTTTGCTTTGGTATAAGTGGAAGTCCAAAAAAGCGTCTGTCACAGAAGGCCTTACCTCCAAAAAGAATCTTTCATGGTAGAACATCCACAGCTCCGACCTGAGCCAAGCCAGCCCTTCACTGTTGGGCGAGCTGAGCTCATAAAACTCTTTTGGTGAACATGCGGCATACTGATGTTTACTGATCAGCTTCGGCGGCTCTTCATAATATACGTGGGAGAAGAATTTCTCAATCTTTAAGCCGGGAGCATCTATGTTTCTGATAAATGGGTCCGCTTTAACCTTGATTTTTGTGTAGTTTTTTATCACATTACATATATTTTATCATATATAATTGAATCAAAATATATGCCATAATGTAAGGTTCTCCCCCGCAATATAAAATTAACCCGTAGTCAAGCTTCTACTACTCCTACCTCCTTCTCCACCGTTCCCCACACCCGCTCCATCTCCAGCTCCTTGATGCTGTCGGTGATCTTGATGTACTTCTTGAAGGTCTGGTAGTTGGTGTGGCCAGAGACGCGCATCACCACCTCTGCCCGCATGCCGCCCTCCAGCGAGAGCGTGATGAACGTTCTCCTTGCCGTGTGCATGGTCATGAATTCGTGCTTTGGCCGGGTGTCCACTATTCGCTCTCCTCCCCTGCGTGTGGTCATACTCGTCGGTTCATCGATACCCACCAGCTCACCCAGCTCCTTGAGGTAGTCGTTTGTCTTCTGGTTGGAGAGCACCGGCAGCGGGTAAGGCTCCTCTCTGTACTTGGTAATTATAGCCAGTGCTTTAGGGGACAAGGGAACATGGTTAGCCGAGTCTGTCTTCACCTGGCGCAGCACCCAGCGGTTGCCCTTGATGTCGGAATGCCGCATCGCGGCCACATCTGAATACCTTTGGCCGGTGAAGCAGGCAAAGCAGAACACGTCCCTGACACGGTCCAGTCGCGGGTGCTGTGTCAGATCGTGGTTATACAGCTTGTCAAGCTCACCCTTGGTGAGGTAGATGATGTCCACGTCCTTCTGCGGGGCTTTAAACTTCTTGAAGGCAAGGCTTTGGTGGTAACCTCTGTCGAGTGCCCAGGAAAGGAAGGCTTTAAGCGTGGCAAAGGTTTTCCAGACGGTGTTGTCCTTGTGCTTGAGGTCCCGCACCAGGTAGTTGCGCAAATCATCGAAGAAGCGCATGTCCATGCCCTGGAACGAGAGCACGTACTTTCTCTTCTCGCTGAAGTCCTTGAGGTGGTTCAAGATGCCCTGGTACTTGAGTAGGGTAGAGTTGCTGCGGTGGGCGCTGTGCACCTGGATATACTCCTTGTAGATCTCCTCAAAGGTCTTCTCCGCCTTTGGCTCCGAAGGGTGCAGCAGCGAGAGGATGTCCTCCTTGAAGTCAGAGAAGCGGAAAGAAGGGTTCTCCTCCATCCTTTTCTTGTAGGCGCGGATTACCTTGCCCTTCAGCTCGCCCAGCTCAAAGTTGAGGTCATTTGCGTACTGGTAGCTGCCAACCACGTGGTTGCCCTGCCGGTTGGGTTTTGTGTTCCAGTAGTCGGGGTGGATGTAGTCGCCTGTCTTTACTTTGATGGTCTGCTTTCCCAGGCGGGCGAACAGGTAGATAGCCGTCTCGGAGTCGAGGTTGGGCTTGTCGAGGTAGAAGTTTACCGTCATGCGTGGCAGCTTGTTTTTAGGGTCTGCCAAATGTACGCAATTGTCCGAAGCTGCGGACACATTTCGGACACTAATATTTTATATAGGGTATTTTTACTACTTCAGACTACACAGACACCTGTCATAAAACAGCCTCAAAGGCACATTTTGCGGCATTTTGAACCACTTTAAATATATAAAAACTACTATAGTTTTAGTCCCCTACGGGCTACCAGGAGGGAAAAGTGATTTTCAGTATCGCTTTTCCCTCTTTCTTTTTCCGCCAAAATATGCGCCAGCTCTCTGGAAACGGCGAAAAAGCTATTCACCCTCGTGGTTCGATAAGCCTCCTTTTCACGGTCATAAGCTACCCCATCGGGGAACACCGTCGCCTGCAGCCGCTTGCGCTGCAAGATATCAGCCTTTGCCCATGATGCTGAGAGGTTTAGCATCAGCCTCAGCCCTTTTCCCACCAGTATTTTGTGGTTCGATAAAGGGCCCGTCAGCTTTTCCAGGCTCACCTCAATCTCACGCATCTCACCCTTTAGCTCCGTGCTGAACCTGGTGAAGATTTCCCGGTCTATCTCGCCGAACGCGTAGCGACGCTCCAGCGTGTCGAGTTTCTTCTTTAGCTCTGAGAGCTGCAGCTTCAGACGCTTCTCCTCCTGCTCACCTTCCTGGCTTAGCTTCTTGAGCACCTGCCCCATCATCTCCTCCACCTGCGGCAAAAGCACCGGGTCGATGTGGTAATCTTTCAGCAGGTCCTCATACAGCCCGTGCATCCTGGAGGCGTTTCGGTTGAGGCAGCAGCCGATGGTGTTGCACTTGTAGTAGTGGATGCCCTTCTTCTTCACCTCATAGCCGGTGAGCGGCTTGTTACAGCTGCCACACCTGATGTGGTGGCGCAGCGGCAGGTTATCGTCCTCCTTCACCTGAGTGTAGCCGTGTGCGTTCTGGACCTGCAGGCCATTCACTCGCAAGAACGTTTCTCTGCTTATAAGCGGCTCGTGCCGGCCCTCCACCACCTCCCCTTCTGCCAGGAGCCCATGGGTGATCAGGCCGCAGTAGAAGGGGTTCTTGAAGATCTTCGTGAGCGTCTGGTTGTATAGCGTCAATCCCTGGCTTTTGAGCCGCTTGATGATGTCGGTGTTGCTTAGCCCCTGCTCGGCCTTCAAGAGGAAGGCCTGGCGGATGAGCTTGCCCTGCTTGTTAGGCTTTACCACCTGCTCGCCGTTCACCTTGTACTGGTCGTAGCCCATGGGCGCCTTGCCCACCACGTAGCCTTTCCTTACCTTGGCCTCCATGCCCGTCACGCTCTTTTCCCTCCGCTGGTCGTTATCGAACTGCGAGAAGAGGAACTGGATGCCCTGCTGCAGCTTGCCCGAGGCTGTCATCGTGTCCACCGGCTGGGTGACGGCCACCACCGAGATGCCCAGCTGCGCGAGCTGGTCGGTGATGTGGATGGCAGAGGAGCCGGAGCGGGAGAAGCGGTCGTGGCTGTAGACGATGATGTAGCCCACCTTCAGCCTGCTCCTTTTGACAAACTCTAGCATCCGCTGGAACTCCTTCCGCTCGTCTGACTTGGCGCTCTCGTAGGTGCCGCCGAACTCGCTCACTACCTCGTAGCCGTGGCGGCCGGCGTAGGCCCGGCACCTTTCCAGCTGGGTCTCCAAGCTCTGGTTCGTCTCGGCCTGCTCCTTGGTGGAGACGCGCGTGTAGATCACGGCCACCTTGCCACGGGCAGTGGCCTTCTTTTTCTTTTTGTCTGATAGCTGCGGTCTGGCAAAGATGCTCAGCCCGCCGCCTGCGTTGGCTGCAGCCGTTTTGCTGCTGGCCTTTGCTGCTTTTTTGCTGCTCGGGCTTTTTTCCTGCTGTTTTCTCATGGTTTTGTCTGTGCTGAAGACCTTGCTTAGGCGGCAAGGAGTAAGGATTCTGTCTGTGCTTCTGTCTGTGTTTCTGTCTGTGACAGCGCCATCTGGCACATCAGGGCCGCCAGGTTTAGCATTTGCCCCGCCAGGTCGGAAGCCTCGCTCTCTGAAAGGTGCCCGTAGCCTGGCGTGCTGCGCAGTCTGGCGGTGTGGTAAGCCATCAGGAGCTGGTCCTGCCTCACGAGCGCGTACAGACTCCCCTCATGCTGCTCCTCCATGGGATCTGCTTGCTGTGCCGCACCGTGCCTTGTCTGTGCCGCTGTCTCTGCTACTGTCTGTGCAGAACGCTTATTTGCCTGTGGCAGCCTGTGCTCTGCCTGTACCACACTCATTGCCGCTTGTGCTTGCGTCTGTGGCAAGGTGTGTTCTGTCTGTGCTGCACCGGCGTTTTTCTGTGCTGCAGCGCCCTGGGCACTGTGCTTTGCCTGTGCTACGATCTGTGCTGCGTGCTGTTTTGGTCTGTGCTGACCCTGTTTCTGCTTTGTCGGTTGTTTTTTTGGTTTAGTAGTTCTCACGGTTTTGTCTCCGCTGGCGCTGCCGTCCGGTCTTTCCGGTGGGGCAGCCTTGTCCTTTTATAGGCCCGGGGCATCCGGTGCCGTAAACGTTGTGGAACAATGCTGAATACAGGAACCTACAGCCGCTTTCGCTTGCTGCGCTCAGAAAACACCAGCTCACCGTTGCTGGTCTTGAGCACTACCTCATTGTATCCATTTAGCCGGAGCAGCTCCACGATGCTGCGTTTTGTCTCCTCGTCCACCTCCTCCCTGCGCGTGGTCACCAGGTCCATCTGCCGCTCGCCCCCCTTGTCTGTGAAGGTGACCGTAACGCACCTGTTGGTCCTGTCCCGCAGCGCCTCGAGCACCTGCCTTTCCTGCGGTGTGGGCAGGTCCAGCTCACCGACCTTCCTGGCGATGCCTTTGTTCATCCTGTACTCACGCACCTCGTCGGTGATGGATAGGTACAGGTGCGTCTGCAGCGGCAGCGGCTCCCCTGAGGCCTTTGTCCAGAGAAAGAACTGTATAAGCTGCCCGTCCGGGAAAACCAGCACTCCTGTCTCCTCCTGGCTGACCAGCTGGGTCAGCAACACCGTCTCCAGAAGCGGTATCCGGTAACCGCTGAGCTCACCCAAAGCCTCCCCTGACTCCATTGCTGCCAGTGCCTCCTCTATCAGGTGCCCGGGCAGCTGCACCTGCTCGAACACTTCGCGCATCCGCTGGCGCACCTGCGCGGAGCCCATGTCCTCTAGGCCAAACATGCTCTCGATGCCTATCTCGCCGTAGAGGAAACCCTTGAGCTCCTTGATACGCTTGAGCGGCATGCCCAGCTGGCGCAGCCTGTCGATCAGGCGCACCCAGATGTAGTCGGGGAAGGTGAGCAGGTTCACCCTGCCCTCCGGGATGTTGAAGGGCAGAAGCCCGGCCTTGTGCCAGCCGTGGAAGCGCTTGGCCGTGATGCCCGCCTCGCGCACGGTGAAGAGCTGCCGCCGGAAGCGCTCCAGCAGCTCCTGCAACTGCTCGGGCGAGGTCAGCTGAAGGGATGAGAACAGGCCTTTGCCGGCCGTGTGATCCAAGTTTTCCGGAGGCTCTTCCTCTATATGCGGTTGGTGTGTCATCTGCTTTGTTACCTATAGGTAACGCAAAGGTGCGGTGCCCGAGGCAGAAAACAAAATATCTATAAAATAATATTTAAATATTTCCTGCAGGGTGTTCGGCTCCCTTTCCGGTTAAGGCCACAGGCACTACATTTGGAGACTGAACAGCTAACGAAGACAACCCATGAACAAGCCGGGGATCACAGATATAGACCGCTACTTTTGGCGCCTGGAGGACAGGTACAGGCAGGCTGTGCTGCAGCGGCTCAAAACGCGCCTGGAGCATGCCGGCTACAAAGGGAGTGCCTTCCTACACATCCTCTACACCGTGGGCATCCTGTACAGGAGCTATGTTGATGTTCCGCAGCTGCTCCAGCTCATCACAGCTTTCGAGAACGCATACATGTTCGACAGGCGGAACGCCGTGTCAAAAGCGGTCAGTGCGGCCCAGGGAACAGACTTCACAGGCGTGAAGCAGCTGACTGCTGAGGCGGTAGACGACGAGCTGGAGAACATCAGCCAGGAGATGCTTTGGTACTGGCTAAGCGCGCTAAGCAGCCTGGAAGAGGAAACGGGCAAATATAACCGTGTGGCGAGGTTCCTGCTCAGGTACTACACGCTGAAGGCACTGGTCAACACATACGAGCCCGAGTTCAGGGAGGAGCAGATGGCGCTGGAGGCTGCCAACAGCAAGGCGGTTGAGGAGTATGAGCGCCAGAACGAGGCAGCGGAGAGGATCGGTAAACGCGTATTCCCGGAGCTGTTCATAAACGGCTATGAAAACAGCCTCAAAGAACAGCAGGAACATGCGCTGCGGCACACAACCCGGCAGCCAATCAGGGAACTGAAAAGAATGGAGTGGCTGGGCAGCCAGAAAGAGCTGGCAGAGCTGCTAATCGAGCTGGAGCGAAAGGGCTGGATCCGGGAAAAGATCACCGAGACCGTGCAGTCCTGCTTCACTGGCGGTGACTCCATCGGTCAACTGTTCAAGCCCTACAAGGATGAGGACACGGGAGAGGCCTCCTACGCTAAGGTCTTCACCGGCAAATATACCCCCAGGTTCAAAGGCATGAGGGAAAACAAAAAAAATAACCTCTGATCTTCAACCTCTTACAGGCAAAGCAAATACCTGCACCGATACCCGGTACGACTTGGCGACGCGGCGCTTCCGAAATATGCATTTTCAAACCCTCAAACAAAAAATGCACATGATGCTAGCCAACACTTACCAAGATGCACCAAACATCACCCCTGACTTTGAGCAAGCAGACCGGCTCCTGACCGAGCTCCGGAAAGGCCCCTACCTCACCCCGGAAGACACTCCTTGCGCCCAGCAGAGAGAAGAGCAGAATGCCTTCCCCGTGGAGGCCTTCCCCGAGCCCGTGCAGGCCATCATCAGGGCCACGAACAAAAGCCTTCGCTTCCCAGTGGATTTCACGGCCACTTCCATGCTTACTGCCGCCGCCACGGCCATCGGAAACAGCCACACGGCGCAGGTGATGCAGGGCTGGCAGGAAAGCCCGGTGCTGTACGCGGCGCTGGTGGCCCCGCCGGGCTCTAACAAAAGCCATCCCCTCTCCTTTGCCTTTGAGCCCCTGGCAAGGCGGGATGACCGGTCCTACCACCTCTATGCCCAGGAGCGAAGGGAGTACGAGATGCTGCAGGGGCTCTCTAAAAGGCAGCGAGACCCGGCTCAGCAGGAAGAGCCCGAGAAGCCCGTACTAAAGAAGATACTTGTCTCCGACTTCACCCAGGAGGCGCTCACCGAGGCCCACAGCCACAACAGCAGAGGCGTCTGCGTGCAGGTGGATGAGCTGGCCGGCTTCATCAAGAACCTTAACCGCTACTCCAGCGGCGGGGAGACAGAGTTCTGGCTCAGCGCCTGGAGCGGAAAGTCCGTGAGCGTAGACCGCCTCTCCAGGATGTCGCTTCGCATCAGGCGGCCTTTCATCCCCATCATCGGCACCATCCAGAACGGGGTGCTGCTGCAGCTCTCCAAGGACGGGAAGTCTGACAACGGCTTCCTGGACCGCTTCCTGTTTGCCATGCCCGAGGATGTGAGAAAGGAGCGCTGGAGCGACACCGCGCTTGACCCGGTACACACCTACAACTGGGAGAAATACCTTTCCTTTCTGCTGGAGCTAAAGCTGGAGGCAGACGAGTGGGGCACGCCCGTGCCGCGTCAGCTGTGCTTTACCCCTAGCGCCTGGGCAAGGCTGCAGGAGTGGCAGGGCCGCAACACAGACTTGTGCAACGCAGCCGAGAGCGAGGCGCTGAAGGGCGTCTACACTAAGCTGGAGCCCTACACCATTCGCCTTGCCCTCGTCCTGCAGCTGATGGCCTACAGCTGCAACGAGGCAGAGAAGGCGGCGATAGAGGAGAAAGCGGTGGAGGGGGCCATCAAGCTTGTGGAGTACTTCAGGAAGACGGCGCAGGTGGTGCAGCGCATCGTGCACCGGGAGGACCCGCTGGACCGCTTTGACAACGGCAAAAGAAGGCTCTACGAGCAGCTTCCGCAGGGTTTCTCCACCGCCGAGGGCCTGGCAACGGCACACCGGCTCGGGATGCCGGACCGCACCTTCAAGAAGTTCCTGACCGAGAAGACCTTGTTTGCAAGGCCGGCGCACGGCCAGTATGAGAAACTACTTTAACACAGTTGCACTTTCGGCACTTTGAGCACTTTCATCAAGCAAAGTGCACGAAGTGCCGAAAGTGCAACCTTCTTTTCATATCTTATCACCGCTATGATAACACACAGATTCACCCTGGAGCCATACGGCAACGGTAAAAACACCCGCTTCTCCTGCCCCAGCTGCGGGAGGAAAAGGCAGTTCACGCGCTACATCGACACCGAGACAGGCCGGCACCTGCATGAGAGCGTGGGCAGCTGTAACCGGGAGAGCAAGTGCGGCTACCACTACACCCCCAGGCAGTACTTTGCCGATAACCCGCACCTACGGAAGGGCGATAGCCAGCCATGGGCACACACCGCAGACGGCAAGAGCCATACTGCACATCACGCTCAGAGACAACAAGCAAGCATACAGCAGCCTGCCTCCTACATCCCCACAGAGAAGTTCAAAGAGAGTCGCAGGCACTACAGCCAGAATAACTTCGCGCTCTTTTTAAAAGACAGGTTCGGAAAGGACAGCGCAGAGGCAATGATCCTGCGCTACCACATCGGCACGTCCAAAAAGTGGCCGGGGGCCACGATCTTCTGGCAGGTAGACACAGAGGGAAAGGTCAGAACGGGCAAGATCATGCTCTACGACAGGGCTACTGGCAAAAGGGTGAAGAAGCCGTACGCGCATCTCTCCTGGGTGCACAAGGCATTGGATGAAGAGGAGTTTAGCCTCAGGCAGTGCCTGTTCGGAGAGCACCTGCTCAGGCTATTTCCAAACAAGCCGGTGGCCGTGGTGGAGAGCGAGAAAACGGCTACTATCTGCTCACTGCTGCTGCCCCGCTATGTTTGGCTGGCAATAGGAGGCCTCTCAATGCTCACGGCGGAGCGGTGCCGCGTGCTCAAGGGCAGGGATGTCACGCTCTTCCCGGATTTAGGAGGTTACGAGAAGTGGAAAGAGAAAGCTCAGGAGCTGCGGGTGATTTTCCGATACACGGTCTCGGACGTACTGGAGCGTGTTGCCAATGAGCGGCAAAGGGAAGAAGGGCTTGATTTAGCCGATTTCCTGCTGGCGCTGCCGGACACTCCATGACAAACTATGCCTTAAGGTTCTATGTTAAAAACTGTATTGCAAAATCACCTATCAAAGCTAAATTCCCGTAGATATGGTCTGTAAATTCACGCCTTCTGTCTACATAAAACACCCTCAGCAGTCACTGAGGGTATTTATCTTATAACTCGAACACTGAAACCGCCACCTATTTTTTTACACCTCTTAATTAGGCCAATAAACACTTTTTTAGAGGAGGTAAAGTTTTTGTTGTTTGCCTCCTCTTAATGCCCACCACTGCTATTTGCCTTTAGGCGAACCTATCAGGCAGCCAGCTTATGAACCCACTGTTCACAATATCATGAACGGTGTCACCTACTCATCTCTTCATACAAAAATTAGATTTGATTTGTGAGACGGCAAAATGAGACGCCATATAGGCTGCAGAGGCAGGTAGCGCTGTAGATTCCACGATCTTGTCATTCCCACGTTTTGCGGGACAGCACCATTGAATAGGGCTGCGATTCCTACACCGGTACCTTCAGGATGCGATAGGAGGAAAATACCTTTCATGCAGGCACAAGAAGCTGTTGAAGTAGAGGAACACACTGATTTTTGCAAGAAGTCGGCTGTAAATGGTCGTGTCGCTGCCTTTTGTTACCACCTGTTGCTGAGCCGCCGGGGCTCAGAATGGCTATAGAATGATTTAGAAGTAGCCAGATGGGTCATTTAATTAGAAAAGAATTACTTTTTGCAAGGTGAGTTATTTAAATTTGCAGCTATACAGCTATAAAGACTGAACAAGTGCTTATAAGAAAAACCATAATTTTTTGCAATTAAATATCAAACATAAAAACTTCTGGTTAATAATTGGCTTTGTGTTCTTTTGGAACTCAGGATTTATTGCCGCTGAGTATGGTTTGCATTATACCGGAACATTTACCTTGTTGTTCTATCGCTACCTGGCTTTAACAGTGCTTGTTTTCCTTTACTTAAATGTTACGAATCATTTTTATTGGGTTGGATGGCGTTATGCCTGGCAGCAAATGTTGATTGGTGTACTTGCGCATGGGGTTTGGCTTTCGTGCGCACTCCTTGCCATTGATTATGGCGTACCGGCCGGAATTGTGGCACTTGTAGTTGCGCTGCAGCCATTAGCAACAGGAGCCCTGTCCGGTGTGGTGGTTGGAGAGCCAACACCTTGGAACCGATGGCTGGGTTTGTTTATTGGGTTTACAGGTGTGGCTATTCCTGTCGTTTTTCGGATAAACTTTCATGATTCTTCTGAGGTTTTCGCGTGGTTAATTCCATTGGGCTCGGTCATTGCTATAACAGCCGCTAGTCTTTTTCAGCGTAAAATCAGCCTAAAAAAAGACTATGTGAATGTTCCTATAGGTTTATCACTTTTTTACCAAGGCCTGGCAACAACTTTAGCCTTGATTGTGCCAGCAGTTGTAGGTGAGAAGTTATCAGTTGAATGGAATCCTGTTTTTGTTATGGCATTAATTTGGCTCACATTATGCGTTTCACTCGGCGCTTATACCCTGATGTGGATTTTGATTGACCGCCTTGATGCCACAAAAGTCGCTTCTCTGTTTTACCTGGGGCCGCCGGTTACAATGCTCATGGCATGGATGGCCTTTGGCGACAAAGTGCAAATGATAGATTTAACAGGACTAGCTCTTGTATTTGTGGGTGTTTTCCTGACATACCTGAAATATCCTGCATCATCAAATCGTAATGATAAATGAGAAAAACCAATTTCTTAAGGCAGACTTTGAATTAGCACTTGCATTGACAGTCATTCCATTCCTGTTCCAACCATGGTTCTGGTCATGTGAAGTTAATCTATTACACTCCCTAGCACAAGTGGGGAGCACACGTTTTGCTTTGCCAGAGCATTTTCTTTGTGCAACACATTCTCACTTCGGATAGTACGCCTGCGCCAACTGTAAGCAGGGCAGTCCCAAGCAACACGGCTTCCAAACCAAACAAGTCACTGAACACACCCGCTGCCACGGCCCCTGCCACATAGCCGAAGTCGCGCCAGAACCGGAAGATACCCAGGCTCTGCGGACGCTGGTTTGGGTGCGTATTTTCGGCCACCACCGAAAGGAAGTTCGGGTACACCAGGGCCGTTCCGGCACCGAGCACAACAAGTGCTGTTACCAGTAGAGGGTAAGAACCGGCAATAAGTAAAAGCGCAATAGCCATTCCCTGTAGCAGCATGCCCAAGGTAAGCAGTTGCTTTTTGCAGTACATGTCCCCAAGCTTTCCTGTCAACAGCTGCCCCAGTCCCCACACCACAGGGTAAATACCTGCCAGCAAACCAATCTCTGCCAGTGAGTAGCCCTTTGTGGCCAGCAAGACCGGCAGCAGGCCCCACAGCATCCCGTCGTTCAGGTTGTTCACAAAACCATTGAGCGTGACAGAGCCCAGGTTAGCATGGCGCCAGGTCGTGTCTTTCCAGATGCTGCCTAGTAAGGGAATACTGGTTTGCGCTGCCTCCACCTTTACGTGTCCGTGCGTGTCACGGAGGAAGAAGATAGTCAGCAGCAAGCCCGCTATAGAAAAACCGATGCCCGGCACGAACGCATACGTGACCTCTCCCGTGGCGGAGGCAATGTACCCCGCCAGAAACGCCACCAGCCCCACGGCCAGGTAACCGGCGAACTCATTGATGCCCATCGCCAAGCCACGGTTCCTCTCCCCGACCAGGTCTATTTTCATCACCACCGTCGCCGACCAGGCAAGTCCCTGGTTTAGCCCCAGCAGCAGGTTGGCAAAGATAACCCACCCCCAACTGTCCGCATACAGCAACAGCCACGGTACCGGCAGTGCAAACAGCCAGCCTGTGAGCAGCAACTGCTTGCGGGTATACCTTGTCGCCAGGCGGCCCATCATGAGATTGGCGATGGACTTGGCAAGACCGAAAGCTACGATAAAGGAAAGAAGCGCCGTATGCCCGCTGATGCCAAAAACGGATTCGGCAAAGTCCGGGATAACGGAGCGCTCCAAGCCTACCATCGCACCCACAAATCCGTTGATGAGCACCAGCAGCCAGAACTGTGCTGCGTTCTCTTTCAAGCCCAATTTCGTTTCTTCCATCTTTCCTATTATCTAACAATTCCAGGTAAATACCGGTAGCGCAGGAGAGCGGCCACTTGACACCGATAGCCACTAAAAACGGATTGGTTGCCAAACCTCCTGCGTATCTTTTGCTTAACAGGTAACGCGGGTAGCCTTCTGGGTTCAACCGAAGGCTACCCGCGCTGAATCAGGTCTCCTGTTATACGCTGTCGCTTTATTTAGCGTGGCCAGGACCCCACGCCACCGGCTAGGTTGTAGGCCTTAAAGCCCTGGTCTGAGAGCATCTGACAAGCCGAGCCGCTCCGGTTGCCACTGCGGCAGAACACATAGTACTCCTTGTCCTTGTCCAGCGTCTTTAGTGCCGACTGAAACTGAGAAGAGGTAACGTCCAGGTTCTTGGCTCCTTTAATGGTGCCCGCGCTGAATTCCCCGGCAGTCCGCACGTCCAGCAGCTCGGCCTTCGGTGAATCTTGATACTTTGATTTGAATGTGCTCCCGTCCAGGTCTTCGTAGTTCTTGGGAGCGGATTTAAAAATATTGCACATGGCTTTTATCTCTTTATTTGGTTTAAAACTCAATACTCTACAAAGGTACGCGCTGTCAGGCCCCCGTTCAGTGACATTAGTTACACAGCAGGGACGCATGCTCCGCTATTAAAAGAACAGCTCTTTTCCGATGATGTAAACGCCCATCACCAGCACAAACCAGCCGAAGGCCGTCTTGAGCCTGTCTGCCTGCACCTTCGTGGACAGGAAAGACCCCAGGAAGATGCCGACAATGGAGAGCGATGAGAATACACCCAGGAAGGCCCAGTCTATCTCGTAGTTGTAGATGTCGCCGATAAACCCGAACAGTGACTTTGCCGCGATGATAAGCAGGGAAGTACCCACTGCCAGCTTCATATCCAGCTTGCTGAAGAGCACCAGCGCCGGGATGATCAGGAAACCGCCCCCTGCCCCCACCAGGCCCGTCAGCGTGCCCACTACGGCCCCTTCGGCCAGAATGCCGCCATAGTTGAACTTCGGCTCTTCAGCTTTCACTGGCTTACGGTTTTCGTCTACTATGTCCTGGTCTATGTTCTCGTCGGCAGTGCCGTTTGACTTTTTGTCTTGCCTGATCATGCTGATGGAGGCAAAGACCATGAGTCCCGCAAACAGCAGCATGAGCATGATTCCCTTTGTTACTTCAAAGCCGCCAATCGTGAAGATGCTCTCCGGGATGGCCGGCACAATGTAGCGGCGCGTGGCATAGACCGCCACAATGGAGGGAAGCCCGAAAACCAGCGCTGTCTTGAGGCTGACCAGTCCTCTTTTGTAAAATTTATAGCTCCCTACCAGGCTGGTGAGCCCTACGATAAAGAGCGAGTAGGCTGTTGAGATGACAGGGCTCAGGCCCAGCAGGTAAACCAGGGCCGGTACCGTCAAGATAGAGCCTCCCCCGCCAATGAGCCCCAGTGAAAGCCCGATAACCAGGGCCGCGATGTATCCTAAAATTTCCATTCTCTGTGTTGTCTTATTTTGTGATACAAAGGTAGAGAAGCCTGCAGGCGGGTACAGTGACTTATATCACACAGGAAAGAAGAGGGACTGAACCCGCCTGCAGGGTAAAACCAGTGGATACTATACACTTTCGGCAGGAAGGGTGAGGTTGTTCCCCTAGTGACTTAAAACAAAACAAAGGCCTCCGTGTCACGGGAGGCCAAAAGAATACGACAGGTGCTGACTGCCTCATGAAACGAACTTAAAACCTTTATAAAAAAAGCTTCCCCTAATGAGGAAGCCTTTTTCTAAGAATACCATAGGCCATCGTGCCCAGGATGGCGCTAAACAGCACCACCAGAATCACGCTGTACCCATTCCCAATGAGCGTGTAAATCGGCCCGGGGCAGGCACCTGTCATGGCCCATCCCAGGCCGAAGATGGTGCCGCCAAAGAGGTAGCGGGGAATGCTCATGTTCTTGGGCGAAAACGTAATGGGGTCACCGGTAGTCGAGCGGAGCTTGTATTTCTTGATGAGGGCCACGCTTAACATCCCCAGGATGACGGCTGACCCGATGATGCCGTACATGTGGAAGGAGTCGAAGCGGAACATCTCATAGATTCTGTACCAGGAGATGGCCTGCGACTTGGTCATAATGATACCAAACAAGGTACCGATTGACAGATAGGTTAAAAACTTCATGTTGTCTTTCGCTTTAAAGTGTAAGAATAACTGGGAGCAGCAGGTAGGTCATGATAAGGCCCCCGATAAAGAAGCCTATCACGGCAATCAGCGAAGGGACCTGCAGGTTGCTCAGGCCACTGATGGCATGCCCAGAGGTACACCCCCCCGCATAGCGTGCCCCGAAACCAATGAGGAACCCACCGATGACCAGCATCACGAAGCCCCGCAGCGTAAAAAGGCTCTCCCAGCTGAAGATTTCCTCCGGCAGGTAGTCTGCCCCCGGATTGCTGATGCCAAGCTCCTGGAGCTTCATCACTGTGTCCTGCGCAAGCGGAATCGGCTCAGGCTGCTGCAGCCAGGTAGAGGCGATAAACCCGCCGATGACGGCGCCTAAAACGAAAATGAGGTTCCAGACCTGTTTTCTCCAGTCAAAGTCAAAGAAGTCACTCACCCTGCCCCCTCCCCCAATGGCGCAGGTTGTCCTCAGGGTGTCCGATACGCCAAAGCTCTTGCCGACAAACAGCAGCAGCACCATCGTCAAGGCGATTAACGGACCCGCCACATACCAGGGCCACGGTTGGCTCATCCATTCAATTAAACTTTCCATTCTTTGATATTGGTTTTAATGTGCTTATATGATTAATATCTGCTCTTCATTCAGATACCTGTAAATGTTGATACAAAGGTAGCGCATGCCCTGATGCGCCACAGTGACATTTATCACACTCAAAAGCCTGCAGCTTCATGTCCGGTAGGTGTATCAGCCTTACTGGATAGACACCCGCAGTGCTTCACCCTCATCTATGTAGCATAAAGGAGCTGTGGATATCAAGGGTTTCCCTGACCATGTAAGGCTCAAAGCCTTTTTCTGGCAAACAACCGGGAGATATATCCTGTCCCGGCATGGCCGCTGCCTTCCCTCAACAAGACTTCTCCTTCAAGGTTTTCCAGGACTTCCCATTCCGGGAAATCTTGCACCAGCATCCCGCGTGTGTAAAGCATTTCTTTATCCTGCGGGCCGCCGGATGAATATTCCAGCTGCTTTGGATGAAATCCTTCTATTATCAGATACCCTCCTGGCTTCACGGAAGCAGCAACTTTCTCGTGAGCCTCCACACGCAAAGCAGGGGGTAAATGAAAGAATATCAGCGCTGCAGCATCATAATACGCTTCCCCGTAGTGAAAATCCTCTGCTTTACTATGGTGGTAATTTAGCTGCAGGCCCAGACCTTCCGCCTTCTGCAGGGCATGCCTTACTGCCACCCTGCTCGCATCAAAGGCGGTCACCTGCCAGCCTTGCTGTGCTGCATAGACAGCCTGCCTCCCCTCCCCTTCTCCGGGTATCAGCAAGCGTCCCGGCCGGAGTTGATTTATCTTCTCCTGGAAGTACTGGTTGGGGGATGCCCCATACAGGTCCGGAGACTGGGTATACCGGTTATCCCAAAAATTATGGTCCTTCATAGCCTGTTTAGCTTTATCGTCAGGTGGCCTACAGCCTCCAGCTGGCAGGAGGATGAGTACCTGTCAGCTGTAAAAGAAGGAGGCGCTTCTAATAAGCGCCTCCTTCAAAACCCCCTATTTGTTTTTTAACGCTGTCACTGCTTCACTCATATCCAGCACTTTTACCGGGAGCATGCCTTCCAGAATACTGCTTCCGGCTGCAGAACGGTATCCTCCGGCACAGTGTACCACCACGGGCTTGTCTGTCGGAATCTCTTTGGCTCGTTCCCTTAGCTCTGGCAAAGGAATGTTGATGGCTTCATCAAAGAACATACCGGCCTTTGTCTCACTGCTGTTGCGGATGTCAACCACGGTAAAGCCGTTCTCTTCAGCCTTGAAAGTCTCTTTGTCGAAAGCCTCGCTTGCTTTACCGCCTTCCTTGTCATACACAATGGCCCCCTCCACTAACAGTTCATAACCTATCTTAGCGGCTTTCTCCATTAGCTGGTTCAAGGCTTCTTCTGACGCTGCGACTAAGTAGTACTTTTCGTCTGGCCCCACGATGCTGCCCAGCCAGGTCTCGAACTTATCTCCGTTCTGGATATTGATGGCACCTGCTATATGGCCTTTTTTAAACTGCTCCTGTGGCCGTCCGTCCACTACCAGAATACCCGCCTCAGGCACCGCGTTCTTCTCCAGGATTCTTACCCCTTGCAGGGACTCCCGGTAAGCCGGCGCCCCTTTTTTGTTCAGGTCCACATCATAGCCAAAGTACTTCGGGATGAAAGGCTGGTCCTCTGTAATCATTTTCACAAAAGCCTCCTCGCTCATCTCCTGCAGGGCAGGGTTCCCGAACTTCTCCGCGCCAATGGTGCTGCTGTTAGCCTCGCTCAGCCCCTTTCCGCAGAGGGTGCCTGCGCCGTGGGCTGGAAGCACCTCCACGTCATCGCCCAGCTTCATCAGTTTTTCACGGGTGCTGTGGTACATCTGCCGGGCCAGCTCTTCCCTTTTCGCTGTGATGTTGCCCGCACTCTCCCGCAGGTCCGGGCGTCCTACGTCACCGATGAAAAGCGTATCGCCCGTGAACACTGCCTTGTCTTTTTCCTCGTGCTCCAGCACAACGCTGATGCCGTCCGGGGAGTGACCGGGCGTGTGCAAGGACCTGAGCTTTATTTTACCCAGTTCCAGCACAGCGCCCTCATCAAAGGCCTGGTGCGGGTAGTCTGCCCCTACCAGGCTGTGGGCGTAAATCGTGGCGCCGGTCTGCTGGTGTATCTCCAGGTGCGAGCTCACAAAATCCGCGTGCGGGTGCGTCTCTATCACCCCCACGATTTTTGCGTTGCTTGCCGCTGCATAGTCATAGTAGGGCTGCGGATCGCGGGCAGGGTCTATGAGTACTATTTCCCGTTCGCATTCACTGAGCACAGCATAAGAGTAGTGCGCCAGTCCCTTGTCTTCAAATTGCTTTATTTTCATGTTCGTATCGTTTTCCGTTTGCTTGAATTTATGATACAAAGGTAGGTACCATACAAGGCAATGTCTGTGACTCTTGTCACATTGGGGCTCACGCTCCCTTTTGTCGCACTTAGGAAAAACAGGAAATTATTAACAGGAAACTATTATGAGGGACGGTTACCGGAAGAAGACCTTTACAGATCCTTACGAAAGGAGCTTAAGCCCCTTGTTTATAGTCCAGTATAAACAGAGGCCGACTTAGCGGGAAAGGTTCTCGAGGAATTGTTCCAGATCATCGCGCACAAAGATTTTGTTTCTTTCCAGCTCCACCAGCTTGCGGTTCTCCAGTTGCTTGAGCAGCCTGGAGATAACCTCCCGGGAGGTGCCCAACTCACTGGCGATTTCCTGGTGTGTCACTGACAGTTCCAGCGTCTTCAACTGCTTTGACTTAACCACCAGGTACCGCAGCAGACGCTCATCCATTTTCCTGAAGGCCACGTCATCAATGGCCCTCAGCATCTCCTGAAAGCGCTTCTGGTAGGTCATGGCGACAAAGTCCTTCCACTGGCGAAACTCATTCGTCCACTCCTCATGCTTCCGGACAGGAACTCCCAACACCCTTGTTCTTTCCTCCGCCACTGCCTTGATGTCGCTGGGATTTGACGTACTGCAACAGGTCAGGGAAACGGCACAGGTGTCCCCGCCTCCGATGTAGTAGAGCAGCAGCTCATGCCCTTCCTCATCGGTCCGCATCACTTTAACAGACCCCTCCAGGATGATGGGCACCATCTTAACATACTGCCCCGGCTCAATAATGGCCTGCCCAGGCTCAAACTCCTGAATTTTGCCGTTCTTTTCTATCTCTTCAAGCAAAACAGGATCTGTGATAAGTGGAAGTTCAATAGGCATATAAATGAAGCTTAGTCAGATATTTTGTTTACTACTTCCAGGTTCTCTTAACCCGTAATAAAGTCACTGTTAAAAGCACCAGCCTGACGGATTTGGAGGTTTTCAGCCTTCCAAACAGCCGATGAGGACATGTGTGCCAGGTTAGCCCGCTGCAACACCCCCAGAAAGTGGCACTTCTTTTCTTTTAACGGTAAAAAGCAGGCAGAGACTGATTTTTATCCCGTACTCCAGAACCGGCGTAGCCAACAAAGTCTACGCTTTAACCGGGACCTGTCTGTGACTTCTGTCACACAGGCAGAGAAAGAACACGCTGCTGTCCCGCTGCTTTAAAAGGAAACCTGCGTCACGAAGTTTACTTGTTGGTAGTTCGTGCTGTAGAACATCCTGCTTACAGGCACCTCCACTCCCGGTGATACTTTTGCCACGTACAATAGCCGAAACACGAGGCCCTGCAGCGGACGGTAAGAAGGCCTGTAGTTCAGGTCAAGCACTGCACTCCAGTAGGACACGCTGCCGTACTTGTTGTGGGCATAGTCACCGATTTCAGGCAACCAGGCCCTGGCAATGGAGAGTTCAGAGAAGAGGCTCGGTGTCCAGTTATTTCTGCCTTTCAGCACCAGCAAGTCAGCTGTCCCGGTACCTTCCAGGCGACCTCTTGGAAGCGTGGCGAAGAACTGCTCCCGCCCCCATTCCCTTGGAAAGGTGAACCGTCCGCTGCCGCCCGTGTGCAGATAATTGAGGGATAGCCGCCAGCTGCTTTTCCTGTAGTTCAGGGTAGCACCGGCCAGCCAGCCTTGCTGGTCAGGGAAGTACGCCGTGTCTGCGCTGCTGTGCCCCCCGTTTCCCACCTGGAACTGGTGCAGTGCCTCAACCCCAACGTCCATGTGTTCGCCTGCGGGCACGGACAACCTGGCATAGCCGGTATTTGAGACATTCTCAATCCAGTAGTTTCATGCCTGCCCCTGTACTTTTCCGGGTGCACCTGCCCCAAGTCCAGCTATGGCTACTCCTTTCGTTTCCACTTTGTGCCGGTACCGGGAAGGTGTTCCATCCACGTTCACTCCTACAGCGTACAACCCAATCGTGTGGCTTGCCTTTTGCCATTCCACCACGCTCCTGGGAGAGAAATGATCCAGCCATGCCAACGTCAGAAGCGTGTGTTTCCGAATAGGCACCTGCAGCTGCGCCCCCTGCGCCGTGTAGGGTTTCATGCGGGTGTCCTGCGGGTTGATAAGCGGGGAAGCAAAGCCGAACCTGCCTATCTTAGCGCGTAACCTTTTAGAGCTGTATTCCAGGTAAGCCGATTCCAGCCTGTCCAGGTTGTCTTTGTTTCCAGGATCCTCCACGTCAAACAGTTCCACCTCTGTAACAGGATACTTATTGGCGACTGGGTCCCTCCCACTCAGGTTGCTGGAAAAGGCGTTGTAGGTGAATATGCCGGAAATGCCCACGCTAAACCCATGAAAAGAAGCTGTCCGGATGCCTACCTCTGCGCCGATAGCATTGGCATAGTGGTCAGAGAGTTGCCCGTAGTTCCAGGTGGCCATAAAGTAATTACGTACATGCCCGTGCAGCTCGCTCTTTGCAAAAAACTCCTGTATGCTCCTAACTTCAGAGGTGTCGGCGCTGCCCGCACGGAGATGCTCCTGCCCCAGCACTGCCAGTGGGAGGATGCATGTTATAGCGATAAATAAAGATGCTAATAGCCGTTTTAAGTACATAGTGGCATGAGGCATGAAGTGAAAGCACTACCTGCCTGTGATGCTTTCATCCCAGAGCAGGTATCATCTGCAAAGGAAGGTGATGGAGGCGGCGCATACAGTGACTTTTGTTACACTGGCAGGCTGCATGCTTTTATAACCCTGCAGGAGCAAGGGCCCATGCTGTTCCTGCAGCCGATAAATGTATTTACTGGTGCGTAAACACGCGCATCATCTTCTCGTAGTAAAGGAAACACCGTTGATATTTTCGCTATGAACTACCACATCACCAAAAAAGTAAACTACAGTTACCAGGATGCATTAGAGAAGACCAGAGCCGCTCTTGGCAACGAGGGCTTCGGCGTGATATCAGAGATTGATCTCAAAGAGAAGTTCAAGGAAAAGCTCGATGTGGATTTCAGGGAGTATAAAATCCTGGGTGCCTGTAATCCGAAGCTTGCCTATGAGGCAATCGGGCAGGAAGATAAAATCGGCGTGATGCTGCCCTGCAACGTGCTGGTGCAGGAACATGAGAACGGAGAGGTGGAGGTAACCGCTATCAACCCAATGGAATCCATGTCAGCCATAGGCAATGCTGACTTAGAAGCCATAGCCAAAGAAGTGAGCCAGAAACTTGAAAAGGTCATTGAAAGCATATAGGCTCAAAACCGTTTGTAGGTTACCCATTGAGACCTTCGCTCCAAAATCACTGATTCGACGCTCCTTTTAATTTATTATCCTATCTCTGAAGAATAGCTTGGTTAAGCTTTATAAGGAGATGGTTGGAAAGGCTCCCCATAACACCTTTTTGATAAATAGGCTATTGTAGAAGAGGGTGTTTATTGCCCCTCTCCCATCTGCAGATACTTATCCACAGCTTCCAAATCTTTGTGGATATGGTTCGATAATTCAATACTAAGGTCTACAATTCAAATACTGAATTCAGCTAAAAGCCTGCAAACTTACTGTTTGCAGGCTTTTGCTTTTTAGAGGCTTTTCGAATCTTTTAGCTTCTCCCGAAATAAAGAGAACGATTCAGTGAGTCATTTCATCAGTTTTATTTACTCACCGAATCACGCATAACATTCTGAAGCACAAGATGTACACCTCCTGTACATCTTGTGTCAGTTCGGCTGCAAGGCTATCTTGTCTAACCTTTAAGCCGCAAAGCCATGAGCAAGCGCATCAGAGTCCTCTTCTACCTCAAAAAGCCAAAGAAATATTCCTCCGGCCCTGTGCCTATCTACCTCGCATCACCATTGCAGGAAAACGGGCAGAGATCTCCACAGGAAGGGAGTGCAAGCCAAACAGGTGGAACTTCTCCTCGGGCAGGGTCTCAGGCACAAAAGAAACCATTATTTCTTTTAATACCTACCTTTACACATTACAGGCGAAGGTCTTTGAGGCCCACCGCCTCCTGCTTGAGTCTGGGGAGAATATCACAGCCGAGAGCGTGAAAGCAAAATTCATTGGGAAGGAAGAAGTAGTACGGCAAATTCCAAGTGATACACTTGATGCCCCGCCCTGAGAAGCCCCCGGTCCCCACGACCCGGGGGGGCTTCTCGTGGAAATTTTATCACGAATTGACCTAACACCTTATATTTTAAGAACATTTAATGAAATTATAAAATCTTTGGATTTAATTTAACGTATATTTTTTTGTACTTATACCAATCCTCAAACTTTATAAACTCATTCCTATGAAAGGACTTATATTATTACTCTGCCTAATAGGGGGATCCTTTGCGTCCCATGGCCAAGACTCTAAGCAAGATGCTGAAACCGCGGCGAAAGATTATGCTAACAATACACTAAATATAGATCGTAATTTAAAAACAAACCTATATGTACAAGATGGCATAATCCATCTTTTTATGTTTGAAGATGGCAGTTTGATTTTGGTGGGCTACCCTACGACTGCCACAGATAAAAATACGTTTCAGGTTCACCTCTTCCACTCAAGCAACAATACAGATCCCTACTTTTTTGCCGCTGAAGGAGATTATCAGCCAACTTTGTATATAGATGGAGGCGTTGCGGCATTAACACCTGTTATAAAAAGGCAAGACTTTCCTATCGTCGGTCCCTTTACCGATGAGGTAACATTCACAATAAGGCGTGTTACAGGAGGAGTTGCTACTACATTAGACACACATACAGTAAAGATTTCAAAAACAATTCACGCAAGCGTTGGTACTGGTTTTGTTTTTTCTACATTAAAAAATCCAACCAACGTAAAGGTAATTCCACTCAATAATGATGCTGGTGAATCCACCCTTCTAGCTGACAATCCGCAAGGAAACGCTACGTTAGCACTTATGGCAACTCTATATCCGTGGGGCAGAAATAGTCTAATGATGCCGGGCTGGAAGAGCCTTAGAGATAGAGCTGGCATAGTTGTGGGCACCACAATTGCCTCAAGCGATAAGAATTTTGAAAATCTCTATTTAGGTCTTCAATATGATTTTGCGATAGGCGGTTCTATCGTGTTCGGTGCAGACATCGCTGAAAGGCAAAAAATTAGAGGGGTAGATTATGATAAGTTCGAATTTGGCAAAACCGTATTCACTGGAGAACTCGATGAAAAACTATATCAGGAAGTCGGGATAGGTTTTTTCGTCGGGGTGCAGGTAGATAGTCGCATCTTCGCAAAAATGCTCGGTAATTAAAATTCATCTATATGCAATATCCTTCTATGATCAAGAGAATTTTGCTGCCAGTAATTTTGCTGGCGATGCTGAGTGGCTGCGAATGGATAAGGAGAATCACTTCCAAACCAGATAATAATAGCGGCCAAACCCAACCGATCCAAACTCAAGTTTGGCAAGACACCCTTAGCCAATCAACTAGGCTGTGTCTGATGAATCAAACGAAAGACCCTGTTAGCTTGTTAGTAAGTCATGAGACGATACGAGTTAACTGACGAACAGTGGGAGAAGATATCGCCTTT
>NZ_BAAGXV010000034.1:0-228110 GCF_054779655.1 Pontibacter brevis
AAGAACCTTGGTCAGACAGGAAAAGAAGGCTGATAATTACCTGGCATTCCTGCTGCTCGCGTGCATGAAGATAATGCTTAGGTATTTTTGAGATAGCTTCTAGTATGCCCAGCATGGCCTGCATGATGCTGTGCATGATCAGCTCATAGGAGCTCTCTTCCCGATTATCATATTCATAGAGCAGCACCGAAAGCAATCGGTCGAGGTGCTGCTTTTCTTCAGCGTCTGTCACAATAGTCCCTTCACACTGATAAGGGGAGTTCAGGATAAACTCAATCATTCGCATCCAGTCAGGTACTTTCAGGATAGCCTGGTCTTTGATGTAAACCTCTGTAAACCGGATATAGCAGAAGGTGGTGTGCTCCTGAATCTCAAAATAATGGTAGTCTTCTGGTCCGAGTAAAAACACATCGCCAGCTGTGTACAGTACCGTGTTGTCGTTTATGACATGGAGGCCGCTCCCGCTCCGGATTAAGATAACCTCAAAGTAACTATGCTTGTGAACCAGGTGCTCCCATTTGCTGGTGTCGAACAGGTAAATGTTGAAGGGCTCATACTGGATATAGCGTCTCATAGAATGAAAGTACAAAGAATTGAGTCGTTATACCGCAAAAAGATGAATTTGTACAAGGCTGCAGCATGCTCTCTTTTCTAGTTTTGAGAACACTTTCCTGCCTCAAGATGAAGCAGTTCTCAAGATAGTCACCGGGCGTGGGAATCCATCCCGCGATGCTCAGTGGGTGTGAGTCTCCGAACCCACTTTAGAATTGGTGTACCGTCGTCTAACTGGCAAAGGGAGAAAGTGCAATTAATAAGCTTCTTTCAATTATTAACATCATCTCAGATTAACTATGAAAAATTTATCTAAAATTATCAAAGGGCTGATAGCCTGTGCCTTTGTAGTAGCCTGCATGTTCGGCATCAGTTCGTTCTACCCGAAAGTGGAGTGGACGCCACTGCTCGACAAAAACCTGTCTGGGTGGGATATGTACCTGAGCTATCGCCACAAAGATGGTTACAAGGGGGAGGTACCCATAAACGAGGACGGAAGTACGGTTGCGCCTATCGGATACAACAAGAACGTAAACAACGTCTTCTCCATAGTGGAAGAAAAGGGAGAACCGGTTCTGAAGGTAAGCGGTGAAATTTACGGGAGTGTCTTCACGAAGCAGGAGTACGAGAACTACCACCTGAAGCTGAAGGTAAAGTGGGGCAAGAAAAAATGGGTGCCACGCATGGATAAACTGAAAGACTCCGGTGTTTTGTACCATTCCATTGGCGAAAGCGGCACAGACTACTGGCGCGCCTGGATGCTCTCCCAGGAGTTCCAGATTATGGAAGGGCATATGGGCGACTACTGGACCATTGCCTCTTCTGCTATAGATGTACGCGCTATATACCGGAAGGAGACATGAATACGGTGGCCAGCACTAAACAGCCCTTCCTGCCGCTCGGCGCTGGTACCAATGTCAGTGGTTTCTGCCTGCGCAGCGAAGACCATGAGAGCCCGGAAGGGGAGTGGACGGACATCGAACTGATCTGCTTCCAGGACAAAAGCCTGCATATCGTGAACGGGCATGTGGTGATGGTACTACAAAACTCCCGGTACATGGACAACGGCACACCCAAGCCGCTCACAAAAGGAAAGATACAGCTCCAGAGCGAAGCCGCAGAAGTATACTATAAAGATATTAAAATCAGGCGCTTGGAGGAATTGCCTGCAAAACATGCCGTTTATTTCAGTAATGAGTAAACTCATTAATAAATTTGCATCATCATGAAAGCGAAGCGAAACAGCCCTGCCTATGTAGGTGGGGCTGTTTCGCTTTCTGCGTCCACCAGGAAAGGCCAGGCAGCAGCAGGAACAGTTGTTCGTTCAAAATCAAAAACAACCTGAACATACCTGCTAAGCTTGCAAATGATTCAGAAAGTGACTATTATGTTGTAGCAAAACCTATAGCGGAGGACATAAACTTTATTTTGTACCAAAGCGAAAGAGCATTGAAGCGATTGGCGAGTACTCTTGAAAACGTCAGCTTACTATCAGGCGGGACAAGGGAATAAAAAGTGAACAGAACCGGCCAGGAGTGGCTGGTTATACCATACCTTATAAAAGCCTATGAAGAAGCATGCTTTGCTTACCCTGTTAGCTGCCACAGTAGCCTCCACTTCCATAGTGGCACAAGAACTCCCAAAGCCCGACCCTCGCCAGATAGAGTGGCAAAAGCTTGAAACCACCGCCTTCCTGCATTTCACCGTGAACACGTTTACCGGAAAGGAGTGGGGCGACGGAACAGAAAGCCCACAGATATTCAATCCCACAGAATTTGATGCGCGGAAGCTGGTGAAAACTTTAAAGGACACTGGTTTTAAAATGGCTATCATCACGGCCAAGCATCACGACGGCTTCTGCCTCTGGCCCTCCAAATACACGGATCACACCGTTGCCAGCAGCCCCTGGAAAAACGGGAAAGGCGATGTGGTAAAAGACATCGCGGATGCCTGCCGGGAGTACGGGCTAAAGTTCGGCTTTTACCTCTCCCCCTGGGACCAGCATGAGGAACAGTATGGCACAGCCTCCTACAATGCCTTCTACAAAAACCAGCTACGCGAATTATTAACCAACTACGGAGAAGTGTCGGAGGTGTGGTTTGACGGTGCCAAAGGAAAGAACGCCAAAGACATGGAATATGACTTTGACGGCTACTGGCAATTAGTGCGGGAGCTGCAGCCCGGCGCAGTGATGTTCTCAGATGTGGGGCCGGATGTGCGCTGGGTCGGAAATGAATCCGGTAACGCAGGTGAAACCTGCTGGTCTACAATAGACACGGTAGGAATGGCCCCCGGAGTAGCAGACCCGAAATACCTGAACACCGGAGATGCAGACGGCAAACTGTGGATTCCGGCAGAGACAGATGTCTCCATCCGGCCAGGCTGGTTCTATCACCCGGAGGAAGACAGTAAAGTGAAGTCGGGGAAGCAACTGGTGGACCTGTATTATAAATCAGTAGGAAGAAACAGTTTGCTGTTGCTGAACATCCCACCCAACCCAAAGGGCCTTTTCGCTGATCAGGATGTGCGCAGCCTGCATGATTTCAGAAGTATCCTGAACGAAACCTTCCGCACCAACCTGGCCGCCGGAAAAGTTAAAAAGCAGCTGGCAGACCAGGAACTCAGCACTTATGTAACTCTGCAGGAGAAGCAGCCCCTGGTGCTGGATTTCAAAAAGGAAATAGCCTTTGACAGAGCGATGTTTCAGGAGAACATTGCAGAGGGCCAGCGGAATGTAACGGCTTTACTTGAATATTGGGATGGTAAGAACTGGCAGAAAGTTGATCAGTTTACCACCATCGGGTACAAAAGGCTGCTGCGCTTTCCGCTAATCAAGACTTCTAAAGTGCGGGTAACCGTGCTGGAGGCAAAGCAGCCTGTGCAGCTGGCCGAAGTAGGCTTTTTTAAAGCTTCCCCAAGAGAATCACAGTCCACCCTCTAAATCAAATCGCATGAACTCAAGACGGGATTTCCTGAAGAAGTCTGCGGCTACCATTGCCGCTTTCACCATTGTGCCTCGCTTTGTGCTGGGGGGCAAGGGTTACGTGGCGCCCAGCGATCAGCTGACCAAAGGTGTCATCGGCGTTGGCTCCATGGGGCGCAACCACTTTCCCTACGGCGATACCAGGGTGGTGGCCGTGTGCGACGTGGACCAGAACCATCTGAAGAAAGCAGTGGAAATGGTCGGGAAAGGAGTAAAAGCCTTTACCGACTACAGAGAACTGATACAGCTGCCGGAGGTAGACATTGTGCACATTGCCACACCCCCGCACTGGCATGGTTTGATGGCAACCGACGCGGCAAGAGCAGGCAAGGATATCTGGTGCGAGAAGCCTATGACCCGCACCATCGGGGAAGGTAAGCGCCTGGTGGAGGCAGTGCAGCAGCACGGCCGCATCTTCCGCCTCAACACCTGGTTCCGGTTCGATGATATTTTCTACGGTATGGGTACGCCGGTAAAACCCATCAAGAAGCTGGTAGAGAGTGGTATGCTCGGCTGGCCCCTGAAAGTGACGGTGGGCCGGGGCACGGGCTACGACTGGAAGTTCTACTGGGTAGGCAAAACCAGCATGGAGCCGGTGCCGGTGCCGCAGGAACTGGACTATAACATGTGGCTGGGTCCTGCCCCTTACCGACCCTACAACCCGCACCGGGTGCACGGCACCTTCCGGGGCTACTGGGACTACGACGGCGGCGGCCTCGGCGATATGGGGCAGCATTACCTGGACCCCATCCAGTACTTCCTCGGGAAAGACAACACCAGCCCCGTATCGGTAGAGATTGACGCCCCGCAACAGCACTCCGACGCCGTGGGCACCTGGCGCCGCATCACCTATACCTACGACGACGGCTGCCAGATTATTCTGGACGGTGAGGGCAAAGAGGAGAACATCCCCTACATTGAAGGCCCCAACGGAAAGCTTTACCCTGGCTTCCGCTCCGACATTCCGGACCTGCAGCGGAAACTGGCTGCCTTCCCGGACCCCGAGCCGCAGGTAACAGACTTTGTGGAGGCGGTGAGGAAACGCAAGAAGTTTGCCCTGAACGAGGAAAACGGCCACCGCTCCTGCACGCTCGTGAACATGGGATTGGCGGCGCTGCGTTTAGGCCGCTCTCTAAAGTTTGACCCGGTAAAACAGGAGTTTATTCAGGATGAGGCGGCGAACCGTTTAGTCAACCAGCCCATGCGCACAGACTGGACCCTGGTTTAATCAGGCGCTGCATCATATTAAAAAGTAGGATAACGTAAAACAGGACTCTTTTAAGCCAATCTTATGAAAAGAACATCTCTACTGCTTCTTGCCCTTTCTACCCTCAGCACCGTGGTTCTGGGGCAGCGAAAGGACGACCAGCGTACGCTCACCACCAAGATTGCTGACCTGCTGGCAGAGGTGCCCGCCCGTGATAAGGAGCAGTTAGACGCCAGTATGGGCGAGATGGCGGCCATGGGCAAAGAAGGCCTGACAGAAATGGCCGGCATGCTCTCCGCACCCGGTAAAGGCGACAACTCCAAGATAGAGTACGCCTTGGGTGGATTTTCCTACTATGTTATGCAGTCGGCAAGGGAAGACTGGCGGAAGATGAGCGTGGCGGCCTACTGCGAGTCCTTAGCAAGGGTGAATGACAGCGAGAACAAATCATTCCTGGTCCGGCAGCTTCAGATTGTAGGCAAAGACGACGCGGTGCCCTGCCTGCAACCCTACCTGGGAGACGGACGGCTATGTGATCCGGCTGCCGATGCCTTAACCAGCATCAACACAGCCAGCGGCAATACCGCCTTACTGCAGGCACTGCAAAGCACACAGGGTGGTTGCCAGGCGGCACTGGTGGAAGCACTGGGAGACACCCGCTCTACAGCGGCAGTGGCCACCCTGACGCCGCTGGCAGGCAGCCCCGACGCGAAAATCAGAAAACTGGCGCTTTACGCACTGGCCAACATAGCGGATCCTTCTTCAGAGGCTGTGCTGGCAAAGGCAGCAGAGGCCGACAGGTTCACTTATGATGATGACAACGCCGCTGCCGCTTACCTGCTGTACGCCAGGCGCCTGTCAGAGAACGGACAGCAACAGCAGGCAGAAAAAGTAGCATTGGCGCTGCTACAAAGCGCAGGCCAGCAAAAGCAGGTGCACACCCGCACCGCCGCCTTAAAGCTACTCACCGAAATACAGGGCGAACAAAGTATGCCGTTGCTTCTGACTGCGGCCGTCGATCCTGATCCAGCTTACCGTGCCGCAGCACTGCGTTTCTCTTCTCCCTACATTACCCCCACTACAACAGCTATGTGGGTAAAGAAACAGAAGAGGGAAAATGCAGCGGTGCGGGCTGACATTATCACTATGCTGGGTGACAGCAGAGCACAGGCAGCCTTGCCAGCCGTGAACAAGGCGCTCAAAAACAGAAACGAAGAAATAAGAATGGCGGCTGTGAGTGCTGCCGGTAAAATCGGGCAGGAAGAGGCTCTTCCCAAGTTGCTCAGGGTCATGAGAAAAGGTACTGCTCAGGACGCGGCGGCTGGGCGCAATGCCTTGCTTATCATGAAAGGGGATGGCATGACAGATAAGGTAGCGGATGCGCTGCCCAAAATGCCCGCAGAAGGGCAGGCTGCCATCCTGGAAGTACTTGGAGCACGCGCAGCACACAACAGAATAGGTGATGTTTTCTTCTTTGCTGAAAACAGGAACCCTGCCGTACGCTTAGCTGCCCTGTCTGCACTGGGGAAAATGGCCAGAAAAGAAGACCTTCCCCGGCTATATGCCCTGCTGAACAAGGCATCGGAACCAGAAGAGCTAAAGGCGGTGCAGCAGGCTGTTTTAGCGTCTGTGCGGGAGTATGACTCTCAGGAACAGCAGGCAGAGGTGGTGCTGCAGCAAATGGAGCAGGTCTCTGTGGAAAAGAAGCCAACCTTTTTTAATATTCTGGCGGGCATCGGAGGAGATAGAGCCCTTCGCACTGTTTCAGAAGCCTTTTATGCAGGCGATGCAGCCACCAAACAGGCCGCTGTTACTGCCCTGTCAGGATGGGCTGACGTCAGCGCCGCTAATGAGCTGTACCGCATCAGCCGGGAGCCTGCCCACGCCGCTTACCTCGACCAGGCCCTGAAGGGATATATTCGCACGGTAAGCCTATCGAAATATCCTGCTGACCAGAAGCTGCTGCTGTTGCGCAACGGAATGGAGCTTGCCAACACACTGGAGCAAAAGAAGCTGATACTGCAGCAGGTGGAGCGAAACAGAACCTTCCCAGCCCTGGTCTTCGCTGCGAGATATTTGGATGATCCTGCGCTGCAACAGGAGGCTGCCAACGCGGTAATGAACATCACGCTGTCGAACAAGAACTTTTATGGCAATGTGGTGCGGGAGCATCTGAATAAAACAATTCAAGTGCTGAAGGGGCCAGATAGTGAGTACCAGAAGGAATCCATGCGCAAGTTCCTGGCGGAGATGCCGGAAGGCGAAGGCTTTGTGGCTATGTTCAACGGCAAAGACCTGACAGGCTGGAAAGGTCTGGTAGAAGATCCTATTAAACGCGCGAAAATGGATGCCAAGACGCTAGCCCAGAAGCAGGCAGCTGCAGATGAGGAAATGAGGCGAGACTGGAAAGTGGAGAACGGAGAGATAGTTTTTGTGGGGAAGGGCTATAACAACCTCACCACAGAAAAGAAATACGGCGACATGGAGATGTTCGTGGACTGGAAGATATATGACGACGGCAACAAAGAAGGGGACGCCGGTATATACCTGCGTGGCACACCCCAGGTACAGATGTGGGATACCTCCCGTGTGAATGTAGGGGCACAGGTAGGCTCTGGTGGTTTGTATAACAACCAGGTGAACCCCAGCAAGCCCCTGAAGGTGGCAGACAATGCCCTGGGTGAGTGGAATAACTTCCGGATACTGATGCAGGGCGACCGCGTGACGGTGTACCTGAACGGCGAACTGGTGACGGACAATGTAATGCTGGAGAACTACTGGGATAGAGGTCTACCCATTTTTCCGGAGGAGCAGATAGAATTGCAGGCCCATGGTTCACGTGTAGCCTATCGTGACCTGTACATACGTGAAATTCCACGCAAGGAGCCTTTCAAATTGAGTGCTGCCGAAGAGAAGGAAGGTTTCAAAGTCCTGTTTGACGGCACCAACATGCACAGTTGGCAGGGCAATACGGCAGATTATGTGATTGAGGAAGGGGAAATGGTGGTGCGGGAGCCAAAGTTCGGCAGCGGGGGCAACCTGTACACGAAGGAGGAGTACGGCGACTTCGTGTTCCGCTTTGAGTTTAAGCTGACACCCGGGGCCAATAACGGTCTGGGAATACGCACACCGCTGGAAGGCGATGCCGCCTATGTAGGCATGGAACTGCAGATACTGGATAACGACGCCGATATCTACCGGAACCTGAAAGAGTATCAGTACCACGGCTCCGTATATGGTGTTATCCCCGCCAAGCGCGGTTACTTAAAGCCGGTAGGGGAGTGGAACTACGAGGAAGTAACGGTGAAGGGGAACAAAGTGAAGGTGGTTTTGAACGGAACGACCATTTTGGACGGTGACATCGCGGATGCGAGTAAAAACGGCACAATGGACGGGGAGCAGCATCCCGGCCTAAAGCGAGGCAAAGGACACATCGGCTTCCTGGGCCACGGTTCCACTGTCTTCTTCAGAAATATCCGGGTGAAGGATTTAGGTAAGAAGGGAAGAAACATTTAGCTGTAGCGCTGTATGTTATCATAAAGAGAGAAAGCCGGAGCAGTATCATCTGCTCCGGCTTTCTCTCTTTATGATATGCTTGAGTTAAACAGTCGCAAACTCAGCTGCTAAAAACTCTTCCACTTTATCCACCATGTCCGGCGAGCCGATGACCAATGGGCAACGCTGGTGCAGTTCCGTTGGCGTTTTATCCAGGATGCGCTCTGAACCGTCAGTTGCCTTGCCACCCGCCTGTTCAATAATCATTGCCAGGGCATTGCACTCATACACGAGCCGCAGTTTACCGTTCGGCGACTTGGCAGTTGGTGGGTAAAGATATACACCGCCTTTCAACAGGTTCCGGTGGAAGTCCGCTACCAGCGAGCCGATGTAGCGGGCAGAGTAGTTACGGTCTTTGCAGTAGCTGAGGTAAGCTTTGATACCGTCGGGGAAGCTTCTGATGTTTCCTTCGTTGCAGGAATAGATTTTACCATCCCGCGGTGTTTTGATGTTCGGGTGGGACAGGAAGAACTCGCCCAGCGAAGGCTCATAGGTGAAGCCATTTACGCCACAGCCTGTGGTGTACACCAGCATGGTGGAAGAACCATAGATGATGTAGCCCGCAGCTACCTGCTTGGTACCGTTCTGAAGGCAATCTTCCAGTGTACCATCCTCACCAGTGTCTGACAACCGTCTGTAGATAGAGAAGATGGTCCCAATGGCCACATTCACGTCTATGTTGGACGAACCATCCAGGGGATCCATCGCTACAATGTACTTGCCCTTGGTATTACCGGTCTGTATGATTCCTTCTTCTTCTTCCGAGATGATGGTACATACCTCTCCGCCATTGCGCAGGGCTCTGATAAAGCGAATATTGGCGATCACATCCAGCTTCTGTTGTTCTTCGCCCTGCACGTTCTGTTGCCCGAAAGTGCCGGTTACTCCAAGCAAACCAGCGCGGTTTATCTCGCGGTTCACTATTTTGGCTGCAAGGGCGATGTCCCGAAGCAACTGCGACAATTCGCCGGATGCAAAGGGGAACTCCTCTTGTTTTCGCATGATAAACCTGTCGAGGGTTGTTCCTACAGGTAGTGCCAGTTGATCATCCATAAGTTGTTTTTTTAAGCTATACCATTTATTAGATATTACGAAAGCACATTGCTTCATGTATCACAGGGTTCGTTCCTTGCTGCAAACACAGCCTTATAAGCAGCAGGTTTACGGGGACTAGCCCGACTGTTCTGACAGGCCTGGCAAAGCAACAGGTTGACACCTATACTCTGAACCGGCTCATAAAGATTCCTGAAATTTGCTAAAGCGAGATGCCCCTTTTCCAGGGGATAAAATCATCCTGCCCAAGCTGCATGGCCTTCGTTTGCACATTGCCGCTGGCCACTTCTATAATCAGATCCAGCATCTCGGCGCCCATCTCTTCAATGGTCTTTTCACCTGCAATCACGGGACCTGTATCGATGTCAATAATATCAGGCATGCGTTCCGCTAACTTTGTGTTCGAAGACACTTTTATAACCGGCGTAACAGGATTGCCTGTTGGCGTGCCCAACCCGGTGGTGAACAGAATGATGTTAGCACCGGAGCCAGCCATGGCTGTCGTACTTTCCACATCGTTGCCGGGGGTGCAGAGGAGTGTGAGTCCTGGTTTGGTGGCATACTCGCCGTAGTCCAGCACATCTGCCACCGGAGAAGTACCGCCTTTTTTGGCTGCACCGGCAGATTTGATGGCATCTGTAATCAAACCATCTTTGATGTTGCCCGGGCTGGGGTTCATATCAAAGCCAGAGCCTACTGCCTCAGCAGCGTAAGCATACGCACGCATTAGCTGTACAAAGCGATCTGCTGTTTTCTCGTCCACACACCGGTTAATCAGTTCCTGCTCTACACCACATAGTTCCGGAAACTCAGACAGCATGGATTTGCCTCCCAGCGCCACCACTAAATCAGAGGCATGTCCTACAGCAGGGTTTGCAGAGATGCCGGAAAACCCATCAGAACCACCACACTCCAGACCGATAACCAGCTTGCTGAGTGGGGCAGGTTGCCGTTCCTGCTTGTCTGCTTCAATAAGCCCCATAAAGGTCTGCTTTATTGCCTTGGCCAGCAACTCATGCTCTGTCCCTTCCTGTTGTTGTTCCAGCACAATCAGTGGCTTCGAGAAATTTGGATCGAGTGCTTTTAGCTTCTCCTCCAGTATGCTTGCCTGCGCGTTCTGACAGCCCAGGCTCAATACTGTGGCTCCTGCCACATTGGGGTTATGGATGTAGCCGGCCAATAGGGCACAGAGTGCTTCAGAATCCTGCCGTATACCGCCACAGCCACCTTCGTGCGTCAGGAATTTGATACCGTCGATATTTTCAAAAATGCGTTTGTGCCCGTTGGAGGAATGGCTCTGAAGCGAGAGCTCGGAAATTGCGGCTGTGTTGCCAGCACGGTACATCTCCACCATCTGTTGCACATAGGATTTGTAAACATCCTGGCGGCCAAAGCCAAGTTCTTCCAGAAAGGCCTGCTTGATGATGTTTACGTTTCGGTTCTCACAGAAAACCAGCGGTATTACCAGCCAATAATTCGCCGTACCTACCTGCCCGTCAGGGCGGTGGTATCCCTGGAAGGTTTTGTCTTTCCACTTAGACACATCTGGTGCCTGCCAGCCGGTAGTTTTGGTTTTTCCTGTGAAAGCAGAAGCTTTGTGTTTTACGTTTTCGGTGGATATTCTGCCTCCTGCAGGGATCACCGTTACTGCTTTGCCTACCAGCGTGCCATACATGATAATTTCTTGCTCCGGCAGCATTTCCTGTTGTGTAAACTTGTGCTTGGCAGGTATGTTCTCCACCAGTGTAATTGTGAGATCCTGGTATGTTACCGTATCGCCTGCAGGCAAATCTGTGAGTGCGACCAGCACATTATCATTGGGATGTATTTTTAGAATCTTCTGAGACATAACATCTGTTTTCATTTGCGCAATCGATTGCGCTATAGCAATTAACAAAATTTATTTCTAAAATAAGTAAATATTTATGACTTTTTGTGGAAGTAAGTAAGTCCTTAATTATGATCAGGCTTAAGTGTTACCTGAAAGTGCTTTCGGCTCATCATCATGAGGTTAACGTGCGCTGTCATTGCAAAACATACGGCACAAGTAAGTCTTTTGCTACCGTGATTTCGTTTGGCTGCATAATGCTGGAGTGCGTAGATGCTGTGTTAAAAAAATAATACATCTATATATAACTTTGCTATATAAGGCTCCGTATACCAACTCAACCCTTTAGTTTGTTAGGTTAGTTGAATTTGGTTTGTTAAGAAAGTCCTGGTAGTGAACGACCAGGACTTTTTTCATACCGTCTGCTGCTGTCGTGTAGCATGAGGTAAGGGGCAGGTTCGAAACGATTTTATATAAAACAGGAAAAGGATGGCAGCTGCCATCCTTTTCCTGTTTATAGGCTGTATCCAGTTGTTTATGGAACGGTAGTGCCTTGTAACAAAGTACTTGTAATAAACTTAAGCTGCGTTTCTGCAGCCTTCGCTTCATACTGAATATCGGTGAGCCGGTTTGCAGCAACTAATTCGTTGCGCTGGGCTTCACGCAGTTCAATAGCTGTAAGCAGGCCCAGGCGGTAACGCTCTAAGGCAATGGCTGCGTTTTCTTCCGCCAGGCGCAGGTTTGATTCTTCTAACTGAAGCAACTGCAAACGGTTGCTGTAGATGTTGTAAGCACGTGCCACCTCCGACTGCAGCCTGTTCTGCTCCTGCTGGAAAGCAAGGTTGCTGGACTCCATTGCAATTCTGGCATTTTGTGACAGCCGCCTTACTTCAAAGCCGTTAAAGATAGGCAGGTTCAGGCTCATGCCATAGTTAAAACCAACAGACTCCCTTACGTTTGTTCCTATTTGCTGCGCCACAATAGCAGGGTTCTGCTCAGACTGGTTTTTGCTGTAGCTGCCATTCAGGTTAACAAATGGCAGGCGGAGGCTTCGTGCAGCCTTTAGGTCAAGGAGGGCAATCTCTCTGTCTATCTGAAGGCGCTGCAGGTTAATGTTTGCAGCCATCCCGGTGCTTATCTGGTTATACTGTATGGTTGGGTCTACCACAATAGAGTCTGTTGGAACAAACTCTATGTTCGGGTCTCGGCCCAGCAGCTGGTTCAGGGTGATTTTAGCGCTTTGAAGCGCCTCCTGCAGCAGCAGGTATTCAGAGCGGTCTGCGTTATAATCCACCTGGGCACGCAGTATCTCTACCTTGGCACTCACCCCGATTTCATACTGCGCCTGCGTTAATTCCACACGCTGTTCTGATATGGCAATGGCATCTTCTATTGATTTGATCTTACGCGTCTGCCGCACCACCTCGAAGTATGCATTGCTGATGTTTGCCAAAGCAGCCTCTACAGTCGCTTTTGTGAATAATTCGCCTGATCTCTCCAGGGCATTGAGGCGCTCATAATTGATGAACATGCCAAAGCCGTCAAAAATTGTCCAGTTGAGGAACACCCCCATGTTGGTTGACTGGGTTCTCAGGTTATTGATTTCGCGGGGCTCGTTGTTACTGAACTGGTCGCGGGTGTCGTTGCGGTTGTAGTTCCTGATAATGCGGCCGTCTACAGTTGGAAGGAAGCCCGCATTCCCCAGCGTTACATTGTTTTCAAGTATCTGCTGCTCTGTCGCTACAATCCTGATATTAAAACTGTTTTCTAAGCCTATACGCAGTGCCTGCTCATAGGACAGTTGTTCCTGGCTGAAGGCTTTACCTGGTAATAAGAGTGCTGCAATTGAAAAAAGCAGCACTGTAACTTTTATCGAAGACATGAATGTTCTCTAAATGTGTTGGTTTGGGCTTATGACTACTTCTGGTTCTGCTACTCGCCGATGACCGGTTCCGGCTTTCTTACACGTGGCTTTTCCTCTTCCTCATGGTCGTACTCCTGCATGCGCGCAACATTGGCCTCTGCAGAAGAGAAGTAAGAATAGATAGCCGGGATAATGTAAAGCGTCAAGCCTGTCGCAAAAATAAGACCTCCTACAACAGCAATACCCATAGAGGCACGAGTTTCAGAGCCTGCTCCCAAAGCCAGGGCTATCGGCAAAGTACCCAGAATAGTAGATAAACTTGTCATCAGGATAGGGCGGAAACGCGACACCGCTGAGTCTACGGCAGCATCCAGCTTGGTGAGGCCTTCCTCTTTGCGCTGGTTTGCAAACTCCACCAGCAGGATACCGTTCTTTGTTACCAGACCCACGAGCATGATCATACCAATCTGGCTGAAGATATTCAATGTTTCGTCGAAGTACCAGAGGCTGAGGAGGGCACCTGCCAGGGCCAGCGGTACCGTGAACATGATAATAACCGGGTCCCGGAAACTTTCAAACTGAGCTGACAGGGCCAGGTAAATAAGTCCCAATGCCAGCAGGAAAGCGAACATCAAACTGCCTGAACTCTCAGAGAAGTCTCTGGACTGGCCTGTTAAGGAAGTCTGGAAGGTTTCGTCCAGCACTTGGTCTGCAATGGCATCCATGGCATCCACGCCATCGCCAATCGTTTTACCCTTTGCCAGCGAAGCGCTGAAAGTAGCAGCTGCAAACCGGTTAAAGCGGTATACCTGCGGCGACGCGCTTTCCTCAGTCAGTTCTATCAGGTTGTCCAGTTGTATCAGTTGCCCGGTGTTGCTCTTGACGTACAGGCTGCGCAAATCAAGTGGCTCGCTGCGGTTTTCGCGTGCTACCTGGCCTAATATCTGGTACTGCTTGCCGCCCTTCACAAAGTAGCCGAAACGCTGGCCACTGAGACCTAACTGCATCGTCTGTGCGATGTCACGCACGGATACACCCAGCGACTGTGCCTTTTCCCGGTTAATTTCAACACGCAGCTCCGGCTTATTAAACTTCAGGTTCACGTCCACGAAGTTGAAAGTAGGATCCTGCTGTGCCGCCTCAAGGAACGGCGGAATAATTTCCCGCAGTTTATCCATGTTCTGAGCCTGTACCACGAACTGTACAGGTTGGCCTGAGCCCCGGCCGCCACCGAGGCCTTTATCCCCAGAGGCAAAGGCCCTGGCACCTGGTATTTTGTTTATCAACGCGGGTAATTCGTCCACTATCTCCTGCTGTGATTTTTCCCGATCCTCAGGTGCCACCAGGCGCAGGCGAACAAAGCCGGAGTTGGAGTTGCGCGTCATGGAAGTGATGCTGGAAATGCCGCTCACAGAGTCGTTTACCAGGGATGTCAGCTCATTCATGTACTGGTCCATGAATTCGAAAGAAGCTCCCTCAGGGCCAGTAGCATTTATTCTGAGTCCGCTTCTGTCTTCGTCCGGGGTTAGCTCAGACTGAAGTGTTGATACCTGCCACCAGATGATGCCTGCTGAGACGGCAACCAGAATAAAGGCTATCCAGCGTACCTGCATAAAGCTTTCGAGGCTGCTACGGTAGCCGTCAGTAAGCGAGGTGAAGAAGGGTTCTGTTTTTCTGTAAAACCAGTTCGGCCTTTCCCTGTGCTTCAGAATGCGTGAAGACATCATCGGGGTAAGGGTTAAGGACACAAACGAAGAGATGATAACAGAACCGGCCACCACTATACCAAATTCCCGGAAGAGACGACCGGTGGTGTCTTCGAGGAAGGCAACGGGCATAAATACTGCTGCCAGGGCAACGGTGGTGGAGATAATGGCAAAGTAGATTTCGGCAGAGCCTTTCTTGGCAGCTTTCATCGGGTCCTCACCCTTCTCTATCCGGGCATAGATGTTCTCGAGCATTACGATGGCATCGTCCACTACCAAACCAATGGCCAGCACGATAGCTAGCAACGTGAGCACGTTGATAGAGAAATCCATCACATACATAATGAAGAAGGAGCCTATCAGTGACACCGGGATGGCCACTACCGGGATAAGGGTAGAACGCCAGTCGCGCAGGAACAGGAAGATAATAACCACAACGAGTCCAAAGGCTACGAAAATAGTTTCTTTCACCTCTGCGATGGAAGCTCTTACGTACTGCGTGTTGTCGAAACCAATGATAAGCTCGATATCTTCCGGAACATCTTTCTTGATACGCTCGAGACGGCGGTAAAACTCATCAGCAATTTCCACTTGGTTAGAGCCTGGCTGCGGTACAAGTACCACGCCTATCATGGGAATACCGTTGTAACGAAGCACCGTCTTCTCGTTTTCAGGGGAGAGCTGGGCATACCCCACATCCCGGAAACGAATCAGCCTGTCTGCATCCTGCCTTACAACCAGGTTATTGAACTCCTCGGGAGTGGAAACACGGCCCATTGTTCTTACAGAGAGTTCGGTGGTAGCACCCTCTATGCTACCGGATGGTAATTCTACGTTCTGGCGTGCCAATGCTGTCTGTACTTCAACAGGTGTTACCTGTAAAGCAGAAAGTTTGTCCGGGTCCATCCACAGGCGCATAGCATAGCGCTTGTCGCCCCAGATCATTACTTCACTTACCCCTGGTATAGTCTGAAGCTGCTCTTTAAATACATTCAGGCCAATATCTGAAAGCTCCAGAAGGTTTCGGGTTTCACTTTTAACACCGAGCATAATGATGGGGTTGGCATCGGCATCGGCTTTAGAAACAGTGGGCGGTTCTGCATCCTCCGGAAGCCTGCGCTGTGCCCTCGCCACACGGTCGCGCACATCATTGGCGGCCGTCTCCAGGTCCACATCCAGGTTAAACTCTACGGTAATATTACTGCTGCCTTCGCTGCTGGTGGAGGTAAGGGTTCTGATACCGGCAATACCATTAATAGACTCCTCCAGCGGCTCCGTGATTTCAGACTCTATTGTCTCAGCATTTGCTCCTGTGTAGGAAGTCCTTACGTTTACAATAGGAGGGTCCACGCTGGGATACTCGCGCACCCCCAGGTAGGTAATGCCGATAAACCCGAACACCATGATCGTGATACCCATCACGATAGCCAGCACGGGGCGCTTTATACTGATACTGGATAAGCTTGCCATATATTCATTGTAATTAATAGAGGAGACCTCTACTGTTTCTTTCGTTCGTTTTGCAAATCACAGACTGACTGCATCGTCATCGTTCCTCTCCATACCAACCATTCTGTTGCCGTTTTGTGTTGACTGGCACCATTTTTATTATCAGGCTGGAGCGCGCTTTATGAAGGTGTAGCGGCTGTTTTCAGCCGCTTTCAGTCTTTATCCAATCATCAGGGATAAAGGCTGTTCCTCTGGTAGTTTATAAGGATAGGTCTTCAGAAGTTTTTACCTGCCGTATGTTCAGGTCAGACCCCGGACGCACCTGCAGGATACCGGAGCGGATAATCGTATCGCCAGGGGCAATGCCCTCTACAATCTGGATAAGGCTCTCGGAGCGCTGTCCGATTTTCACCATCTTAGGTACCGCTTTGCCGTTCTGGGCTAAAAACACTTTCTGTCCTGAGGCTTCCGGTATAATTGCTTCTGTTGGAATAAGGATTGCCTGTTCCACCTCTTTTAAAGGCAGTTCAACTTTCACAAAAGCCCCCGGCTTTACATCTTCACGTGTATTTTCATAAAGGGCACGTACCTGCATGGTGCGGGTAGCAGGGTCTATGTTTGGCTGTATGGCGTAAATCTTAGCTTTATACTGCTCGGCCACACCTTCCGAAGTAAAGGTGATTTCATCGCCCACCTTCACCATCTGGCTATAGCGGCCAGGTACTGAAAACTCTATTTTTACAGGGCTGATGTCTACAATGCGGGCGATAGGGGTGGTGGCAGAAACATAGCTGCCTTCGCTTACCTGGCGTAAACCAATCACACCATCAAAAGGGGCACGCACATACGCTTTGTCAAGGGTAGCCTTCAGGGCCTGAATATCGGCAGTGGCGGTAGCCAGTTGGTTGCTTACCTGGTCATATTCCTGCCTGCTGATGTACTCTTTCTCCAACAGGGTGCGCTGGCGTTCTTCCATGTCGCTGTATAGCTTCTGGTTAGACTGCAGCTTCTGCAATTGGGCACGCATATCGGCATCGTTCACCTTAAGCAGCAGCTGTCCTTTTTTTACACGGGCTCCTTCTTCAAAATTGATATTCGTTACACGGCCGGCAATCTCACTGCGTAAATCTACATCTTCGTTCGGAAGCACTGTGCCGGTTGAGGTGATCCTGTTCTGGTAGGCAGTAGGCGAGACGACAAATACGTCCACAGCTACTTTTTGTGCCATTGGTCCGCCTGTTCTGCCACCTTGTGGTGCCTCGTCCCCGGAAAACGCTTTATTGATAATAAGATAGGCAACGACTGCCAGTACCGACAGAAGAAGGATGGTTTTAACAGTTTTATTCATGTATGTTTAAACACAGGTTTGGAAAGATCTGCACACTGTACAAAAGAAACAGACTTTTGAAGCTTAAGTTCCTGCTGTAGCAGCTTTAAAATTACGTCCTTTGCAGAAATATTAAAAGATTGCGTAATTAATATCTACGAACAGGCACATAGGTAAGACAGAAAGCCTGTTTAAAGGTTTAATCGGTGCGAAAAAGATTTTTAAATGACAGAGAAGCCAGAGAAAAGGAATTTCTTTCAGGACGTGTATGAGGTGGTAGAGCAGATACCTGCCGGGCGCGTCACGTCCTACGGTGCCATTGCAAGCTACCTGGGGACAAAGGGGGCAGCGCGCATGGTGGGGTGGGCACTTATTGCCTCACACCCTGGCACAAAAGTACCGGCTCACCGGGTGGTGAACCGTGTGGGGATGCTGACGGGGAGCCAGCACTACGATGACCCCAACGCCATGCAGGAGCGCCTGGAGCAGGAGGGGGTCAGGGTAGAAAACAACCGGGTGGCAGACTTTCAGAAGCTGTTCTGGGACCCGGCGAAAGAGCTGCTATAATATTTAAAAGGTAAAACCATCAGCAGTCCCGGGTGTAGCTTTGGGTTACCACTCCCGGGACTGCTGATTGTTTTGCAAGGTAATAGTCACAGGTTTGCTACACTCGAATTGGTATAATAATCCTGGTTCAGAATAATGCAGTTGCCATGTTTGTCAAATGTGCGGGTAAGTCTAAGGAAAGTACCGTCCCCCTTGAATATATACAGGCACTGTAAGTTTGGATCAATTTTGCTGCTCCACTGTCCTTCTCCCTTCAATGGACGGAAGATCAGTGTGTTGTATTTTGGGGACCACTTGCCGACCATCATCATGATGCTTTTACCTTTCTTGTCCAGCTGCACATACTCATATCTGTCCTGGGCTTCGCTGTATCTTAAGTAGCTTTCGCCCTGCATGCTGCTGCCGTCCGGCTTCTGAAGGTCGAACTGCTCATGCACATAATCATCCTGGAAGGATTTACTGAATTTTGCGATGCCTTGTGCCTCCATTTGAGCCTCTTTATCAGCCTGCCGCACATAATGGTTAACCTGCCAGTTGCCCACAATTCGCTGAAGTAACTGGTTCGCCTGTGTTTGCTTGGCGCTTGGCGCGTTAGGGTTCTGGGCCTGGGTTGCAGGCGCTGCTCCTACCAGCAGCACTGCTGCCAAAAGGAAAGTGAATACTTTTTTCATGGTTTTATCTTGTTAGGTTGAAAATGGAACAAATGTCTGCTTATCATTTGAGCAACAGAACTATACAAGTATAATCACTTTTTAAAAGTAAGTTTTGGCTTTTAGACCAACCCAGCCAGGATGTAGCCATAGCGATATTTTGTTTGTATGAATATGGCTGAACAGCAAGATTTTATCGACGAAAAAAGGGGTAAGAGCTGCTGGAGGGGGAGGAGGAGCAGCTAAAGCCAGGCTTTGCGAAGGTAAAAGAGGGGAGTACGGGTAACTCTACTGAACTGCTCTGTAGGCTGCTCTATGGCGAGAGGTTGAGCACCTCTCCGAATGGCTAAAGCTTCTCCGTTGCCGTCTTGGGAAAGGCGAAACAGAGAAGCTTTAAGAAAGAAGAAAAAATGTTCACCCATCAGGGTGTTACTCCTGCCTTACCCTCTGGAGGGTGCAGTGAGTATCAATGGTGGTAGAATGGTAATACCTCTATTACTGTCTCTTTGAGAGGATGTAAGCAAATTGCACACCTGCCGCTGGATACAACTGGCTATCGTTAAAATCAAAATCAGCGGCATATCCAAGACCCAGGTGGAGGTTGAAGAGGAATTTATGCCCAACAGGCCTCTGTATTCCCCAATGCACCTCGTTGAGAAGCGTTCTATTAAGGTAGTCGTAGTCTCCGCCAAAGTTGTCAAAGGTAGATGGGCTGCCAAACACTCTCCTGGTGGTATACTTTGTCTGGAATGCAACATAATTGCCTGCGTTATTCAGCATGGGTTTAGCTTTAGCAAGCCTCTTGTTCCGGTTGTACGTGTACCTGAATTCCGATTTGAAATAAGCAACCGGCTGATTGATGACAAAGGTGCTACGGAAATCATTGCCGTAAATGGAGTACCCTCCGCCTAAGCCTGTACTCAGGTTGGCAGACCACTTTTCGCTGAAAGGCATTTCATAAGCCAGTCCAATGCCATGCAGCCCCAGTTCGAGCTTTTTTAAAGGAACCAGCGCCTCCGGTTCGGTAGGTTCAGTTGTCTGCGCAATGGCATTAAAGCTGAATATCAGGAAGGCAAATAATAGGAGGTTCATTTTCATGTGTGTTGTTTTAGAAGTTTGTTTTGGTTTAGATGCTGGTTTTAGATATACTGATTCACTTTTCGTAGCTGATTTCACCTTGAAGATGCCAATTCATAACCTCTTATATATCTGGGTATGAATATAGTATTCTTTGTTATGGCTTCTTCTGTTTTTGTAGCAAAGTGAAGCATCACGGCTTCACAGAAAGTGTAATGGCGTTGTAGCCAGCAAAGATGCCAAAGCCACTTTGAATATTATTGGCCACTGATGTCGGGTTTTTCCCAAAGTCGTCTCCACCTGCTTGTCGCTGCAAGGTCCGGACGTACTCGTAATATTCTTTGGAGATATGCGCCACTTGCACGTAGGTGTTCTTCTCTGGCATGGTTTCCAGTTTCAGTGTTAGGTGCAGCGGTTTCCCATTGAAGAGTTTATCGCTGAAGAAGTAGCGGTTCTCCATTGTAAACTCCTCCTCTATGGGTGCAGTAAAGTCTATGCTAAGGTATCTGTTATAATAATTCCCGTAGAAATAGCTTGTGTCCTGTTTAAAAGCCTGTATATAGTAAAAGTTTTCCTGCTCCGCAGCATCCTCCAGAATAAGGGAGAGGTTAACGCTTGGGCCATTGTCCGGATGGCGCGGTGCCCTAGAGGCTTTTACCTCCTTAACGAGAGGTACGGCGGGAATGTAAGTAGTAGCGTTAGCGCTTGGAAAGCCCGGCGCACGCACCTGCAGTTCGTAATGCTGCAAAGCCTGTGGTTTTATATCAGCCTGGTAGATGCCATTGCCCATGTGCTGCAGGTTGCATAATACCTGCCCTGCCTGGTAAACCTGCACGGTGGCATCCGGCACCTGCTGATAAGCCTCGTTTGAGAAGGCGCTGCGGCTGGCGCTGACATCTACCGAAAACAAGCTATCGGAGCTGATGACAGCATTTACGACCAGCTGCGGCTCATGCGCAGGCAGGTCAAGTTCTACCACTGTTTCGCAGCTGCACAGCAGGAGGAGCAGGCTAAACAGGAAAGGGAGTTTGTTCTTTGTCTTTCTCATCATTCATTAAAATTTAAACCCGTAGCTGAACGAAGGAAGTACAGGAAACAGCGAGACCTGGTACAGTTGGCGGGAATTATTGCCGGCGGCACTGCCAGTGTAGGGCCTGCTTAAGCGCAGGTAGAAAGGGTTCCTGTGGTTGTAAACATTGTAGATGGATATGTTCCAACTGCGCTCGCCCCACTTCTTTTTCTTCGTGTGCGTCAGGCTCAGGTCGAGGCGGTGGTAGGCAGGCATGCGGTAGTTGTTGCGCTCCCCGAGGTAATCTACATTTTCAATAGTAGACCACGATGCACCTTCATGGAAATGAACTTCATTGTAAGCTTTGTAACTCGCGGCGGGCAGTGTGGTCACGAAGCCGGTGCGGTAAAGCCAGCTGCCGCCAATGCTGAGTTTCTCCGTGAGCTGATGGTTGGCAACCAGTGAAATGCTGTGGCGGCTATCATAAGTATAAGGATACTTCTGCCCGAAGTTAATGCTGTCCAGCTGTCGCCACGACCAGGCGAGGGTATAGCCGAGCCAGCCGGTTGTTTTGCCAGTTCGCTTGCGCAGCATCCACTCTGAGCCATAGCTCCAGCCTTTGCCACGCACGAGGCGCGTCTCGTAGGGCGGCGATACAAAATTGGCAAAATTGGTTTCCGGGCCTGCACTCAAAAAGTCGTTGATAAAGTTTGCTCCTTCCCTGAACTCGGCCACGTCCTGCATCTCTTTGTAGTACAGGTCAGAGGTCAGCTCCCACTGCCGGGCCAGCACCGCAGCCGCGCCTAGTGTGGCCTGCCACGAGCGCTGCGGCTTCACCTTATCAGTGGCCGGTACCCAGATATCGGTGGGAGTGCCCGTAGAGGTATTGCTAACCAGGTGGAGGTACTGCGCCATGGTGGCGTAGGAGGTCCTTACACTTATCCCCGTGTCTGAGGTGTAACCCAAGGCTAGGCGTGGCTGTAGCGAAGAATAGAATTTTCCGTTCACATTAAATCCCGATAAGTGCAGCCCCACATTGGCCTGCAGCCGTTCGCTTAGCTGTATTCTGTCTTCGGCGTAAGTATAAAACTCCTGCGCCCGGATTATGGAGAAAGAATCAGTGGTGAGCGTAAGGGTGTCTGTTTTTAAGTTAACAGACTCTGGCCTAAAAGTGTGGTCTGTAAAGCTGGCCCCGAACCGGATGCTATGCTTAGCATTCAGCAGAAAATCAAAATCGGCCTTGGCACCCCAGTCTCTGATGCTGGAGCTGTAGTCGGTAGCGCGGTAGAGGCTTTGCTCATTTTCCTGTCGTTGCAGCTCGCTCTGCTGGCTAAAGCTGTAGCGGGTATGGGTAAGGGTGAAGTTGCTGAACAGCCGGGGGCCAAACGTGTGGTTCCAGCGGAGGGAGCTAGTGCTGTTGCCCCAGCGCATATTAAAATCCTCTTGCTCATTCAGGTTAAAGTTCTGGTACTCCTGCTCATCCGAAAACTTATCCTGCCCGGCATATAGGCTCAGGAAAAGGCGGTCGGTGGAGGAGAAGGTGTGGTTAACTTTGGCATTAAGGTCGTAGAAGTTGTAGTTGCTGATAGTCTCACCGCTCATGGCTGCCCCCGCAGCTGCCAGCAGGTCGAGGTAGGTGCGCCGTGCGGCAATCAGAAAAGAGGTCTTCTCGTTTTTGATGGGGCCTTCCAGGAGTAGCTTTGAAGAGATAAGCCCTATAGCACCCTCTCCGGAAAAAGCTTGGTTATTGCCCTCTTTCAGCTGCACATCCACTACCGACGATAACCTGCCACCGTAAGGAGCCGGAAAACCACCTTTTATCAAATCCACGGTTTTAATGGCATCTGGGTTAAACACAGAGAACAAGCCCAGCAGGTGCGATACGTTGTAAACCGGTACACCATCCAGCAGAATCAGGTTTTGGTCAGGGCTTCCGCCACGCACCACCAGATCAGAGGAACCTTCCAGGCCTGCCTGCACCCCCGGCATCAGCTGGAGAGCTTTGATGGCATCGGCCTCGCCGATCAGGCGCGGGAGCTGCTTTACTTCGGTGCCGCGCATCGTCAGGCGGTTAGCCTGCTGCAAATCCGTTACCTTTTCTGCCACTACGCTTACTTCCTGAATCTCATTGGAGAGAGGCTGTAGCTGCAATACCAGTGTGGTGTCTTGAGAGACGGATAGAAGGGAGAACTCCAGCGGTTCGTAGCCAAGGTAGCGCACCTGCAGTGCCACTGTGCCCGCAGGAACGCTGAGACTGTAGAAGCCATAGGTATTGGCAGCAGAACCCGCTGTGCCAACTGATACTGTGGCGCCTGCCAGGTTCTCGCCTGAGGTGGCGTCCTGTACATGACCACTGACGGTAAAGCGTTCTTTCTCTTTCCTGTTGACAGATTTTTGGACTGGCTGCAGAATAATCTGATTGCCAATCAGTCTGTAGCTCGTGCCGGTGCCGCGCAGCAGTTCGTCGAGCACTTGCCTGAGGGGCTTTTGTGCGGCTTGTATGCTTACTTTCTGCTGCAGCGGCACCAGGTCGTTGCTGTACGAGAAGCTAAGTTTATAAGCGTCAGAAAGCTCCGTCAGCACCTCTTGTATGGTGGCCTCTTTAATCTGTACGGACACCCGCTGGTCCAGCACTTTTGTTTGTGCCAGCACGGTAAGCGTCATTGCCAGCCATCCAATGCCGAGGCACAGTAATCGTTTGCTCATAGGTCGTTACAGGTCTTTAGGGTGATGTTTAACTAATTACAGCCCTGGCCGCGCAGGGTATAAGTGGTGTCATGCTGCTTCGTGTATTCCAGTTGCATCGTAGCTTCTAACACCTGTAGTACCTCTTCCAGAGATGCCCCCTCAAAACTGCCGGTAAAGTGACAGGTAGCTAGCGCCTCGTTCTGCAGTTGCAACTGCACACCATAGTAACGCTCCAGCACCCGTGTTACCTCGGCAAGAGGCTGCCCCTCAAACTGCAGTTTGCCAGACTGCCATGCCCACGCGTTTGTGCTGCTGATGGTAAACTTGTTTAGCGTATGGCTTTGCTTGTTCAGAACTGCCGCAAAACCGTGCGTTACAACAGCGGCAGCATTTGCCTCCTTGGCACTAAAAGCAACTTTACCCGTTGCCACGGCTAACTCCACTGTTTCCTCTGCCGGGTAAGCGCGAAGGTTAAAGGACGTGCCCAGTACCTGGGTGTTTGCCGCCTCCGTTTCTATTCTGAACGGCCGCTGCGGATTCCGCTGCACCTCGAAAAAAGCCTCTCCTTCTAACTGCACCACACGCTCCGCACCGTCAAAATCAGGGTCATAGGCAAGCAGGCTGTTTCGGTTGAGCCACACTTTACTGCTATCGGGTAGCATGACTGCTGTTTTCCCGCTTCCTGACCGCACCACCTGCATACCATAATAAGGGAAGAAATAGAGCTGTACGAACCAGGCAAGGCCAATGAGCAGGGCCACCGAAGCCGCTATGCGCAGCAGCGTGCGGTACATCGGAACAACTTTAGGTTCCGGTTTCTCCGGCTGTACTTTCAGGCGCTCTTTTACTTTTTGCCATGCAGCGGCTGTGTCAACCTCCACTGGGGCGGCAGGAGGCGTAAGTTCCCACAACCGCTGCTGTGCCTGGAATTGCTCTGCATGTGCCGGGTCCTGCGCCAGCCACTCCTGCAGGGCCTCCTGCTCGGCAGGAGTGGCCTTGCCTTGCAGCTGTTTTGCGGTAATGTCCCAGTACTTGCTATCCATGGCAGGAGGCTTGTTTAGAAAGATTAAGTTTGTGTATAGTCTGGAGGCTTTCGCCGAAGGCACCTGTATTTTTTATGGCGTTCCTATACATGACAAATGAGAGCAGCCCAACCGCTACTCCATCAGGAAAAAAAGTTGAAAATAATTTTGAACAGCACCAGCAGGAGGCTCAGCAGTACTTTGCGTAGCACGGCCAGGGCTTTTTTGATATGGTTATCGACGGTGTTGGTAGAGATGCTCAGGAAGTCGGCTATCTCCTTATGGCTCATTTCCTCGTACCGGCTCAGCAGGAAAACCTTCTGGCACATGGGAGGCAGCGCAGCTATATGCTGCTCTATTTTTTGCCGCAGTTCCTGCAGGTGCAGGTCTTGGTCGGTGTTGCTTTCGGCAAAAGGCTGATGCGCCCGCAACTGGCTTTCCAGTTCTGTTCTGCGTTTCTGGCTGCTGGCGTAGTTTAGCGCTTTGTTGAGGACGGCCCTGTACAGGTACGCCTCGGGTGTGGCAATTTGCTGCTGCTTTTCGCTGTTCCAAAAATTCACGAAAACCTCCTGTACTATGTCCTCTGCGGCATCAGCATCGCGCGTAATGCGGTGCACACGCTGGCAAAGGCGCTCGTAATTGCGCCGGAACAGTTCCTCAAATGTTCGGAGTTCTTCCTGTTCGTCAGGCATAAAGGCGGGTGAGGTGACGGGTAAAAGTATAAAAATTTAAACGAATACACTGTGTATTTCCCTTTGCACCTGCAGTAAGGCACGGAAATGAAACATCAAAGTAACTATGCTACACTCAGAAGAATTCGTGATACTTGATACGTGTGTCGTGATACTCCTTCACCTGTAATCATTTTGAGCTTAAAGCTGTTAAGGTGTAATAGCATGTTGTTGAGGAGGCAATCAGTATGCTTTGTCTAAAAGAACAAGTAACTGAATTAAGACAGCTTCAGAAATCGTAGTTTTGTAACATGGAAGTTAAGTTGAGTCCTGCAGGCACCCTGAATACGGGCAATGCCCTGAGCCTGCCAGAGGTGCGGAGTATTACGCAGAACCGGTTGCTGTTGCACCTTGTTTTTTGGACGGTGTACGTGGTTTTCTTTGGCTTGCTGTACGGCAGCTACATCGATGATTACTACAACGCCTTTATGGTGGAACTGGTGGAGCTGCCGTTTAAGATAGGGCTGGTGTACTTTAACATGTATTACCTGATGCCCCGCTATCTGCTGCAGAAGCGCTACCTCGAGTTTTTTGTGTACCTGCTCTTGCTGATGGGCGCCATCGGTGCTTTAATGCAGTTCGTGCTGCTTCCTTTCCTGATTCACCCGCTGTTCTGCCCGACCACCTGCACCGAAGACAACCTGACGTTTTACCGCTTTACCAAAAACATAGTGAACATTAACTATGTGGTGGCCATTACCGCAGTTATTGCGTTGCTCAAGAACTGGTACAGCCACCAGCAGGCGGCACAGAACCTGGCGCAGGACAAACTGGAGGCAGAACTGAAATTCCTGAAGGTGCAGATTCACCCGCACTTTCTTTTCAACACCCTTAACAGCCTGTATTCCCTCACGCTCAAAAAATCAGATAATGCGCCGGAGGTGGTGTTAAAGCTTTCGAGCCTGATGGACTACATGTTGTATGATGCTAATGCGGCGGTGGTGCCACTTCAAAAAGAACTGGACTACATTCAAAACTACATTGCCCTGGAGCGCCTCCGCTATGGGGAGCGGGTTGACGTAAGCTTTACCCAGACCGGAAGCGTGGCAGGTAAACAAATTACGCCGATGATACTACTGCCCTTTGTAGAGAACGCCTTCAAGCACGGGGTAAGCACCGAAACCAGAAATGCCTGGGTGCGCATTAATGTGAAGGTAACCGACGAGCAGTTGGTACTGCTGGTAGAAAACTGCAAATGCGGTGACCGCGCCAGTAAAAGTCCCCGAGACATGGCATCCGGTATCGGCCTTAAGAATCTGCAGCGTCGCCTCGAGCTATTGTATGAAGGGCAGTATAACCTGGAAATTGAGGATGAGCCGGATAGCTATGCGGCACGTCTTGAGTTAGTCTTAACAAATGCCCGATAAGTAGTTTTTTTGGCAGGAGTGGGTAAGAGAGCCTGTGGTTTCAGGAGGCCACACTGATTGCATTTTGCTCTTACCAAAGAGCCCCAGTTAAGAAGTTTTTATCTTAAAGAACGAAGTATGAAATTACGATGCATGATTGTGGATGATGAGCCGCTGGCACTGGACGTGCTGGAGACGTTCATCAATCGCCTGGATAGCCTGGAATTGGTGTGCCGCTGCCATAATGCAGTGGAAGCTTATGATTGCCTGCAGAATGAGCACATTGATTTGATATTCCTGGATATCCAGATGCCAAAACTCACGGGCATCGATTTTCTCAAGTCGCTGGCGCACCCGCCAAAAGTCATATTTACCACCGCTTACCGCGACTATGCCGTGGAGGGCTTTGAGCTGAATGTGGTGGATTACCTGCTCAAGCCAATTGCTTTTGAGCGCTTTCTGAAGGCTGTCTCAAAAGTGTCGGCAGCAGATTATCCCGCTCCGGTTGCCCCTGCTGTTTCTCCTGCATCTGTCCCAAAACCAACACATACTCCTGCTGTTACCTCCTCTGCTGATTATAAAGAAGCTTTTATCTACCTGAAAGCTGAAAAGAAAATGGTGAAGGTAATGCTATCAGACATTCTCTATATTGAAAGCTTAAAGGACTATATCCGGGTGAAGACGGAGGCGAAGGAGATTATTTCTTACCAGAAAATCAGTTTTCTGGAGGAGAAACTGCCAACCGGAAAGTTCCTGCGCATTCACCGTTCCTTTATTGTGGCGCTTGACAAGATCCAGGCATTCTCCGCCAGCGCCGTGGACATTGGCAAATCAGAAATCCCGATTGGGCGGTTTTACAAAAACGAAGTGCTGCAGATACTGAACCAGAACAACCTGCTGGAAGCTTAAACCCTTCAACACAAAAAAATGACAGACGCTGGGCTACAGTCCCAGCGAGACGACTTGCCGGTAGCCTGAAAATTCATTTCTACCGTTAGCTCCAGAGGAGCGACCTATAAGGATGTTGCAGACAGGCCGCTCCTCTGGAGCTAGAAAAAGAACAGGCTGCTTTTCCATTAACAGGTCGTCCCGCAGAGGCAAACCGCGTTACACCAGTGGAATGCCGGAACATGATTGAATTTTGGGCACCCACCTGAAAAACCTTTATCACCAAAAATGCCTGGCGCAGCAAAGTCTAGGCTGTCTCAGAGTCGCTCCAGGTTTGTGCGGGTGCGCTCGCTGTTTTCCAGGTTACCAGTGTTAACAGTAGAGGCGGGCTCAAACATCAGCACTTCTGCCTCTTCGTTGGCGACCGGCCGGTGCTCTACGCCTTTTGGCACAATCAGGAACTCTCCAGGGTTCAGTGTTACTACTTTATCGCGGAGGTGCATCTCAAACTGTCCTTTTATCACCAGGAAAAACTCATCTTCGTGCTCGTGGTGGTGCCATTCAAATGGGCCAAGAAACTTGGCGAGTTTTACCTGCTGTCCGTTTAATTCGCCGGCGATGCGCGGGTTCCAGTGGTCATTTATTTGGCTAAACTTTTCAGTTAGGTTTACTTTTTCTAGTGCTGGCTTTTCCATTTTAAGATGATATGTGTCATTCATATGAAATGTCTTTCTTTTTATTTGGACTTAGTCTAAATAGGCATTAGCTTTGTAATGTACGTAAGAAGCCACAGAAGCTACAACAGCGAAGTTAGAACAGATGAAGCAAACAGCTACCCCATTAGCCGAAATAATTACTTCCGAAGCAGGTGCCGTTTACCAGTGCGACCGCAGTAACCGTGTATTAGTACACTTTGCCGGGCAGGTAGCAGCATTGAAGATAGATGCGTTTCTACGATTGAAGCAGGCAGTGGATAGCATCGATCTGGAGGACATGGCGGCCAGCACGGCACGCTATGCTGATATTGAGGTTATTTCAGTGTACGGTTGCGATCGTTGCTATGTACTCACGTTGCCGGAACTCTATGTTTTTAAAGAACTCCTGGGGCAGGCAAAGTTTTTTATGGCGCTTAACAGCATGCTGCACGAGTGCCTGAGCACCGAGCTGGCCTCCTGACTATCCTGCAAATCAGCTTTTTGATTGTTGAGCACAGCCCTAATGCTGTGCTTTTTTAATTTAGACTATTTCCATATTTCAGTTCATTATATACAATCTGCACACAAATCTCGTAGATTAGGGATGTAAAGAGGTAACGCCGGTAAAGCGTAGGCCCATTAAACACGAACCAATTAACACCCGATACCTAATGAAGGATTTACTAAGATTAAGAACATCCCTCACAGAGGAGATTGAACAAATACTGAACGAACAGATAAAGATGGAGGCAGAAGCCTCGGCTATGTACTTGGCTATGTCGAGCTGGTGCGATAGAAATGGCTTTGATTTTAGCGCCGGCTACTTCAAAAAGCAGTCGGATGAGGAGCGTGAGCACATGCTGCGCCTGTTCAAGTATGTATCTGACATGGGCGGCCGCGCGGTTTCCCCAAGTATTTCTAGTGTGCCACTAGAGTTTGATTCTTTTAAAGGCGTTTTCGAGCAGGCGTTGCAGCAGGAAATTGCCGTGACACAGTCGTTCAACCGCATTGCCGACAGATGTCAGAAGTCAAAGGATTATGTGACGTTCACCTTCTTACAGTGGTTCCTGCAGGAGCAGATAGAAGAGGAGTATGTGGCCCGCCGCGCGCTGGAGCTATTCGAGCTGATTGGTGAGGAAGGCACAGGCCGCTACGAGATTGACAAGCGCGTGCCGAAAATTACGTATGAAACTACTTACGAAGAATAAAAGCGAAGTATATCAGCATAAAAAAGCCTTTGGAGCACATCCAAAGGCTTTTTTGTGTTCAATGCCTTTCGTTTGGGGTGGTATTTAGGATATGCTCCTGAAAAGCTACCTGTGCTTTTCCCTCATTCATTTGTGGAAGCCAGGCATTGACAGGCTGCATGCAAATGACAGGAGCATAATCGCAGCGGTCAGTGCAGTCGGTTTTTACTATCTCCACCTGTCCCTTCAGCCCGGTGTTTTTGATCATCTCCCTGAATAGCTTACCTAAATCTTTGCCGCCTTTCTTTTTGCACTTGCTGCCTGTGCACACATAAATAACTTTATCGGGGGTATTGAAATTTTTACTCATGTAGGGGTTTACGGTTTTATAAGTAGCTAACGCCTATTTCCAGAGAAATAGTTTATGGAATAACCGCAAAGTTAGTACGGCTAAATGATTTGGCTGCTAAGCTGAAGTGTTTAATACAAATGCTAAGGCAGTGAAAGCTATTCTTTATTCAAGCTGTTGCCATTAAATCTGGTACATCCCCTTGACTGGGTCCTGCTGCAGCAGTGCTGTCATCGCCTGGTACAGGTCTGGGTGGTGCTTGCTGAAATCATGCGGGCGCTCAAAAAACGACTCTGCACTGACAGCAAAAAATTCGTGCTCATCATAGCAGGCCTGTGGGCGAAGAAAGCCTTCCGGGTTATTCTGCCGTTGCTGCATTTCTTGGGCTGCCAGTATGTTCCAATGCCGGAGGTGTTCCTGGTCCAGGAAGTTATGCTCGTTGTTTTGAATAATGTTCTCCAGGTGGAGTGCGTGGGCCATTTCATGCAAGCCGAGGTTGAAGCCGTCGGTATTGTTGCGGTAGCCTGACTCAAAATCCTTCCAGGACAGCACAATGAAGCCTCGGATGTTCACCTCACCGCTGTGGTAGCGTTTGGAAATGGTGGAATAGTAGCGGTCGGGGTAAAGAAGTATCTTGCTGAAGTGAGACAGGTAAACAGGCTCCAGCCCGAACGTCAGTTGCACGGCAGCGGCGGCAACATGCACCTGCATGGCTAAGGTCACTTCAAAGTTATTGCCGCGCGCGATAAACGTTTTCAGAAGCAGGAAATTTGCGACACGCTTTTCGAACCGGCGCTTGAGGTGTTGCGGCAAGGCGGCATAGTAAGCCGGCTGCTGCCTACGTAGCTCTTTAACAGAAGGGAGAAGGCGCAGTTGTTTTACGCCGTACTGCCCCAGTTGCATCAGTCCGTAAACCAGCAGCACCATCAGAATAGCTTCAAAAGGACTTAGCTCTGCCAGTGCAAAAGGGTGCGTCCGTGCACCAAAGACCGCACCAAGGGGAGGATGCGACAAGTTTAACGCAGAAGAAAGAGAAAAGAAGCCCAAGCAGATGCATTTAATGTTACCTAAATATATATCTTTTTAAATGAAAGACGTATTCTTAGCCAGTCCTTATATTCAGTTTTGACAAGAACAGAAGAAAAAGCACCCTTGAAGCTGAGCATCATCATACCCACCTTAAATGAAGAAGCCGCTATAGGTGCGCTGTTACAGTATTTAAAGCGGCACACAAGTACGGGGACAGAAATCATTGTGGCAGACGGTGGAAGCAGTGACAAGACCTGCACTATTGTGAAGCAGAAGGAAGCCCGGTTGCTTCACTGCCGGCAGAAGGGGAGAAGTTCGCAGATGAACGAAGGAGCAGCGGCCAGTACAGGCGATATCCTTTACTTTCTGCATGCAGACACTTATCCGCCCGCTACTTTCGAGACCCACATACACAGGGCGGTGCAGCAGGGCACAGGCAGTGGTTGCTTTCGGCTGCGTTTTGATTTTCCGCACTGGTTTCTGCGGCTTAATGCCTGGTTTACCCGTTTTGATGTGGATGCCATCCGTTTCGGAGATCAGAGCCTTTTTGTAAGGCGGGATGTCTTTTCCGAGGCGGGAGGCTTTAACAAACAGCTGCTGTTATTAGAAGACCAGGAGGTGATTGGCAGGCTGAGGAAACGCGCCCCTTTTGCCGTGTTGCCCGGGCGGGTAGTTACCTCAGCCAGAAAGTACAGGGAAGTAGGCATCTACCGGCTGCAGGCAGGTTACTTTCTTATTTACGGCCTGTACAGGATGGGCGCCTCGCAGGAGCGGCTGGTGCGGGTGTATAAATGGCTGTTGGGGCAGTAAGGGTTACTGTTCTGCCAGCCAGTTAGTTGCCTCGGTCATATCATGAAAATGCTTGTTTATGCAGGAACCTGTATCGACGGATAATTGCTCTATGTTATTTATGGCCATTTGTGTGAAAACATAGCTTGTGGTTACAACAGCAACGCTCAAAAACTTGCGGTCATTGTGCCTGGCCATCTGCGGCACAATGTGATGCCCTACCCAGCGTTGGTCTTCAGGTGCTACAATGCCTAGTTTCCGGGCATCTACGAGTAATTTTCCCTTTCTCTTTTTCTCGAATGCTTCCACCAGCTTATAATGCAGGCTACGAAATTCAGCAGAAGTGCCTTTTCGCTTATAAGTTAGGATAATAGCCTGCAACCCGTCATGCTGGCCAATCTCAAAATAATCATTAGTTAAAATGGTAGAATACAGCTCCTTCACAACGGGTATATAGATTAAAGTTAATTCTGGTAATCCCGGTAAAAATATACTTTTTTAGACAACAAAAGCAACTAATAACAGTAGGTGTAGTAATTTTTGATAGAAAAAAAAGATTACTAGCTTAGAACTGTCAAAAATAACATGATGAGAAGAGCGTATCTAAACCCTTTTTCAGCAGTGCTGGCAGGCCTGCTCTTAGGAGGATGTAGTTCATCTACCACCACAGAAACCGGTGCAACGGCAGCAGCAGTAACAACTGAGATGGACATGGGGCGTGGGCTGGACCTGGCGAACCTGGACACAACAGCGAATCCTTGTGTTGATTTTTACCAGTATGCCAACGGAGGCTGGATAGCCAATAACCCGATACCGGCCTCTGAAAGCCGCTGGGGATCTTTCAATGAACTGGCAGAACGGAACAATGCAGTGCTACGTGAGCTGCTAACCGAAGCAGCCTCTAACACCACAGCTCCCAAAGGTTCTGCTACGCAGCTAGTCGGGGATTTTTATGCCGCCGGTATGGACTCGGTGGCGGCAAACCAGGCAGGAATGAGCCCTATCCAGCCCGAACTAGACAAAATTGCAGCGGCTAAATCAACAGCCCACCTGCTCAATACAGTGGCCGACCTAAAGACCAGGGGGATAAGCGGTTTCTTCAGCATGTATGTATCGCAGGACGATAAGGTAAGCACACAGTATGCGCTGCAGGCAGGGCAGGGAGGCTTGGGCCTGCCTGACAGGGATTATTACCTGAAGGATGACGAGCGTGCTAAAACCATTCGAACGGAATACCTGAAGCACCTGCAAAACATGTTTCAGTTGATGGGCAGCGATGCTACGGCAGCACAGCAGAAAGCGCGGGCCGTGATGAATATTGAAACGAAACTGGCACAGGCTTCACGATCCCGCGTAGACCTGCGCGACCCGTACGCCAACTATAACAAGATGACGGTGCAGGATTTCGCGAAACAAAACCCCAACCTTCGGGTGAGCCAGTTGCTGACAGGTATGGGGGCGCAGGCGGCAAAAGAAATCATCATCGGGCAGCCTGGCTTCTTTAAGGAACTGAACAGCATGCTGAAGAGCGTACCGCTGGAGGATTGGAAAACTTATACGCAATGGCATGTAGCCCGAACTTCCGCGCCTTACCTGAGCAACGATTTTGTGCAGGAGAACTTCAACTTCTACGGTAAAGTGCTGAGTGGGGCAAAAGAAATACAGCCACGCTGGAAGCGGGTGTTGCGTGCCACAGACAGTGCTTTGGGCGAAGCTCTTGGTCAGTTGTATGTGCAGGAAACTTTTTCGCCGGAGGCCAAGCAAAAAGCTATTGAGATGGTAGACAACCTGCAGGAAGCATTCAGGGAGCATGTGCGCGACCTGGACTGGATGAGTGAAGAGACAAAGGCGCGTGCCCTTCAGAAACTGAGTGCCTTTGCTGTGAAAATAGGCTATCCGGATGAATGGGAAGACTATGAGGGCCTCAACATCACCCGCGACTCTTATGTGGCCAATGTGATGCGCGCCAGCCAGTATGCCTTCCGTGACAATATCGGTAAAATAGGCCAGCCTATAGACCGGAAAGAGTGGTTTATGTCGCCGCCAACGGTAAACGCCTACTACAACCCGAGTATGAACGAGATTGTGTTTCCTGCCGGCATCCTGCAGCCGCCTTTCTTTGATCCAAAAGCCGACGATGCTGTGAATTATGGTGGCATGGGAGCTGTGATTGGGCATGAGTTGACTCACGGCTTTGATGACCAGGGGGCCAAGTACGATTATGAGGGCAACCTGAAAGACTGGTGGTCTGAAGCTGACCTGGAGCAGTTCAATGCCCGCGCAAATGCTGTGGCAGATCAGTTCGACCAGTATACTGTGCTGGATAACCTGCACGTAAACGGCAGGCTGACCCTGGGGGAAAACATTGCAGACATAGGCGGGTTGAATATTGCCTACACTGCCCTGCAGAAGGCGCTGGAGAAGAAAAACCCGGGTAAGATTGCCGGATTTACGCCGGAGCAGCGTTTCTTCCTTGCCTGGGCTCAAATCTGGCGTGTGAACATGCGGGATGAGGCACAGAACCAGCAGATACTGACTGACCCGCACTCCCCGGGCCGGTTCCGCACAAACGGGCCGGTTTCCAACATGCCGCAGTTCTACGAGGCCTTCGGCTGCGGCCAGGGAGATCCGATGGTGCGAAACGAAGGGAGCCGCATTAAGATTTGGTAATTACAGGTGACTTTGTTACACTAAAAAGCAAAGGCGCTGCAGGAAATCCTGCAGCGCCTTTGCTTTTTAGTGCTGTTTCCTAAAATTACTCATTCACGACTTTCACCGTGTGCTTTACAACTCGCCTGGGCCAACTGGAACCATCTACAGGCTCCTGCTCAATTTTTTCTACCACATCCATCCCTTCCACCACTTCGCCAAAAACAGTGTACTCCGTGTCAAGGCCTGGTTCCCCGCCAACCTCTAAATACGTTTGAATCTGTTCCGGCGTGTACTTCATGTCATGTGCTGCTTCAAACGCCCGTAGTTCTTCTTCTGTCACGGGTTGACCAGTTACAATATAAAAATTATGGGAAGATGACTCTTTTTCCGGGTTACGCTCGTCGCCGTAGCGGGCCATCGCCAGGGCCCCACGCTTGTGGATATACTTCGGGTTAAACTCCTGCGGAATCTTATAAGCGCCCTGGCTCATCTGCCGCTCATCTGAGTCGCCCCCCTGTATGGCAAAATCTTTTACCACGCGGTAAAACTCACCTTCATTGTAAAAACCGGCTTTGGTGAGGCGGACAAAATTAGCGCGGTGCAAAGGGGTGTCTTTATAAAGGCGCACCTTAATGTCACCGTGGCGCGTGCTGATGACCGCCAGGCTATCCTGGTGCTGTTGCTCATAGGCAGTCAGTACCTCTACTGCATTTTCTGTAGTAAGTGGTACCAGCCGCTGTTCAGAATCATCTGTTGCCCCTGTGGTTGTTCCGCTTGTGCTGTCAGAGGTCTGGTTACAGGAAACTGCGGAAAGCAGGCACCCGGCTACCAGCAGTGATCTCAGGATGGAGATAGAGAAGAATGTATGTCTCATGTCTTTCGCTTTTTGCATTGCCATTCAATATACGAAATCTTAGATAGAAGCAGCAAACATTAAATCTATATTAGCACGTTTATGGCTTGTATTTGCAACTTTCTAATATATAGAAATGCGCTATACCCCCTGTTATGCACTTCTGCGTACAACACAAACTACCATTTTTTTAATGTAAAGAGGGAGCAGTTCCCTTACCCGATTAACTATCACGTCAGCTAGTTTGAATACATGAGGGGCATAGATTTTCCGTACTACAGCCCGGTGATTGATTATATCTGTGCTAGAAGGTGTTCTAAAAAAGGTGATAAATAAATATTGCCTATATATTGAACAAATGAATTATATATCATACTTTAGGATTGCGTTACTTAAAATATTTTCAATTATGTAATTGTCACTTAACCCCTTTTTACATTTATGAAGAACAATTTACACTTCCGTAGCCTGATGCGCTCACTCATGTTTGGTGCTGCCTTTTCAGCAGCTGCATGTACCTTCACAGCATGCGATAATGAAGCAGGAGATGCTGCCGAGCCACAGGCTATGGTGCAGGCAAATGGCCAGAACGGTGCTATTATTGAAGGACAATACATTGTTGTATTTAAGAAAGACGAAACCCTGCGTATGAGTGCAGGTGCAACGTATGCACAACGTACAGATATGGTACGTGAAGTTGGCCGGGAAATTCTAACCAGCAATGGCATCCAGAGCTTTCAGATTCAGCAGGCTTACGGGCAGGCAGTGACAGGTATTGCCGTGAAGATGACAGACGCAGAAGCTGTGTTGCTGCGCAACGACCCACGGGTGGATTATGTTGAGCCAGACCGCATCGTCATGCTTGCTAAACCGGGCTCCGGTGGCGGAGGCAGTACAGGCCAGGAAGTGCCCTATGGCATTAGCCGTGTGGGCTATGCAAGTGGCGCAGGTAAAACGGCCTGGGTTATCGACACAGGCATTGATTTAGACCACCCGGACCTGAACGTTGATGTAGCCCGCAGTGTGACGATGTTCACCAGCGGAAGAGATGCCAACTCAGCTGACGATGGAAACGGACACGGCTCACATGTGGCAGGAACCATTGCAGCGAAAAACAACAGCACAGGTGTAATAGGCGTTGCCTACGATGCCACTGTGGTAGCTGTAAAAGTGCTGGACTCCCGTGGTAGCGGTTCTTACTCTGGCGTAATTGCCGGTGTGGATTATGTGGCAGCAAACGGTAAAGCAGGTGACGTGGCCAACATGAGTTTAGGCGGCCCGGTTTCCCAGGCACTCGATGATGCCGTTCTAAGTGCCGCATCTAAAGGTATTTTCTTCGCTTTGGCGGCAGGTAACGATGGCGTTGATGCAAATAATACATCCCCGGCCCGTGTAAATGGAGCAAATATTTTTACAGTGTCAGCCATGAACTCTACTGATACTTTTGCCAGTTTCTCTAACTACGGGAACCCGCCTGTAGACTTTTGTGCTCCGGGTGTGAATATTAAATCTACCTGGAAAGATGGTGCTTACAATACCATCAGTGGTACATCTATGGCAGCGCCACACGTAGCAGGTGTATTGCTGCTGACAGGCGGCAGTCCTAAGACGGATGGCTTAGTGAAAAACGACCCTGACGGAAGTGCAGACCCAATTGCACACAATTAACCTGAAAGTTTAAAGTGAAATAAATAGTAGGAAAAGGGCAATCATTTGACTGCCCTTTTTCTTTATAACAGGCAAGGTTAAAACACCTTCCGCATCACATAGTCATTCATCCAGTACGGGCCGATGGGAATGTCTTCCTGCAGGTGCACCTGGTAACCGCAGCGCTCATAGAACTGCTTTGCCTTGTTGTAGCGGTTCACGTTCAGGTCCAGTACCCTGGCTCCCTGTTGTTTCACCTCCTCTTCTGCGGCTGAAAGTAAGGCTGTCCCGAATCCTTTCCCCTGCTCACCTGGCAGCAGGTATATCTTGTTCAGTTTATAAACACCCGCCGCTCTGTCTTTTACTGAATAGGCAGCAAAGCCAACCGGTTTTTCTTCTTCAAACATCAGCAGGAAGGTTTGCCCCTCCTGCATCTGCTTCACCAGTGCCTCTTCCTGGTAAATAACCCCGAACATATAGTCCACCTGTTCCTGGCTCAGGATGCTGCTGTAGGTAGGTGCCCAGATGGCTTTAGCGAGTGAATGAATGGTGCTTATATCTGCCTCCGTAGCATGCCGTATACTATAGCTTGTGTTCATAAAGTATGGGTTGATTACCCGAAAGTTAAGCGCCAGGGGGCAGAATCCAAACCCTCTCTTACAGATGGCTGGTATAGCTGTTCCCGTTCTTATACTTTTGTGCGCATTGTTCTATTCGTTTAACAAGAGAAATTTGATGAAAGCAGTTACGTTAAAAGAAACAGGAAAACCACTCGAAATAATAAATAAAGCTAAACCACAGCCGGGTGAGGGAGAGGTGCTGGTGCAGGTAAAAGCGGCGGCTCTGAATCACCGCGATGTCTGGATTCAGCACGGGCAGTATGCCAACATCCAACTTCCTGCCCTTCCGGGTTCCGATGGAGCCGGTGTAGTGGCCGAAGCAGGAGCTGGTGTGGACGAAAGCTGGATAGGCAGGGAGGTCATCATAGATCCTTCTACAGGTTGGGGGAGCAACCCGCGTGCGCAGGGCAGGGACTTTAAGATCCTGGGCATGCCGCAGGAGGGTACCTTTGCCGAGTATGTGAAAGTGCCAGTAGGGAACCTGCATGAAAAGCCTCAGCACCTGAGCTTTGAGGAGGCTGCAGCCGTTCCACTGGCAGGGGTAACCGCCTACAGGGCCTTGTTTACGCGCTGTGATTTACAAGCGGGTGAGCGCGTGTTAGTGACCGGTGCCGGCGGCGGTGTTGCGCTTTTTGCCGTGCAGTTTGCCGTGGCGGCAGGTGCCGAAGTGTGGGTAACCTCCAGCTCAGAAGAGAAGATAGAACGCGCAAAGGCACTCGGAGCCAAAGGCGGCATCAGTTATAAAGCAGCAGACTGGGGCAGGCAGCTGAAAGAACAGGCAGAGGGAGGTTTTGATGTGATGATAGATTCTGCAGGAGGAGAAGGTTTTGCACAGCTTATCCGGATAGCTAACCCCGGTGCCCGTATTGGCAATTATGGCCGAACAGCAGGCATGATAAAAGAACTAAACCCGGCAGAGATTTTCTGGAAGCAAATCTCTATCAATGGCACCACGATGGGCACAGCACAGGATTTTGCTGACATGGTTCAGTTTATCAAAGAGAAAAAGATACAGCCTGTGGTAGACAAAATATTTTCTTTGGAGGAAGCAGAGCAGGCCTTCCGGCGCATGGACGAAGGAAAGCAATTCGGGAAAATTGTGCTGAAAGTTTAATTATTGACTGTTAATTGTTGAAGTGATAGGTTGAGCCTTCTGCAGTATCGGGCCTGCTGCCGTAGAGACACAGTATTTTGCATCACCTGCTGCTGCGGTTCCTCATGCCTCCACTGGCTTTACCTGGCGTGGGTAGTGCATTTTTAGGCAGAAGGGGAGAAAAGCAGAAAAGCATAACAAGCAAAAGCGAGCCTATTTGCTCGCTTTTGCTTGTTAAAAACTTATATCAGAACAAAATCTTCAACAATTACTGGTTCTGCTCCAGCAAATTCAGCAGGAAGGCGTACTGCAGGGCTGTTTCTTTATAGCGCTCAAAGCGGCCGGAGGCACCTCCGTGGCCTGCTGCCATGTTGGTGTGCAGCAGCAACATGTTGTCATCTGTTTTCATCTCCCGAAGCTTGGCTACCCACTTGGCTGGCTCCCAGTACTGCACCTGAGAGTCGTGGAGGCCGGTGGTTACGAGCATGTTCGGGTATTCCTTGGCTTCCACATTGTCGTAAGGCGAGTAAGACAGCATATAGTCATAATACTTCTTATCGGCCGGGTTGCCCCACTCGTCAAATTCACCCGTTGTCAGCGGAATACTGGTATCCAGCATGGTGGTGACAACATCTACAAAAGGCACCGCTGCCAGCACACCTTTGAACAGCTCCGGGCGCATGTTCACCACGGCACCCATCAACAGGCCCCCGGCACTGCCGCCCTGAGCAAAAAGCTTGTCAGGGTTGGTGTACCGCTGCTCTATCAGGAACTCGGCGGCATCTATAAAGTCGGTGAAGGTATTTTTCTTCTTCAGCAGCTTACCGTTCTCATACCACTGGCGGCCCATTTCCTGGCCTCCGCGGATGTGGGCGATGGCGTATACAAAGCCCCTGTCGAGTAAGCTGAGGCGAACGGAACTGAAGCTGGGGTTGGTACTGATGCCATAGGAACCATAGGCATACAGCAGTATCGGATTATTGCCGTCCAGCTGCAGCCCCTTCCGGTATACCAGCGACACCGGAATTTTTGTACCGTCATCGGCAGTGGCATAAATGCGCTTCGCCTCATAATTCTCCGGGTTAAAGTCTCCTACTACTTCCTGCCGCTTCAGTAACTCGCGCTCTTTTGTCTCCATGTTGTACTCGTAAGTGGAGCTTGGCGTAGTGAGTGAGCTGTATTCGTAGCGCAGTTCTTTGCTGTCGAAGTCAGGGTTAATGCCGATGTAGGCGGTGTAAGCTTCCTCACCAAAATCAATGTAGTAATCGGTCTTCGGGTCGTTCCACTTCATCACGCGTATCTGTGAGAGCCCGTTTTTTCGTTCCTGCAGCGTCAGGTAGTCCTTGAAAATTTCGATGCCCTCCAACAGCACATCCTCACGATGCGGTACCACTTCTTTCCAGTTGGCCTTGCCAGGCTTGCTCACCGGCGTCTGCATCAGCTTAAAGTTGGTGGCGCCGTCCTTGTTGGTTACCATGTAAAACTTGTCGCCAAAGTGGTCCACGCTGTACTCCAGCCCCCGCTCGCGCGGCTGTATCACTTTGAAAGTGCCATTCGGCTTGTCCGCACCCAGGTAGCGGTACTCGTTCGAAACAGTGCTGCCGCTCCCGATGATTATGTAGTCCTCTGATTTAGTCTTGTAGACGAAGGTGCTGAAGGTCTCGTCTGCCTCGTGGTACACTTCTTTATCCTGTGAGGTAGGAGTGCCGAGCGTGTGCTTGAAAATCTTGAAGGAACGCAGCGCCGGGTCCTTCATGGTGTAGAACACGGTTTTATTGTCGTTGCCCCAGACAGCGCCGCCGGTAGTGTTCGCGATGGCGTCTGGTAAGAGCTTTCCTGTGTTCAGGTCTTTGAAGCGGATGGTGTACTTTCGGCGGCTTACAGTGTCTTCGCCAAAGGCAAGAAACTGGTTGTTCGGGCTCACGTTCATGCCGGCAGCGGAATAATAGCTTTGGCCTTCGGCGCGCTCGTTTGCGTTCACCATCACTTCCTCCGGTGCCTCCAGTGTGCCTTTTTTGCGGGCATATATCGGGTATTCTTTTCCTTCTTCGTAGCGGGTGTAGTACCAGTAACCATCATCTTTGTATGGCACTGACTCATCTTTCTGCTTAATGCGGCCCACTATCTCTTTATAAAGCTTTTCCTGGAGCGCTTCCGTATGCGCCAGTCTTTGCTGGGTGTATTCGTTTTCGGCGTTAAGATAAGCAATCACCTCCGGGTCTTCGCGCTGGTTCATCCAGTAATAATTATCGATGCGCGTATCGCCATGGATAGTAAGTTCTTTGGGTACTTTTTTAGCCACAGGCGGCTGAGGTGTCTGCATGGTTGTTTGTGTGGTAGTTGTATTGGCAACAGCCTGTTCCGTTGTGGTGGCGCTACTGCTGGTGTTGCTGGAGGAGCAGCCGGTACCAACTGCAAGGCAAGCGGTGAGCAACGTGGCTGAGGCGGCCACTTTCGGTTTAAAGCTTTTCATAGTTCTTTATTTATGGCTTTTAATAGATGCTGCTGCTTAAAGCTGGCTGCATTTCACAGCTAAAATTAGGAAAAATGAGGGGGAAACAAAACAGTTGATATGTTATGCATGCCGATGAAAATTTTTTAATTTAACGCATCACCTAAACCTACATCAACAGATTAACACTGACAGCAAAATGGCAACACAAGCAGAATTTGAGAACGCAGTAGAAAAATCAAAAACGTTAACAGAGCGCCCGAGCAACAACGTGCTGCTACAGTTGTACGGCTTATACAAGCAAGCGACAGACGGAGACGTGAACACTGAGCGTCCCGGCGGCTTCGACTTCAAGAATATTGCCAAGTGGGATGCCTGGAAACAGCAGGAAGGAAAAAGCCAGGAGGAGGCACGGGAGGAGTATGTGCAGTTAGTAAACAAACTGGCTGCAAAATAAGCCTACCACTTCTACGGATGGAGAAGAGGGTGCCTATCCAAGACACCCTCTTTTTATTTAGCTTTCCAGCGGTGGCCGCAGTTATGGCATACAAACTTAAGGCTCCGGAAAGGCACCGGAAAACCAAGCAGCAGGTAACTCAGGGAAAACACAGTCTTGCTATACTTCTCCTCACTTACATCGTCAGAACTGCAGTTCGGGCAGATTCTGGCCGGCGTATGCTCCTGCATGGGCGGGGCCAGTTCCAGGTCATCGTTGTACAGGTACTCCGAAGTGCCGCCATGTATTTTGGCCATGATAGCCTGGGCCTCTTCCGCGTCCTGCGCTGTCACTTTCAGCTTTACGCCTCCCACAGCCACTGAGTAAAATGGCTGTGCCCCCACAATATGCTCATCACCCAAAAAGCAGAGAATACCCTCTGCCTCTAAGCGCCCTTTCACAATATGAGCTTCCGTTACATCATTAAAAGTGGCAATGGTTACGAAGCGCTCAGCCATTGAAGAGTGCGTTTAAAAGATTACTGTTTTTTTGGGGGCAGGTCGAATGCCTCAGCCTCATGCTCAAAATGGCCTTTATGGGAGGCATCGCAAAACGGTTTGTTCTTAGACAGGCCACAGCGGCAGATCGATACCAGTTCGCGACCGCCAAGGCCGTACGTGTTGCCGTTCTTATCAACAATTTCAAAGTCGCCCTCTACCCGGAGAGAGCCATTGTTGTTTACAGTGATTTTCGTTTTTGCCATAGTTAATTTTTTTTGATTAATAACAAATATACATAAATATGCGGACTTGCCTTTATCCAGTCATGTTGCCCGTGCTGATGAAGTAATTATATAGCTGTGACAGGAGAGGGTTTTCTTTTGCAGCGAAGCCTGTTTAATTTAGGCTGGCGTTCTGGGCAATGCTCAGCAGTTCATCCCCGGCATCAATATTGTGCCGCAGCTCTTCCTTGAAGTTAATGGAAAGGCGCAGGGCTTTCAGCCCAGGCACGCCCGGAAGTTCTTCTACATCCAGGTACTCCACTTCCTTGTGTATATAATTCTCTGACTGCAGGAACTCAATGTAGCGCTGGTACTCCTGTACTTCTTTCTGTTGGGTGTACACAATGGCTATTTTCCCTGGCTGCGTCAGGCGCTCTTCGCTGTCGCGCACAGTTGCCTTGTCTATCCGCTTCTTGATAATCTCGTACCTTATGTTATTGGCTCCATCCACGTCAAACTTTTTCTCGTCCATCCTGAAGCGAATGGAGATAGGGTCGCTGTGTACGAGTATCAGCTGCGTAATCTCCAGTGGCAGTTTCAGGTTTGCCCGAAGCTTATGCACACGCCTGGCAATCTCGCAAGTGAGCATCAACTGCCAGAGGCGCATGTTTTTGAGGTAAATCGGCTGGTAGTCGCCCTTGTTCAGCAGCGAGGCACCAATGTAGATGTTATACTCCAGACCATCTGTTTTATACTTTTCAAAATAATGCGGGAAAATCTGCTGCACTTTCTCTTCTTCCCGATCCAGAAAAGTAGAAATGGTCTCGTTTATCATGAAGAGGCTCTCTTCATAAGCCCGTCGCTTGTTGTAAACCACTTTATAAGGATTGCTGATGGCAGACCGGTATGCCTCTACCGCCGGGCGCGCAGCAGGCTGCTTCCGCACGAAGTGGTCAAAGAGGGGCTCGATTTCAGTTCGCAGAAACTCCAGTACCAGTACTTCATCACCAGAGCCCAGCTCACTGAGGATATCCTGCGAGTACTTGTCCATTTTATACACCAGTTCATCCAGAATGGAGAGCGGCAGGCTGTCTTTTACAGCCAGTATTACCTCTTTAGCCAGCACCAGTTGGTCTACGAGGTCGCCTTGAATGGCTTTGTTGCGTTCGGTGGCAGAGCCCCGGATGTCAGAGGAGCCGTAGAGCGGGTATATATCCCGGAACACGATAGGCTCAATCTCAGAGCTCACATTACGTTCCATTTTATCGAGCAGGTTGACTGCGGCCTTTGTGAAGCGCCATTCCACAACAGGGTGTATAGCAGTATATTTTTCCTTGATAATGCTTTGAATATTGCTGCGTAACTCTTCCAGGCTGCGGTTGATGGCGAGGGCAAACAGGGGCAACAGCTCTTTCAGCTTGATGGTGGAAAGGGCATTAAGCTCTCCAGGTATAGGCGAGGCCAGTTCCATCAGGCCGATAGTTTTGCCATCATACTCCAGCGGTGCTATAATCAGGTTCCGGATTCCGGATTCCATTAACTTCTTTTCTACCCGGGTTGGGTTTGGGAAAACATTCAGGTCTTCCACCACAATGGTATTCCCTCTCTTTAGTACCGGTTCATAGATTGAGTTTTGCAAGTCTGAGAGTACGATATCACAGTCCTGTGTCAGGATGAGGCCGTTCCAGATTCTGCGGGCGTAGGTAGTGTCGAATTCCTCCAAGGCAGGGCAGGAGGCAAAGCCAAGCTTTATGCCGGGCAGGCCAAACAGAATGCGCAACTTCTGTTGCAGGTTCAGAAAGCCTTCCGTAGTGCTCACGGAGCCTCTGTCCAGCAGGTCGAAGCGCAACGTGGAAATAGTTTCCTCGTTGGTGACTTCTGTAAAGTCATACACGGCAAAGCCTGAAAACTCGAAGTTCTCTGGCGGGAGTTTCATCATCCAGAGGTCAAGGTCATTGTAGCGGTTAATCAGGAAGTTGATTTCCTGGGTTTTCAGTTTTTTTATTTTCCCTGTTGCCTTCACCTCCATAAACTTCAAATCAATGCTGAGTTTATAGTGGCGTGGTAAGCCCGTAAACTTATCTTTTACAGTGAAGATAAAGGGCACGTCAATATTAAAGTTGGCGTTATAGAATTTTTCGAGAATAAGGGTATAAGCGGACAGGGTAAGGCGGAAAAGCAGTGTCTTCAGGTCCAGGTTCAGCTTTTCAGTATAATTGTCGCCTTCCAGAAGCTTTAGCTCCTCTAGCTTTGGCGTGGCGTAAAAACTTTGAAAGCGGAAAGGGACAACCGCTGCCATCAGCTCCTTTTCCCAGAGTGCGCTTGGAAAAACATCCTCCATGAGGATGTCAACGGTTTCTACATATTTCTCTATAATCTGAGGGTCCTCTATCGGGCCGGCCAGTTCAGGGGTGTTGCGCAGCAGGTCTGCCAGCTCGCGCACGCGTGCAGCGTTGCAGCTGGGATCATTTTGCTCTTTGTTTTCCCAATACGTAATCAGCGGCGACAGACTAAGCGTTGTCCTGAACGGAAATTCGTTCACACTCAGAAAAATGTCGTCCTGGTTCGATATAGATACAACAGTTTCGTGGAAGCTGCCTTTATTATATTTGGATCTACTCATAATTCACGTATTGCGTCGTGGCGGAGAGGGTACAATAATGCGCTTCACTTTGCCACTCGTGCATAATAACGCAGTTTCTCTCCAAAAGATAATTCAATAACCCTTCTGCTTGTGTAAAGTTTGTGTAAGTTTCTTCCGATACTGTATGGATAAGTGTGGGAGTATAGATGTTTCGTATCTTTGTGGCATAATTTTTACGGTTAAACGCTGTTATAGTTTAAGCCAAAAGAGAACTTACCTATGAAGAAAATCATGAAATGGATGCTGACGCTTGTGTTGGCAACAGCGACACTCGGAATTGCCCAGGCACAATCGCAACTGGAGCAGGACCTGGCCAACCTCCGTTCCTGGATGCAACGCAGATCAAGCCAGGCTGATAGCACTATTCGCAATGAGTGGCCAAATGTAAAACAGGAGTATAAGAGCCTCACCCAGAGCCTTAACCGCAACTCGCAAAATCTTTCCGAGGAGTCTAGGGAAGAGTATAACGACATAAAGCAGCGCTACAAGAGCTGGGAAGAACGCAACGAAAGTGTATCTGTAGACCTGAACGGCAAGGAACTGGAGCGTTGGGAAAAGGAACTGGCCGGTACAGCCAATATCAGCCGCATGAAGCCAGCTAAAATGCGCGATGCCTATATCAGGCTTCTGGAGAAAACGCGTAGCCAGCGGCGCAACTGGAGTCTCCGCGATTGGGAGTATGCCGAATTTGTGCTTGGGGAGCTAAACAGCCGAAAGGCAGAGGTACAGAGCCAACTCAGCAACAGCGATAAAATAAAGATTGCTGCTCTTCAGGTAGAATTTACATCCCTAAAAAGGAGCCGTGAAGCCAAAGATGCCTACGAGAACATGCGCGAAAGTAAGCGGTAGTGCTTTAAAGCAGTGCAATAAACGCAAAAGCCTGGCAGCATATGTAGCTGCCAGGCTTTTGCGTTTATGATGGTTGTACTTTTAGATAGCATTCTGCCCTTTTGTGCCACCAGACTGGTCTTCACCGGAGTTGCGGCCCTGGTTCGGGCTCTTGTCTTTTTGCTGATCGCTCAGGCTGCGGTTTTGTTTCTGGTCGTCCGGATGCTTTGCCTTTGGGTTTGACTGTTTGTGTGCGTCCTGGTTATGTCCTTTTGTCATAGCTTTCAAATTTAAGTTAATACCTTTTAAATAAATGTACGGGCCCTTGCCTGTGGGGTTAAGGCGAAGGTGACAATCAGGTGCGGAATGTTGATAACCTCGTGGGGAACTTATCTAAAACGGGCCCGTTGCGTCTGCTGAAAAAGCCTTAATTTTGCTTCCCATTTTTACTAAAACCACAGATTACGATGCATATTGCAATAGTTGGCAACATTGGTGCCGGCAAAACCACTTTAGCTACAAAACTTTCCCAGCACTTTAAATGGGATTTATACCTGGAGGCAGTTGATAACAACCCTTACCTGAAGGATTTTTACGAAGACATGGAGCGCTGGGCCTTCCACCTGCAGGTGTTTTTCCTGAACAGCCGCTTTAACCAGGTGCAGCAGATACAGGCGAAAGATAACGATGTGATTCAGGATCGTACTATTTATGAGGATGCCTACATCTTCGCTAAAAACCTGCACCAGTCGGGCCTGATGAGCACCCGCGACTACGAAAACTACTTTTCGCTGTTCCAGTCCATGATCAGCATGGTAAAAGCACCAGACCTTATGATATACCTGAAGGCTGACCTGCCCAAACTGATTGGCCAGATAGAGAAGCGCAACCGCGACTATGAGAGCAGCATCAGCATTAACTACCTCCGCAACCTGAACGAGCACTATAACACCTGGATGAGCAGTTATGACCAGGGTAAGAAGTTAGTAATTGATGTGAACAACTTGGATTTTGTAGCGAATCCCGAAGATTTAGGTTCTATCATTGAGAAAATTCAGCGCGAACTGTTTGGCTTATTTTAAGCCTTAGGGGTGTGCAAAATTATTTAAGAGGAGGGAAGGGCGGCGGCTCTTCCCTCCTCTTGTTTCAGGGGAGCTAATGCTTCTGTAGCTTATACTTTTACGCCCGCGCCGGTGCTGTTTGCAGGTTTGGCACCACCTCAAATTTTACTATCTTCAGCATCAGAATAAAACTATAAACACTCTATGAAACCACAATATATACTTTTTGCTTCGGCCCTGGCGACGGCCACTTTTGGCTGCACGAGCACAACCACAGACACCGGAGAAACCACCGAGGCCGTGCAGGCTGGCAACGAGCTGCAGCAGAAACTGGACATGTATACTACCGTGCGCCTGACCGCCGACTTAGTCAGCCTGAGTGCAAAGGAAAAGCAGATGATTCCGTTGCTGATAGATGCAGCTGATATCATGAACAAACTTTTCTGGTACGAAGCCTACGGAAAACAGGACTCGTTGCTGGCTGCGCTGGATAATGAGGAGGCCAGACGTTTTGTAAAAATAAACTATGGACCCTGGGACCGCCTGAACAATAATGAGCCTTTTATAGCTGGAGTGGGACCAAAGCCAGAAGGTGCCAATTTTTACCCACAGGATATAACGAAGGAGGAGTTTGAACAGGCTAACCTGCCAGACAAAGCTAGCCAGTACACTTTCCTGCGCCGCGATGCAAACGGTAAACTGATCACCGTGCCTTACCATGTGCAGTTCAAGGGGGAGGTGCAGCGTGCTGCAGACCTGCTGAGGCAGGCTGCTAACCTGGCTGAGGATGCCGGCCTGAAAAAGTACCTGAACCTGCGGGCAGAAGCACTCCTGACAGACAATTACCAGCCAAGCGACCTGGCTTGGATGGATATGAAAGACAACAGGATTGATGTGGTAATAGGGCCTATTGAAACTTATGAAGACAAGCTGTTTGGCTATAAAGCAGCACACGAGGCCTATGTGCTGGTGAAGGACATGGACTGGAGCGGGCGACATGCCAAATATGCGGCTTTCCTGCCGGAACTGCAGCGGGGCCTGCCAGTGCCGGCGCAGTACAAGCAGGAAACCCCCGGTACCGACTCTGACCTGAATGCCTACGATGTGGTGTACTATGCCGGCGACAGCAATGCAGGCAGCAAGACTATTGCCATCAACCTGCCGAACGATGAGGAGGTGCAGCTGAAAAAAGGAACCCGGCGCCTGCAACTTAAAAATGCCATGCGTGCCAAATTCGATAAGATCATGGAGCCGATTACGGATGAGTTGATTGTGGCAGATCAGCAGCAGCACGTTACGTTCGATGCCTTCTTTGCCAACACCATGTTTCATGAGGTGGCGCATGGGCTTGGCATTAAAAACACTGTGAATGGGAGAGGCACTGTGCGTGAGGCTTTGAAAGAACACGCCTCTGCACTGGAAGAAGGAAAAGCAGACATTCTTGGCCTATACATGATTACGCAGCTACACGAGAAGGGGGAGATAGAGGGCAGCCTGGAGGATTACTACACCACCTTCCTGGCCGGTATTTTTCGTTCTGTGCGGTTTGGGGCGGCCAGTGCCCACGGTAAGGCCAATATGGTTCGCTTTAACTTTTTCCAAGAGAACGGGGCTTTTGAGCGCGATGAGCAGACAGGCAAGTACCGTGTAAATTATGTGAAGATGCGGGAGGCAATGAACAAGCTGTCGGAGAAAATACTGACGCTTCAGGGCAATGGAGATTATGCCGGGGTAGGTGAGCTTCTGGACAAACAAGGACAGGTGAGCGCACAGCTACAGGCTGATCTGGCAAGGTTAGGAGAAGCAAACATACCAGTTGATATTGTGTTTAAGCAGGGTACAGATGTGCTTAGTCTGAAGTAGGCTTTTCCACATACTGTAGAATCAGCCTGTAGACTCAAGAAAGCTGCCGAAAAATTGGCCATTTTCTTAAAACCTCTTTAAATGTTAGCAAACCGGCTATACCCTTTTGGTGTAGCCGGTTTATTTTTTAGGGAAGATGTTGCTGTGGCTTGTGTTATTGGCTTGATTTTCAAATTGTTAATAACCTAATGTTTATGTTAAGAGTATGTTACTCTTGGCAATAAATTGTAAATCAATATTTTAATTTAAAAACTAACCATGAAAAGCTTTTATGACTTTAACAGAAACAATCCAGAAGAGCGGATGGAACAGTACCAGCTATTTCCTGAAATGGCTCTTTTTCATATAGCGCTACGTGAAGAAATGGGCGACGAAGAATACCAGGCATTTTATCAGGCAGAAAAAGAGTCTTTCAAAAAAATGGCGCCAATGTATCACCAGCGTAACCGTGTATGGGCAACTGCATAAGCAAAAATACCGAAACAAAGTAAAAGGCAAGCTGATCTACCCGGCCTGCCTTTTACTTTGTTGAATACCTTCTATGTAACAGTTTCTGCAGCTTGTGCTCTTATGCGCTTCATGGCTCTCAAACCCTTTATAAAAGCATAAACCAGGAACAGCTTTATGAGCAGGCCTGAGGTAGGTGAACTGGGGCCGTCTTTTATGGAAGTAAAAACATACAGCAGCACCATGTCTAACGCAATCACCGCGGCAATGGCATAGAATGCAAAAGAAGGCCGGCTCCTGAGGGCCCATGCCAGCAACAAATACCCGGCTCCTACGACTACGCTCCCATACCCAAGGCCAATACTCAGCATAACATCGGATGGTATGACCGCTGCCACTACACCACTTGTTATATTGAGAACACCCAGGAAAATTGCCAGCTGAAAAACAGTTTTCGGACTACTTCGGGCATATGTTTGTTTGCATGGCAGTGGGAGGCCATCGCGCAGGATTTCCAGCTCGGGCTTTAAAGTACCCTTCAGGCGCACTGACAGGAGATGCCCATCAGGCATTACAAACTTGCGCCCGGATGCCAGCTCACCCTTAGAAACAAAAGAGCAAACCACTTCATCCTGAAAAAGAAGTTTAAAGTTTTTCCAGTCATGCCCCCAGGAAGCAGAGAGGCATTGTTGTTTCTCTTCGTCTATGTAAAATACACACTGTGGCATAAAAGGGTGAACTATATAAACTGGCTGTTAAACAGGTTTTCATACAGCTTCTGCACTACACATAAAACAGGCGCAGGTTTATAAAGATTCAAATCTGTTGCAGAACCAGCGCGGCTCCTTCTTCTCCTACCAGAGAGCCTATGGCAATGCCCATGCCGCTTAGGCGAATAGCACAGCTAACCCTTTCCGATACCTGCTGCACAAGCGTTGTCTTACCGGCTCCCATTCCCATTATACCGCTCCACCGTTGTTCTACCTCAAACGGAGTGTCTGGCAGAATAACTTCGCGCAACAGCGCCTCTAGTTTGTGCTGTACCAATTCGGTCAGGCCAAACTCGGCTGTTTCTTCTGCTTTAAAATTTAAGTTACGGCCCCCGCCAAATAACACACGGTTCCCTATGTTACGGAAGTAATAATACCCTTTGTCATAATGGAAAGTGCCTTTGATTCTGAGGTGGGGAATAGGCTTCGTTATTAGTACCTGTGCCCTGGCCGGTACGATGGACAGCTGGGGCAACAGCTTTTGCGCAAAACCGTTTGTGGCAACCAAACTGGCACGGGCCTGTATGGTAATGCCTTGCGCTGTGTGTGCAGCTACGTGTGTCGCCTCATCCTGTAGTTCCAGTACCTCCAGCCCGTTCAGCACCAATACACCGAGTGCCTGTGCTTTTTGCGTCAGGGCCAGAATCATTTTGCCTGTATCTATCTGGCCTTCTGCGGTGCTTAGGATGAGGTGGTTTACCTGCTGAAAACCAAAAGTGCTTCTTTTATCGTCGGCAGTGCGGTAAATATCTGTTTCGCCGAGCAATTGCTGCAGTTGCCTGTTCAAGTAGGGGAGGCGTTCCATACAAGCTTCATACAGTTCCTGCTGGTGTGGTTCGAACAGTTCATAGCCACCCCAGCGGTGGTAATCGATGGCGGTGTCGCCAAGGTTCTGGCGCAGGCGCTGCAGCCCCTTCCAGCGGCGCTCCACCAGGTTGAATACTTCTTCCTCTGAGTGGTGCTCCAGGTCTTCCAACAGCTCTGAGGGGCTGCCGAAGCAGGCAAAACCAGCGTTTTTAGAGCTGGCACCAGTCGGTAACAGGCCTCTTTCCACTACCATCACTTTTAGCTGTGGCTGGCTTGTTTTCAGGTGCAGGGCAGCATTCAGGCCCACAATACCGCTGCCCACTATCAACACATCAATGTTACTGAAATAAGTGTCTTTTTCCCAGAAGCTGAGTTGCATAGGCTATTCGTCTTTTCGGATGTAAGGATGGGCATAGTTGCGGGCGGTCGCTTCGTCCATCCGCTCGAAATGGGTCAGCATAATCTCGCGCTCGCCTCTGTTCAGCCCCTTTACAAAGTTGCCTTCCGGCGTTTCATAAATTGCATAATTATGCTCCCCAAAAGGATAAAGGTTATTGCTTTTCAGGATGATAGCTTGCGTAAGGTCTACCTGCTGGCCATCAGGAGTTTTTACAATGTATTTGCTCTTGCTCATTCTTCATCTAAAATTTTTTTCAAGATAGCACTTATTTCGCCTGCGTGGTGCATCACCATCAGATGTTCGCCGCCGGGTACTATTATAAGGCCGGGCCTTTTATACAACGGCAGCACCCGGTCAGCCGTGCCATGAATGTGTACCAGCCCCGGCAATACTTCCTCCTGCTGCCAGTTCAGCAGCTGGCCCATCGACCAGCGCAGGAACAGTTCGTCTATGTCCAGGATAACCTCCTTTAGCAGTTCCTTATTGGAAGGTGTGTGAGCCCCGAAAAACCAGGGCGCAAAAGGCAGCGCACGCTGCAGTACCTTCAGGGGTACCCAATGGTGCAGCCTTGTGCTGCCCAGCACGCGGTAGTACCAGGGCAGGGCGTGACGGGTGGCCAGGCTGGAGATGATGATAGTCTTACGCGGCTTCAGGACTTTGGCCAGTTCTATGGCCGCCACACCGCCAAACGATAGCCCGATAAGTATTGGGTCAGGGGCAGTTATTTGCTGCTTCAGGCGCTTCACGTACGCTTGCAGCGGTTCATTTATACTTTCAGGCCTGAGCCACTCTACATCATGCCTTTGAAATTGCGTTGGCAGTTTCAGGAACTGGAACATGCGCCAGTCGGCACCCAGGCCGCTGATAAGGTAAATGGTACTCATGCTTGGCTATACGCAGGCTGATGCAGTTGTTTTACCTTCCTGCTGTTTCACAACTGGGCTGTTGGCACAGGCACAAATGTGCACGGTTGGAATATGGGTAAAAGAATTGGAGCAGGAGGAGGAAATGTCTGGTCTTAAGTTACTGGGGCGGCAGTGGCTGCCGGTACAGCGGCACAACAGATGGTGCAGCGTTTCCCCTTATTGCCACCTTACCCCCTTCCTGTGCTTTCTCGACAATAATTTTCGTACTGATGCCACGCTCTATAACAGTCAGGCTGGTACTTGTGAAGTAGTAAAACCAACCTACAATGCCCATAAGCTTAAATCCATCTTCAAAAAGATAGGCCAGTTCGCCTGTGCTACTCTTTTCCTCAATTTCAATGAAGAGGGAAAGTGCATCTGTGAAAACGGAAAGCCCAAAGAACCCGAGTGAGGAAAGCAGAACCAGGTAAGAGGTTGTCCATATCTTTTTTACAAAGCAGATTAGAAACAGCGCGATTAGGACAAGATATGTGACCATGACATACCTTTCCCTGATTCCAAGAAGCGCAGGCAACTCACCTTCATGAAGCAGGAATAAGTCGTCCAGCAGAAGTGTAGTAGTTAACAATCCGCCACAAAGCAGAAAATTTTTATAGAAATTCAGGTCCCACATTTTCAGCAGTAACACGCTGAAAAGGCAAATAGCGGCAGTTGCGCACCACAGCAGAATGCCTATGTTCGATATCATGCCATGATAAAAAGAACCTCCTGACACAACTACTGCATCACGGGTAAGCTCGCTCATTTTTACATAGGGTTGTGCATATACAGCTATCATTACCAGAAGGGCGGGAACATAAAAGCAGGAGGCTCTCAGCAATGATGACTGCTATCTCCTGAGGGTTTCATTGGTAACAGGGTTGGAGAGTAGCCACTCCTGAGCAAGTGCTGCATCGTTGAAGTCTTTTATCCAAATGTTGGGCTTCAGGCGCTGGATCATGTCGCGGGAGGAGAGCCTGCTGAACATGTTGTCAGAATAGACATAGGCGATGGCATTCAGGCCCGCCTTCATGGCGAGAGGCAGCCATTCAAACTCCAGCCAGTCGTTTGCTTCTGTCCAGTCGCCGGTGGCGTCAGTTTTATCATTCAGCAGCTTTGTTGCGGGTGTCTTCTGCAGCAGGGCGAGGTAGAGGTTAGCTGCCGTCACAATGTTGTCTGCCGTAACATGACCACTCCACCGGGCTTCAATACAGTCTTGCCGAAGGGATATCGTCAGGAATACGTCACCTCCGGGATGGTAAAGCAGCACTGGTTCCGGCCATGCTGTCACCAGGTCCTCAAAATCAGTTTTGTGTGGTGCCATAGGTACATGCTAAAAAAGACAGCTGCAGCGCTCTTTTGTCTTTAAACCTGTAGAAAGTATTGGATACCGATAAAAGGGTTACGTTTTTCTGAAGCAGGTGATCAGCATAAAAGTGAAATGTTTCAGGATAAATTGCACCTGCTCGCTATTCTGTGCCCTAATCCTGCTTTTTGATGCCAATATATACGCCATCGGGTCGCAATTCTACAGGATGCAGCACTGCATTCCGGGTGCGGTATTCGCATTCGCGGCCATTGTTCAGGTTATAGCGGTAGCTGTGCCAGGGGCAAATTACCTCGTTCAGGTAGTTTGTAGTACCCCTACTTAAAGACTGTCCCAGGTGTGGACAGGCATCATCCAGGGCAAAGAATCCCTCGGCGGTGTGTGCGAAGCAGATGGAGCGCCCCTCCACCTCCAGGAGCTGCAGTTTCCTGGGGGCTACTTTCTCTCTTGCTTCTTCAGCGGAAGAGAAAATTTTGTGCCAGGTATAGTTTTCGGTTGTTTCGGGCATAGGCTCTAGTATTCTACGCGCATGGCTTTGGCATATCCCTGCACCGGCATTGATTCCAGGATGTCACCTTCGAACCATGCCTGTACCTCGTGTCCTTCCCGCAGTTGCTCCAGTTTCAGCGCTTTGCCGGTTGCGTCTTCTATCAGGGTGTTTTCGTCTATTCTTACGCTGGCCTGAGGATGGTTTGCTTCCAAGCCTTCTATTGTTTTTACCATAATAACGGCTTTGGCTGAATTGCCATTGGAGGCAGTGCGTTTTATGTCGTCAATATAACCGTGCACATCAGGCAAAGTATCGGGCATGCGCTTTGGCTCTTGCCTGCAGCTAGCATTTAACAGTAGCAACAGGGCCATGCAGAGGAAGTAAAGCTTGTTGTTTTTCACGTATCTTCAGTCAATGTTCTGTTCAGAAAATGGTGTAACGGCTTAACCTGCCTGTACAGGGGCAGCAAACGGTTAATGAAATCAGGGGCACACACTTCTTCATCTGTAAAGTAATGGAGCACTTGAAAACTGCTGTGCTTCAACAGATTTATCTCTGGGTGTGCTTTATCGTAGCCTTTGGGAGGAAGTTTTCGCTTGTCTCCCTGTAGCCCTCCAAAGGCATTCCTGAATCCGGGTTCCTCCAATATGCCCTGCAGCTCTCCGGGGTGGTAGTCAATTTCTTCCCGTATTAGTTCCAACTGCTTTGCTGTAGGCTTTCGTATACCGCCTCCGGCTCTTGATTTTCCGTTTGGTTCTAGCACGAGTACGTAATTAGGGTGGGGGGAATGCCGTCCTCCCGGTGACATGCCCGCCCCAAAGTGCCCTTTATACGGTGCTTCTCCTTTCCTGGAGAAGTCGTTCTTGTTTATTCTGAAGATGCATTCCTGCGCCGTAACTCCATAAAGGCTATTGTCAAATTGCTGTAACTGCTCCAGCAGGTGGTTAACGAGTGCAGTAAAATGAGTTTTTGCCTGTTGATAATTTTCCCGGTGGCTGTCCATCCACAGTTTGCTGTTGTTTTGCTGAAGGTCCCGCAGAAATCCGAGTACAGTGCAAGTGTCCATTAGAATATAGCTGGTTTTAAGGCTTTGGTGTTTTTGCCTTAAACCAGATAACACCTATGATGATTACTATAGCCAATATGATTAATAACATTAACGTCATGGTTCTCTCTTTTTTAAGTGTTGAGGGTGCTAACAACCTATAGTACTAAAGACAAAGCCCTCTTGTTGCAAATTAATTTGCAACAAGAGGGCTTTGTGAGCCATAAAGCAGGTAATAGCCTGGTTATGCTACGCGCAGGTAGGATTCTCCAAGTAAAGCTTTACGGATACGGGCCTCCGATTCATAATGAGACAGGAAGTCTCCACGGCGGCAGGTTTGAGTTTGCGGTTCCTGCATCAATACAACCTTGGAACGCTTACCTACTGTTATAACACCAACACCGCGGCGCTGGCAGACACTCAGCAGGTGCTTTGCCAGGTCGTTGTTCCGAAAGATCAAACTGCTGATAGAGATGCCCAGCCACCGCTCATCGGCATGAAGGTTCATAACATCCTCAAGCAGACGCTCTACGTTTCGCTTCAGGCGCTTCTTCTCCAGAACAGAATAAAGCACAAAGCCAGTTAGTGCTGCAACTACGGGTACTATGTACAGCATAGCCCAGTGCCCTGTTCTAATACCTATATATAAAGTGGCAGCAAACAGCAAAGCCGCTACTAAATAACGCATCCTGCTTAACCCTTTCTTTTTATAATCAGTTAATAAAGAGGCTATTTTCGAAGAATTCTTGGTGCTTAGAGAGGCAATAAAAAGGCTTTTCTCGGAGTTTTTAAAAGAGAAGACTCCATCTGCCACATAACCTTGCCTGGTGCGCTCAGCTTTGTCTACTAATATGGTTGTGATACCTGCACGTGTTGTGTAGTAGTTCTGTATATAGTCGAATGCGAAGTCCTCTATATTGCTTTCTCTTTTGTCTGGCATATGATGCACACTATGTTATACAAGGGTGGGAGAGCTGCAGAAGCCTTTCATTTTGTGCATGAAGACAGCTTGTTCGCTTTCACACCAATCGGTTGAAGTCAAAGTATAAACACTGAGAGGAGGAAGCCTGCACAGGTTTTGAAAACTTTACAAGTATATATTATTACTTATATATTTACAATTAAAAGTATATTTTATTAATAAACAATTTACTTAAAGCTGCAAAAAGCACTGTTGCAGCAGTTTTTGCCCATAACCTGCCTTTAAACGTTTGTACAGAACTTTCTGTTGTTTATATGAGTTCAGGACATTTCCATCAAATACGGAAAAGGTAGCTGTGTTTTAGCTCAACTTAATTTTATAGCTTTACAGAACAAGTTGCTCTGCAGCAGTTGCTCCTTTAATTTGCTGTGTATAAAAAACAAAGATGATAAAATACGCCGACATTCGCCATAGTATCTTTCTGTTAGTGGCGCTTTTACTGTCTGTGCCTGCTGCATGGGCACAGGCCCCTGCTAAACCCTCTGCTGCCAAGGTGTTGCAGGACCTTAAAAAACTGAATGTTCTGGGCGCTGTGCTGTATGTGGCAGCGCACCCTGATGATGAGAATACCCGCCTGATTGCCTATCTGTCTAATGAAAAACTGTACAATACCGGCTATCTGGCATTAACGCGCGGCGACGGTGGGCAGAACCTGATTGGCCCTGAGATAAGAGAAGGCCTGGGGATAATAAGAACACAGGAATTGCTGCAGGCACGCCGCACAGACGGTGGGCAGCAGTTCTTTACCCGTGCCAACGACTTTGGCTTCTCCAAGGACCCGGAGGAAACTTTCACTATCTGGGATAAAGAGCAGGTACTGGCCGATATGGTGTATGTTATCCGCAAGTTCAGACCGGATGTCATGGTGACACGCTTCTCTCCGGAGCCTTCCGGTACCCATGGCCACCACACCAGTTCGGCTATACTGGCATCAGAGGCATTTGAGGCGGCCGCAGACCCGAAGCGCTTTCCGGAGCAGCTGCAGTATGTGGAGGTATGGCAGCCTAAGCGCCTGCTGTGGAATACAGGCATTTGGTCTTTTGGCAGCCAGGCCGAGTTCGATAAATATGTGAAGGAACTGCTGACGATAGATGTAGGGGCGTACAATCCGCTGTTAGGAAAATCATACGGAGAGATTGCCGCAGAAAGCCGCAGTATGCACAAAAGCCAGGGCTTCGGGTCCTCAGGCTCGCGTGGAGCTGCACTGGAGTATCTGAAGCATACGAAAGGTACCCGAGCCGAGAAAGAACTCTTTGAGGGTGTGAACACGAGCTGGAGCCGCGTGAAAGGCGGCGAGAAAGTTCAGAAGCTGATTCAGAAGGCCATCGATACTTATAACCCTGCTGTGCCGGCTGCTGTAGTGCCTACGCTGGTGGCCGTCAGGAAAGAGCTGGATAAGCTGCCGGAAGGTTACTGGAAGCGTGTGAAGCAGGAAGAGTTGCAGGATGTGATACAGGGAGCAATGGGACTGTACCTTGAAATAACAGCAAATGATTTTGCTGCAACGCCTGGCCAGTCGGTAAAGCTGCAGGTGGAAGCTGTTAACCGTTCTGCTGTGCCCGTTACACTGCAGCGCGTTACGTACAGCTTTGCCTCCAAAGACACCACGCTTAACAAGCAACTACAAAATAACATACCGCTTCAGTACACAGCCACTGCAACCTTGCCGCAGAACATGACTTACTCCCAGCCTTATTGGCTGCGCAAGCCGGGTACAGTGGGCATTTTTGCAGTAGAGCACCAGGAGGAGGTAGGCATGCCCGAAAATGCTCCTGCTGCCCAGGCCACTTTCTCATTGCAGGTGGCGGGACAACCCCTGCAGTTAACGGTTCCGGTAGTATACAAACGTACTGATCCTGTAGAGGGGGAAGTGTACAGGCCTTTTGTGGTAACACCTCCGGTTTTTGTGAATATCTCGGAGAGCGTGTATATGTTTGCCAGCCAGGAGCCGAAACAAGTGCAGGTACTGGTAAAATCAGGCAAGGATAATATAGCAGGTAACGTGGAGCTGCAACTGCCGCAAGGCTGGCGTGCAGAACCCTCCTCGGTGCCATTCAACCTAAGGAGCAAGGGTGCAGAATTGCCTGTTACTTTTACTGTTTACCCACCACAGGGTCAGCAGGAAACAACTTTACAGGCTGTTGCTACTGTAGATGGAAAAAGCTATACCCAAGGCCTCAACGTCATCAACTACAGCCATATTCCTGCCCAGGTTACGTTTCCTGATGCCACGGCTAAAATTGTAAAGCTGGATTTGCAGAAGAAAGGGCAAAAGGTTGGTTATGTGATGGGTGCCGGCGATGACATTCCGGTTAGCCTGCAGCAGATTGGTTATGATGTTACGCTTTTAAAGGAAGAGGATATGCGCCTGAGCAACCTGCAGCAGTTTGATGCCATTATCCTGGGAGTGCGTGCCTATAATACTGTAGAGCGGTTGAAATTCTACCAGCCCACCCTGCTGAAGTACGTTGAAAATGGCGGAAACCTGATTGTGCAGTATAACACTAATCACAGCCTTGTGATTCCGGACATAGCGCCATACCCTCTTAAGTTGTCCCGCGACCGTGTAACAGTAGAGGATGCGGAAGTGCGCTTGCTGCAGCCAAACCACCCGGTGCTGAACACGCCGAACAAAATCACACAAAAAGATTTTGAAGGTTGGGTGCAGGAACGGGGCTTGTATTTCCCGAGCGAGTGGAGCGATGAATACCAGGCCATCCTATCATCAAACGATCCGGGTGAGCCTGCACGAAACGGGGGACTGCTGATTGCTCCCTATGGCAAAGGGAATTACATTTATACCGGCTACTCCTGGTTCAGGGAATTGCCTGCCGGCGTGCCGGGTGCTTATCGCCTGTTCGCCAACCTGATTTCGCTGGGCAGCAATGCAGCCGGAACAACCAACGGCGAGGCAAAATCAAACACAAATAAGTAAAAGCAGGAGACCAAAGAAGATATCCTTTTAAGGGCTGCTTTCTTTGGTCTCTGCTCTTATCAAACCCACTCTTACTATGAAAGATAAGACGAATCACCCTATCGATTCGGAAAAGCCTATCGATAAACCACCTTTCTTCAGTAGCTGGGCCGGTATGTATTGGCTGGTACTCGGAAACCTCGCTTTTCTGGTTGTGCTGTTTTACATCCTCACTATAGCCTACGCATGAGTCCACTCGACTGGATTGTGCTACTGGGCACACTTGGCTTTATTGTGAGCTACGGCATGTGGAAGACACGTGGGAGCAAAGACATTGAGGGTTACCTGAAAGGTGACAACAGCATGAAATGGTGGACCATAGGGCTGTCTGTTATGGCAACACAGGCAAGTGCCATCACTTTTCTTTCAACGCCGGGGCAGGCGTACGAAGACGGAATGCGGTTCGTGCAATTCTATTTCGGGCTGCCCATCGCTATGGTTATCATTTCCATAACTGTTATCCCCATTTTTTACAGGCTTAATGTTTACACCGCCTATGAGTTTCTGGAGAACCGCTTCGACCTGAAGACCCGTTCCCTGGCGGCCCTGCTGTTTCTGGTGCAGCGGGGGTTGGCAGCCGGTATCACCATTTATGCCCCTGCCATCATCCTGTCTACTATGTTAGGCTGGAGCCTGGAGGTAACGATTCTGATAATCGGGGTGCTGGTTGTTTTATATACCGTGTCAGGAGGAACCAAGGCAGTGAGCGTAACACAGAAACAGCAAATGGCTGTCATGATGGGAGGGATGATAATAGCCGGCCTGATGGTGGTCAGTTACCTTCCTGATAACGTCGGCTTTGGCGAGGCCGTGGCCGTGGCCGGGAAAATGGGTAAGATGAACATTGTGGATTTCTCCTTTAACTGGGACGATCGCTATAACTTCTGGTCTGGTATCACAGGCGGGCTTTTCCTTGCGCTGTCCTACTTTGGTACCGACCAAAGCCAGGTAGCCCGTTACCTGGGCGGTAAATCTGTTGGGGAAAGCCGTCTGGGGCTGCTGTTTAATGGCCTGCTGAAGATACCGATGCAGTTCCTGATTCTTTTTATAGGTGTGATGGTGTTTGTGTTCTATCAGTTTAACCAGCCACCTGTTTTTTTCAATGAAGTAGCCAAAACCAGAGTATATGCCACGCCCTATGCGGATGACCTGCGGCAGCTGGAGAGTGAGTATGCAGCTGTCTCTGAACAAAAGCAGGAGGCAGTTCATGGCTTGGTAGCCGCTATGAAAACAGAAGACGAGGCTGCTATAGAATCAGCACAAGGCAGGGTCAACACTTTAACTACAGCCACAAAAGCAGTTCGGGAAAAAGTAAAAGACCTTATCAAACAAGCCACTCCGGATGCTGAGGTTAAAGACACAGACTACGTGTTTATATCTTTTGTGATGAAGTACCTTCCGGCGGGCCTGGTGGGCTTGCTGCTTGCGGTTATTTTCTCGGCGGCTATGTCATCCTCAGCATCGGAACTGAACGCGCTGGCATCTACCACCGTGGTCGATGTTTATAAACGATCAGTGAAGCAGCAGGCCAGCGACAGGCACTACCTTAACGCCTCCAGGTTCTTTACAGTAGGGTGGGGAGCTGTGGCTATTCTCTTTGCCATGTTTGCGTCGCTGCTGGATAACCTGATTGAGGCGGTGAACATAGTCGGCTCCATCTTCTATGGTACTATTCTGGGCATTTTCTTGGTAGCTTTCTACGTTCGTTATATCCGGGGAAACGCTGTGTTTATAGCTGCTGTGCTGGCTGAACTGGTGGTGCTGTACTGCCATTACTTCACAGAGATTGCCTTTTTGTGGTTCAACGTAATTGGCTGTGCCTGTGTCGTTTTATTCGGCTTTGTAATACAGGCCTTGCTGGGGCGAAAGCAGTTGGAGCCGTAAACATCCGAAGCGTAGCTATGATTGGCCTCACACTCACCCTGAGAGGAAAGGAAGTAGTGAGTGCTGTAGAGTTGCCTACTCTACCTTCCTATTCCTTTATATAGTGAATGGTAAATATTTATAATTTATTATATATAATAATATATATTTTGTATATTGGCTAAGTAAGCTTAAAACATACCCGAAAAGGGTGTTTACCTATACTTAGCCAATCAAAATGGAAAAAATCGGGATACTGGCATGGCCCGCGTTTTCTACAAAGAAAGGAAACCCGTACAATTACATCCTATATAGCAACATCCAAAGCAAAGGGTATCAGCTTTACGAGTTTGATATCACGCTGAAGGACATACTAAAGTATAGCCTTTTACAATTTGATGTTTTTCACATCCACTGGCCAACGCACCTCTTTTTTGAAAACAGCGAGTTTAAGGCCAGGCTCAGGTTAAAAGTTTTTTTCCTTTTTATAAAGCTTATTAAGTTCTGTGGCAGAAAGGTTGTCTGGACGGTGCATAACCTGGAGGCTCATGAGAGCAAGTTCCCCGCTTTACAAAAGCAACTGGATGATTTCCTGTACAGGGAAGTAGACGGCTTCATCAGCCTTAACAAAGCTGGGTTAGACCTGATAAAGAAGAAGGCCCTTAACCCACAGGAGCAGAAATTTGCCCACATTGCACATCCTCATTATGAGGAGTATTATGTGAATGCCGTAAGCAGGAACGAAGCCCGCCAAAAGTTAGGCGTGCCTGCAGAACAGTTCGTGTTCCTTTTCCTAGGGCAGATTCGTGCTTATAAAAATGTGATTGGCCTTATAAAAGCATTCAAAGACCTGAAATCCGCTAAGGCAACCTTGCTTATTGCAGGTAGTGTGCACCAGGAAGTTGAGGCAGAACTAAGGGACAGCCTGAAAGGTGCTGCCGGGGTTGTATTCTCAGACTCTTTTGTTAAAGACGAAGACCTGCAGCTTTATCTTAACTGTGCCGATGTGGTCGTAACTCCTTACAATAAAGTTTTCAACTCAGGCTCAGTCTACCTGAACCTAAGCTTCAGCAAGCCTACGCTGGCTCCTGATGTTGGGGCCTTAACTGAACTGAAACAACTGGTCGGCCCGCGTTGGATTAAAACATACCAAGGACAGATCTCGGCTAAAGCGCTGGAAAAAAGCATGGCAGAAGTCATGAGTGAGTCCTACGCTATAGCCGCACCCTCCCCAGATATCAGTTATTTTGATCCGGAAATGGTGGCTGTGGAAACAGTTTCCTTCTTTCACTCCTTATTTGAGACCGAGGAGGCTGCTGTTAGAAGAAGAAAGCAGGTGCAATTTGATCATGCCTAGCAAAGCTTTGGGTGACTGTCGGAATTTTTAGGTGTAGCTGTCACTCCAGGCTTTGCTGCCTGATTGTGTGGGTTAGCGAATAGTCAGAGTTTACCTCGGTTTTTGCGCTGCAATTATATACACCAGGCTGCCACCTGCTGACACATACTCCTCGTTCTGTAGCTTCTGCTTCAGCGTCACTTTGTTGTAAAGCAGTGTCTGCCAGTAAGCATCAAACTTTTCTTTCTGGCCACCGCCAGCCATATAGTAGTTCAGGTTGTCCTGGTAGTCGTAGCCCATGGCCTCCGACTCTATCCACTGCAGCATTTGCTCTACGCGCAGCATCTTTTCCTGCGTATCGTAGGGCGGAATAATAGAGAGGGCTTTGTCCGAAATCCATACTTTAATGTCCTTCAGCCCCGCTTTCAGAAACAGGTCCGGAATCACGTCTCCCAAAGAGTTGAAGCCTTCGCCCAACTGCTTTTTCCCTTTCTCAATGCGGAGTTTCACTTCCAGCACGTCCAGCATGCCCTCCACGCTATAGTCTGTCTCCCCGTAACGGTCGAACATGAGGTTAGGCACAAGGTTATTCGGCTCCAGCGCCAGCACCCAGCCGCCGGGCTTCGTTACCCGAATCATTTCCTGTATCACACGCTGCGGGTTTTTCACGTGAATCAGCAGTGTCTGGCATAAGGTTACATCAGCGGTGTTATCAGGCAAAGGTATGTCTGTGGCATTGCCAACCTTAAACTCATAGTCGATGCTGTTTCCGGAGTACTGGCTCTGTGCCCGCTGGCGTGCCTCTTCAATGTATCCAGGCTCGTAATCCACTCCATAAACCTTACCACCGTCGGGCATGTACTTAGAGAATTTAAAGCCCATCATACCCTTGCCGCAGCCAATGTCCACTAATGTTCCGCAGTATTCAATGTACAGGCGCTGCGCCAGTAACTCCAGGTAGTCCTCGTTCCACCAGTATTCGCGGGCTGGCCCCAAATGCTCTTCTGAATGCTGTTTTTCCTCTTGCACGTTATCTTTTTCTAAAATCCAAAGGATAAAAAAGCCCCCGGAAGATGGTCTCCCGGAGGCTCTTTATACGGTAAAGCCGGCTTAAGCTTTATTTCTGCTTTTTCCAGTCAGCAATGGCTTTCTGGTTCAGGGCTACATAGTCCTGGTTCTGTGCCTTCTGTGCCTCCTCCATTGATTTCTCAGCGGTTTTGATAGCACTCTTGTAGTCTTTTAGCTGTGCCTCAATTTTAGCCTGTGTGTGCAGGTTCCAGAACTTGGCATCTTTGGCGTTGGCTTTCTTCATCCAAGCCAGTGCCTGCTTCAGGTCACGGTTGGTTTCGAGGTAGTAGCTGGCGGCAGCGGCATACACGTTAGGGTCTGCGTTTGCATTGTCGATAGCCTCTTTCTTAATCTGGCTCATCACCTTGCTGTCCACATCTGTCTTGATGGTGAAAGGTACAATGGTGTTATCCCACAGTATCTCCACATCGGCTGCATCTGGCTTCAGGTTAGCGAAGTTAATGGTGAAGGACTCCACTTTACGTGGGTTCTGCTGTGGTCTCACCGTAAAGCGCGCCTGGTCTTCTTCCTGCTTGTAAGCAGCCACGTTTCCTCCCAACTTGGTGTTTTTAGAAAGGATGATGGTCCACTCATTCTGGTTCGGAATAGACAGGATGGCGTACTCACCGGCAGGTACCTGCTTTCCTTCGATGGTTACATCGTCTGAGAACTTTATGACAGTGGATGAGTTGGCACCGGTTCTCCATACTTTGCCGTAAGGTACCAGGTCGCCAAAAACTGTACGTCCTTTTACAGAAGGGCGTGAGTAATCGACAGAGACAGTAGAAAGACCTACTGCCTGCTCTACTTTTTGAGATGGGCTTGCGGCTGGCATTCTGATGCCCTGTGCCTGCGTTGCTCCTGCACCAAACAGCAGGGCAGCAGAAAGTGCAAAACCAATGATCGTTTTCTTCATGATAAACCTAATATAATAAGGATGTTTTGAAGCTGTAATATTACAAATTAAATCATCATTTAGCCAAAGATATGTGGCAGTAAAAGAGCGGATTTACTTTATCTGAAGCTTTTGCCTATACTAAAGCCGAACCGGGGTATCACCCCGACGCCGGGAGTCCGGGACTCGCTGTTGGGAGATATAAAAGGCGTGATGGCCACCCGCACGAGCAGGCCACCGCGTGGCACCTGGTACCGGAAGCCCAGCCTTGCAAAGTACATGTTCTGTATCAGTTCGGGGTCGTCTGTAAAGCGCCGGGTGTAGCCTAAGCCACCCTCAAAATGCTTCTGCCTGTTGCCTACCAAAGCCATCACTTCCAGAGGCACAACAGGATAAACAGAGTCCTCGTCCTCCAGGAAGAAAAGGTTCGTACCCAAACCCGCTCTTACAGCTGTTTTGAACCTGTCCCGCTGGTAAACGACACGGTCGTAGTTGATGGAGTAGACATCGCTGTTGCCGCCCACTTCTACATAAACGGCGTTGAGGGCCTTAAAATTCTGAGTAAACTCCTGTGCGAAGACGTGGCACGGGAGCAGAAACAGGAGAAGGCAAAGGATGTAGAGTACCTTCAGTTTAGGGTGTGGCATAGCTTTTCTTGGGGCGGAATATCAGGCTTTAATTATTCTGGCTTCTCTACGTAACTTTACATGATAAGAAGTAAATTTATACAAATAAAAAAACCTGCCGGCACTGAGCCGGCAGGTTTTTTTATTTGCTATGCTTTTAACTCAATTCGAACTGGAGCTTCAGGAGGTTGGCATAAATGCCCTCCGGATTCATGGAGAGCATGTCGTGTGAGCCTTGTTCCACAATCTCCCCGCCGTCAATCACCAATATCTTATCTACTTTACGAATAGTTGCTAAGCGGTGGGCAATCACAATGGTAGTGCGGTCCTGCATTAGCACGTCCATGGCCTGCTGCACCAGCTGTTCTGACTCTGAGTCGAGGGCACTGGTGGCTTCATCGAGTATAAGGATGGAAGGGTTCTTCAGAATAGCCCGGGCAATAGCAATACGCTGGCGTTGCCCACCTGATAGCTTAATTCCCCGCTCGCCCACCAGTGTTTCAAAGCCTTCCGGGAAAGAAACAACAAAATCGTAGGCGTTGGCTTTTCGGGCTGCCTCCACAATCTCAGCCTCTGTTGCCTCTGGTCGGCCGTAGGCAATGTTCTCACGGATGGTACCGCCAAACAGCAGTACTTCCTGCGGCACAATGCCAATGTTGCCGCGAAGGGTGGTCAGGTTAATGTCGCGGATGTCTTTCCCGTCCACGGCAATGGCGCCACCAGATACATCGTAGTAGCGCATCAGCAGCTGTGCAATGGTAGACTTGCCGGCACCGCTCGGGCCGACAAGGGCAACCTTTTCACCGGCTCTTACACTAAAGTTAATATCATGCAGCACCTGTACATCGGTGCGGGTAGGGTAGGAGAAAGCCACCTGGCTGTACACAATGTCTCCGTGCAGCCTTGGCACCTCGCTCAGCGCCTTTATGTTTTTGTCGGTTGGTTCTTCCTGCTCCTGCAATATCTCCAGAATGCGCTCCGTAGAACCCAGTGCCGACTGGACTTTACCATAAATCTCACCTAAACCACCTACAGAGGCACCTATAAACACAGTATAAAGCACAAACGAAATCAAATCGCCTGGCTCAATCTCACCGTTGGCCACCAGCGTGGCGCCATACCAGATAACCAGGATAATTCCACCAAACAAGCCAATGATAATGAAGGTGATAAAGGCGCCACGGTAATACGCAGCAGATAATGCTGTGCTCACGGCTTTGCCTAGTGTGGTTCTGTAGCGGGTAACCTCAAACATTTCGTTTGTGAAAGCTTTTACAGTATTAATTGCCTGCAGTGTTTCTTCCACAATTACGTTGGTGTTGGCCAGTTCGTCCTGTGTCTTTTTAGAGAGTATCTTAATTTTGCGGCCAAACACCAATGCCAGTGCCACCAGTACCGGAAAGGTAGCCAGCATAAACAGCGACAGCTTGATTGAAACCCACATAATGATGCCTACGCCAACCAACAAAGTGGTGGTTTGCCTGAAAAGTTCGGCCAGTGTAATGGACATAGCATCCTGCACCTGGGCCACGTCGGTGGTTATGCGACTGGTGATTTCGCCCACACGCCTTTTCTCAAAGAACGAAATTGGAAGCAGCACAAACTTGCTATACAGGTCGCGCCGAATATCGGCCACGGCGTTTTCGCTTACCTGCGCAAAGAAGTATACTCTGAAAAAAGAAAAAATACCCTGTAGTATGATGATAGCAAAGAGGCCCATGGCTATCAGGTTAATGTCCTGAAGCAGCCCCTGCGCATTGCCGATGGAAGAATCCACAAGCTTACCTACCATGTAGGGGAACGCCATAAATGTCAGGCTCGAAAGCACCAGAAAGGCAAGGCCAATGATGAATTTGTACTTGTAGGGAAGAACGTAGCTGAAAATCTGAAGACCACGGCGAAAGCTCTCTTTGCTGATCTTTACCCTTCCTTCTTTATTCTGCTCTCCGCCTGGCCCGAATCCGCGTTTTGCCATTAAAAAAATGCTTAAAAAATGTTACAGAACAGCCTTGGCTATATCATGCTTCAGCTGTGCCGGTGTATCTGTGGTATAACAGTATTTCTGCCTGAATGATGCCACAGTCCTGCAAAATCTTACAAAGGTAAGGATTCTGCTGAACTTTGATAAAGTATGAAGAAACGAACGAAGGTCGTATTTATGCTTTGCAGTAAAGGAGGAGGAACTATTTTCTGTTGTCCCCGCCGTGCATCATGCTGAGGTAGCTTTCGTAGCGGGTGAGGGAGATCTCATTCTGGCGCACGGCACCCACTACCGCACAGCCCGGTTCATTAAAGTGTGTGCAGTTGTTGAAACGGCACTGGTTCATGCGTTCGCGCATCTCCGGGAAAAAGTGGCTTAGCTCCACTGCCGGGATATCCACAATGCCGAGCTCTTTTATACCGGGTGTGTCGATGATGTAGGTTCCGTCGCTTACCTCGAACATCTCGGCAAACGTGGTGGTGTGAACACCTTTATCTGAGAAATCAGAAATCTCAGAAGTCTTCAGCTCCAGGTCTGGCACGAGCCTGTTAATCAGGGTGGATTTTCCTACGCCGGAGTGGCCGGAGAGGAGCGTGGTTTTTCCCTCCAGCAGCGCCTGCACCTCCTCCAGGCCTTCGTTGTCTTTGGCAGACACTGACAGGCTGTTATAGCCAACCTGCTCATACATGTTGCTGATTTGGCGCTGGTAGTCCCGGATGTCCTCGTCATACAGGTCGGTTTTGTTGAAGACGAGGGTGGTGGGAATGTCATAGGCCTCTGCCGTTACCAGAAAACGGTCTATAAAACCAAAGGAGGTGCGGGGCGACACCAGCGTCACTATCAGCAGTGCCTGGTCGAGGTTGGAAGCAATGATGTGGGAGTAGGCTGTTTTATGCGTAGACTGCCGGATGATATAGTTTTCGCGGTCCTCTATCTTGTTGATAACAGCAGTGTCTTCACCGGTTTGTTCAACATCAAACTCCACCCGGTCGCCCACAGCCAATGGGTTGCTGACTTTTAAGTCTTTGTTCTTAAACTTACCGCGCAGGCGGGCACGGTGCATTTTACCTTCTTCGTCGCGCACCAGGTACCAGGATCCTGTCGATTTTACTACTACTCCTTTCATGCCATCTACTTTAGCAGTTGCTGTATGTCGGCCATGATTTTGGCTGTGGCCCCTGCCTGCTGTTTTACGTATCGTTTTTCGTTCTCGGTTATCCTTTGCCTGAAAACAGGAGAGGTATGCACTTTCTCAAATGCCTGCAACAGTTCCTCGGCATTACTTACTGGGAAAGCGCACTCCAGTTCCACAAGCTCTTTTGCCTCCTGAAATTTTTCGTAACGCGGGCCAAAGAACAAGGGCAGTCCAAACACAGCAGCCTCCAGCGTATTGTGCAGGCCTTTGCCAAAGGCTCCCCCAACATAGGCGTATGTGCCGTAGCTGTAGAGTGAAGAAAGCATGCCGATGTTATCAATCACCAGCACATTATAAGCAGCCACATCTCTGACTGTAGCCTGCGAAAAGCGGATGGCGCCTTCTCCTGTCTGCAGCATTACGCCATTAATGCTGCTCTCGTTCACCTCATGCGGTGCAATGATAAACTTCATGCTGCTACGGTACTTCCGGATAAGGGGCAGAAGGACTTCTATGTCGGGGGGCCAGCTACTGCCTATCACAAACACCTGCTGCTGCTGTACAAATGCCTCTACCAGCGGCAGAATTTTAACAGAGGCAGCTGTTTGCTGCACCCTGTCGAAGCGGGTGTCGCCGGCAATGCTTGCCTGGGTCACGTCTATGCTCCGTAGCAGGTTCAGCGACTGCTTATTTTGAGTGTAGATGTGTGTGAAGCGTTTTAATATGTTACTGTAAAACCGGCCATATGGCTTGAAATAAACCTGCTCTTTCCGGAAGATGGCCGAAATGGATAATACCGGAATCTGCTGCGCCTGCAGTTGCTGCAGGTAGTAATGCCAGAACTCATATTTCACAAAGACCGCCAGTTTCGGTTTTACCAGCGCTATGAACCGGGTTGCGTTTTCTTCGCTGTCCAGGGGCAGGTAGAAAACATAATCTGCGCCGCTGTAGTTTTTGCGCACTTCATAACCGGACGGGGAGAAGAAGGTAAGAAGGATTTTAAAGGCTGGAAAAGCTTCTCTGAAAGCTTCAATTACTGGGCGGCCCTGCTCAAACTCACCCAGAGAGGCACAGTGGAACCACACCACCGGCGACTGATTTTCTTTCAGTGCACTTTGTAGGCGCTCAAACTGCTGCTCACGGCCCTCCAGCATGAGTTTTGCCTTTTCATTGAAAGGAGCGGCCAGTGAGACGGCTGTTTTGTAAGCCTTCAGGCCAATGTCGTAGAGTAGCTTCAAATTTAAAGTGGTGTGTTGTACAGCTATGCATAGTTCCGGAAAACAGAATTGGAGCTGTACGCTTTCTGCACGTTATCTACTGCAAATATACGGTATTGGCTTGTTTTCCGGAGGTTTAGTTTTAGAGATAAGTGTGTCTCTATGCTGGTTTTACTTCCTTCTTACCAGGAGAGGTACGGTTACAACAATGTGTAACAGGCTAAACAAGACAGAGCAGCGTGACCAGACTGGCATAGCCGCTATAAAACAGGAAAGCCACTGCAAATGCAGTGGCTTTCCTGTTTTATAGCGGAAGCTGATTAGGCTTGCGTTAATACTGTTACTGGTTTGCTCTGTTTGCAAGGTAAGCAGATACGCCTTCTCTGGTAGCCTGCATTGCTTCTTCACCTTCTTCCCAGTTAGCAGGGCAAACTTCGCCTTTCTCTTCGAAATACTGCAGGGCATCTACCATGCGCAGTGCTTCGTCGATGCTGCGGCCAAGCGGAAGGTCATTTACTACTTGGTGGCGAACCACACCTTCTTTGTCAATCAGGAACAGACCACGGTAAGCAACAGGCTCACCTACAAAAGTAACTTCTCCGTCTTCGTTATAGTCGTAGTGCCCAGCCAGTACATCAAAGTTCTGAGCAATAGTTTTAGCTGCGTCAGCTACAAGCGGGTAAGTAACCCCCTGGATACCACCCTGATCCTGTGGTGTGTTTAACCAGGCGAAGTGAGATACGTGCGTATCGGTAGAGCAGCCCACTACAGCCACGCCCTTACGCTCGAAATCAGCTAATCTGTCCTGGAATGCAAGAATTTCCGTTGGGCATACGAAAGTGAAGTCCATCGGATAGAAGAAGAACAAAACGTGCTTCTTTCCTAGGTACTGCTCCAACGAAAAGTTTTCTTCGAATTCCTCGCCGTTTACTACGGCTGTTGCTTTAAATGAAGGAGCTTTTTTACCTACTAATACTGCCATTATTGAATTGTGTTAAAGTTTAGAAATCTATTTATTTACTCTTGATATACTTATTTGCTTTTCAGGCTCTATTTTATTTCCAGTCAGTTGCACTGCAAAACCTTTGAGCTCGAAGTTAGATAGTCTGCGCTTCCGGAAGAAATCCTGCAGCAATTGCTCTAATTCCTTATCTTCAAAGTCGATTATTTCCTTTGTATTACTACAGTAAATGTGGCTATGAGTCGTTGTGTTGGCATCAAAGCGCTTCCCGCCTTCTTCCGACAGAACCTTTCGAACAAGGTTAGTCTCTGCAAAAGTATCGAGGGTTTTATATACCGTGCCTAAAGAGATGCTGGGGTTCGCTGGCTTCAGGTGAAGGTACACTTCTTCAGCCATCGGGTGTTTTCCGTGCAGATCCATCAGTGCCTCATACACCACAATCCGCTGGTGCGTGGCCTTCAAGCCACACGCCACAATGCGCTCTCGCAGGGTATGTCGGTTTGTGTTATGCATCGGTTGTTAGGAAAACTTCTTAACTAGTAATTTATACTGCAAAGCTAAGGCATAAACATTTTGCCTGCAAATGAGGCAGCGCTTTTAGTGTTAAAACATGATTTAGATTTGGCAAAACTCCCCAAGCCTCACAGCTGCACCGGGTAAGTTACTTCCGCATGTCTCCTTGGGAGGAGTGGGCTTCATTATCTTTACTTTAAAGGCAAAAAAAAAGCCCGTCTTTTCAGGCGGGCAGTAAGTTTTATGATGATGACTCTTAAAGAGCGGCAGATGAGGAGCCGGAATTAACTATACGGAAGTAGAACTGCTGAATTTGTTGAGAAGAGTCAGGTTCAGAAGCCGGAGTGGGATGGGTAGCCTTCAGGCTTCGCGCTTCTACTATCGGTGTTAAATCAGCGGTTTTCAGCATTACGCCAGTAATGAGAAGAGCGAAGAGAAGCATTAGCTTAAAAAAGGATTTAAGGGTAAAAGTTTCAGCAGTTTGCATAGCGGTTGAGGTGGTAAGCTAGCCTATGGTGTAGGCCATTATGTATGCAAAGTAAGCACAAAGTTTTCAGAAAAAAAATTAATATATTAAAGTTTTACAATAAATTCATTTATAAAAATAGTACAATTAACGACTCGCGAATTGATATGTAGTGCGGGTACGCTGCTCTAAAAGTACTTCCTTGTTTTCTAACAGGCTGTTTAAATCCTCTGTGTCATAATTTTTGACAGTGAACAGAGATAAGGCAGTATTATAATGAATATTAAAGGAGTCGCGCAGCCGCTGTAAGAGGCGCTGCAGCCGCTCTTCGTTGTAGTCAGCGCATACAGAGAAAGAGATGGCTGAATTTTGCATAAGGTTTATTTTTATGCGCAGTTCTGACAGGGCATTAAAAATGGTTTCCAGGTTTTTTTCAGAGATGAAGGCAAAATCCTTTACACTGAATGAAATAAGGCACTGGTTTTCTTTGATGATATAAGCAGTAGCCGGCTTCTCAAAACGGCAGTCACATATTTTAGTGCCTTTGCCGGATGGATTCAGGAACGACTTGACGTAGAGTGGAATCTGCTTATTAGCTAGAGGCTTTATCGTTTTGGGGTGGATAACGGAAGCGCCGTAGTATGCCATCTCCACCGTCTCCTGGTATGATATTTCAGGGTAGCAAACGGTGTTTTTAAAATGCTTTGGGTCGGCGTTGAGAAGGCCTTCCACATCTTTCCAGATACACATTTCCACGGCATCAAGGCTGTATGCAAAAATAGCGGCACTATAATCTGAACCTTCACGACCCAGTGTAGTTGTGCCCCCGGTCTCTGTGCCACCCAGAAATCCTTGCGTTACTATTAGTTGTTTATCCAGTAATGGCAGCAAACCTCGCTTTATCAGGCGTTCTGTTAAAGGCCAGTCTACCTTTGCCTCGCGCCAGGTCTCATCTGTCTGAATGTACTTCCGGCTGTCGATCCATATATTCGATAGCCCCTGAGCCAGCAGATAATGGTGAAGTATGGTGGAGGAGAGTAACTCCCCGTAACTCACAATCCGGTCGTAGGCTTGGTCGTAGTTTTCGGTTGGGTTTAGCCGTTGGAGGTCGTTGTGCAGCAGGCGGAACAATTCTTCAATGGATTGAAAAACAAGGTTGTCCGGCTTCTGGAACAGTTCCTGCAACACCTCATTATAGTATGCTTTACTCTGCTGGAAAACTGTCTCGAAATCCTGCTGCTTGATTGCCTGGTCCATTACCTGCTCCAGGGCATTGGTCGTTTTGCCCATGGCAGATACTACCAGTAGCAGTTGCTGTTCACCACCAAACTTTTTTACAATGTTCGCCAGATTTCTAAATGCTCCGGCGTCTTTTACAGAGGCACCACCAAATTTATATACTTTCATGCTGTTATTGCTCTTAGACCTCGAGATAGGTAAAGCCTCTTGCCTAAAGGTAATATTTTGAGGTTATACAGTTCTCATACTTTTTATAAGCATTGGGTTTGGTAGGCAGCAGTCACCATTTTGTGGAGCAGCCTTCCCTTTGCATCCAGAGCGTTTTGCCATGCATCATGGATAGGAAGGCATACCCTACTGTGAAATAGTTGGACTAACAGAAAGCAACAAACAGTATTCTTGCAACAGTCTATTGGCTGTACCTGAAACGGATTTCTGCTTTCTGCAATTCTCTTTTGATAATTAGCCGTGATATGCGTTCAGCAATGATCTCAGGCTCTTCGGCAATCATAGCCTCTTTTACCTTCCTTTCTTCTACATCTATGCGGTAGAGGATGTGCAACAGGCGGTTAAAATCAGAGTACAGCAGTTTTTGTATGAGGTGAGCAAGCTTGTAGTGCAGCGTCTCAAGGTCTTTAGCAGGCAGGTTATCTACTTCAAAAACCTTTTGCAGGTGATTGGTAGCGCTGGTTAGTATGGCTGGCGAATACTGCATGATGATAATGGGTGGCGTTCTACATCTTTTACCTAAAACAAAGAAGCCCTCCTTTGCCGGAGGGCTTCTTTGTTTTAGGCTTGTTCTTCTTTGCCTTCATCAGCCTCTGATTCAGTTGCTGTTTCTTCCTTTTCTTCTGTGAAGCCTACAAAGTCTTTAACAATGTAGTACCAGTTCACCAGTTTTTTCATGTCTGACACATACACGCGCTCCTCATCATATTCTGGTAGCACCTCCGCCAGCAGGTTCTTGTATTCCTCGCTGTCTGGTTTCTCACTGATAGGTAAATCATCCCCGTATTTCTGGTGCATCAGGTCAAAAACCTCTGCAAGTGGCACAGTGCCTTCCTCATCTGTTGTATAGATAGAAATCTCATCCAGCAGCGACATACGGTGACGTGCCTGTGCTACAAGATTCTTGGGATTCTCCTCCAGACTTTCTACAATAACTCCTGTACGGGTAGGTTTTACAACACGGTAAAGGCCGCTCATGCCAGAAATGGCTGCAACTTGTCTTAAATCAATAGGCATAATAAAGAATAAGCTATTATTTGTTATAGTTTAAACATAATCGGGAGGCTGGCATTCAGGCTATAGCCCGGGGCTTTGAATTTAAGTAATTTTGCTACCCGCACGGCTTCTTCGCCTGTGCCGGCACCAGGATTACGCAGTACTTTGAAGTTTGAGGTAGAGCCATCTTCGTTAATATCAAAGCTCACAATACTCTCTCCCTGTACCCGGTTGCGTTTCGCCAGCGCCGGGTACTGAAGCTCTTTGTATATGGCTTCGTACATCTCTTCTTTACCACCTTCGTAGTGCTCTGCCACCGGAAGCACCTTGTCCGGCATCCATACATTTTTTTCTTGTTGGTCCACCGCGGGCTTACTGTCGCTGGTTTGCGCCGTAGCCGTTAAGGTTACAAAGGCAAAGAAAAGAAACAAAATTGAGATTTTGGTTTTCATAAGGGTAAACATTTAAAGTTTCAACTTCACTTGGCTTGCTCCGGCACATGTTTAAATGCATACCTGCTATTCAGGGCGTGTTATTGGTTCTGTACTTGCGCGTTTACTTCTTCTATGAAGTTCAGAATCTCCTCACGGCCTGTTTTCAACTCTGCAGAGGTGCGAAACATCTGCGGCAGCTCATCCCAAGTTTCCCGCAGTTTACGCTGATAAGCAGCTATGGTTGAGTCTGTTTTTGTTGCCGATTGCTTGTCAAGTTTTGTAAATACAATGACAAAAGGCACGCCTAAGGTTCCTAAGTGATTGATAAAATCAAGGTCCTGTTTCAGCGGTTCGTGCCTGGAGTCAATCAGCACAAACACACAGGTCAGGTTCTCGCGCTTCTGAAAGTAATAATTAATCATCTTACGCCAGTTCTCGCGGGATTCTTTGCTTACTTTGGCATATCCATAACCGGGTAAGTCTACGAGGTACCAGCTGTCGTTTATCAGGAAGTGGTTGATGAGCTGCGTCTTGCCTGGCGATGCAGAGGTTTTGGCAAGGCCTTTCTGCTGCGTCAGCATATTTATAAGTGACGACTTGCCCACATTAGACCTTCCGATAAAAGCATATTCCGGCTTGTCCGGTACCGGGCAGTCTTCTACTCGGGTGTTACTCATCAAAAATTTTGCTTCCTTGATTATCATGTTGCAGTAAGTGTTTGCTGTCTCTATTTTTAATACGTGTGATATACCAGACACAGCGCTGAAAATCTTATGCTGCCCCACACCGGCAGGCTTTTAACCAGCTCAAAGGTACTAAATTATTTTCCTATTCGGGGAGGAGGAGCAAACCTTTGGTGCCAGCTCTACTTTGGCATCAGCAGTATTTAATAATATAACGGGTTTGAAGCGGGAACAGTATGTGTCTCTAAAATGGACAGTAGCACCAGGTGGGTTCTGCCAGATTTAGCTGGTCGTTGTCTGCGTATGTTTGCGTTGCAGGCTGTTGAGAGTTCCCTGCTGGCACCCATATAAACTTTGAAATAACTGATGATTGTGCTTAAGGCTCATGAATTGATAGTCAGGTGTCAAAGTGGCTGACCGGGTTCTCCACTACAGAGTGCTGATAACAAGTGACATCCTTCTCATAGAGAAAAATATTTTGCTGTTCCGTAGTCTAGAAAGCAAATAAAAACTTATATAACATTTATTATTTTATATATTTGCTCGTTCAAATTTTTGTTCTTAATATTATACTTAGGGCAGGGGTCTTAACTTGCGAAAGCTTGTAAACATAAGCTTCCAAAACAGCTGGTATAAGCGTTTAAGAATCAATTTATTTACCGGTAAGGCAGAAATTAAATATACTAAATTTGATATTAAACGTATAGAAGCGGGATTGAAGTCTATATTAGTGGTATAATCGGCACATCTGCTTATTCAGTAAACATCAAACCAAATTCAAGCGAAGTATAAAAAGTATAACAAACCCTTTTAACATGAACCACTTAGCCAAATCGTTCTCACGGTTTACTATGCTGCTGGCTTTAATCTGCCTTTTGGCAGCTTCTGCGTCGGCACAAAGCACTAGAAAACAGCTGCGGAAAGCGAACAAATTTTTTGATAGAGAAAATTACAGGGCCGCGCTGCCTCTTTATGAACAAGCGCTGGCTGCTAATCCGAACAATGCCACGGCACTTTATCGGGCGGGTATCAGCTACTTAACTTTCGATAAAGAAAGAGCGGCTGATTACCTGTACCGTGCCCAGGCCATCAAGCCTAACGTAGACAGGGATCTGGAGTACTGGCTGGGTAGGGTAGACCATATCAACTACCGTTTCGACAGCGCGATTGAACACTGGCAGGCTTACCAAAAGACTATACCTAAGCGCAATGAATACCGCCGTGAAGAGGTAGCACAGTTGATACAGCAGGCCCGTAACGCAAAGCGTGAAACGGCTAACCCGAAAGATGTTTTTGTTAAAAACCTTGGAGGTACTGTAAACACGGCTTATTCAGAGCATAGCCCTGTTATTTCTTCTGATTACAACTACCTGCTTTTTACCTCTCGTAGCGCAGCAACAGAAGGCGCCAGAGCGGCAGAGGATGGGGAGTATTTCGAAGATATTTACGAAACAAGCCGCATAAGTGAAGATGAGTGGCAGCCAACACGTGTGGTTTCTGGTGTGCTTAACAGCCCAGGCCACGATGCTTCTATCCAGCTTTTTGATAATGATACTAAATTGTTGCTGTACCAGTCTATCAACAACGGAGACATTATGGTGTCTGAGCGCCAGGCAGATGGCAGTTGGGGAGCACCCAAGAGCATCGGTGACAATATAAACACGGCAGACTTTGAATCAGATGCTTTCATCACACCTGATGGACAAACTCTGTATTACTCCACCAGCCATAACTCTGAGAATGGCGATTTAGATATTTATGTTTCCCGTCGTAACGCCAATGGCACATGGGGTAACCCAAGAAGCTTAGGCCGCTCAATTAACACACCTTACGATGATGATAGCCCTTACATAGATAGCGAAGGATCTCTTTACTTTGCTTCACGTGGCCATAACTCTATGGGTGGCTACGATATCTTCTATGCCAAATACGACTCAGTAGCCAGAAGATGGGCACGTCCGGTGAACCTTGGTTACCCGATTAACACCCCGGATGATGATACTTACTATCGATTGGCACCAGATGGTTCTTATGCCTACTTGTCCTCTTACCGCATTGGTGGTTACGGTGAAAAAGACATCTATACCATCAACTATATTAAAAGTGCTGGGGTTGAAGGGCAGGTGTTTACTAAAGCAGACAGCATCCCTGTTCCAGGTGTAGAGTTGATTTTTAATAGCCAGCAGGCTGATAAGCGACCTATCTCTTATCGTGACGTAACAAAGCCTGATTCTGCTAATTATAGTGTAAGAGTACTCTCCGGTAGACCATACCAGGTGCAGTTGTCATTGGATAACCAGGTGATTGAGACGCAGGAGATTGAAATACCTGTTGTGCTGGATGATAATACAACTATCAGACAAAACTTCTACATCACGCTGTCTGACACTGCAACTGCTACACTTATCGCAAGAGAAGGAACTCGTGGCACCAGATCAACGGCCTTTGCCATGAAGCCGGTGTATTTCGATACTGATGAGTATGAGCTACGCCCTGAATCTATTCAGGAACTCGATAGCATTGCCCGTATCATGAAGGCAAATCCGAACATCAACATCAGCATAGAAGGTCACACAGACTCACGTGCAACGGATGCCTATAACGAGACACTGGGTCAGAACCGTGCGGATGCAGCCTATGACTACCTTGTAAGACAGGGAATTTCTCCGAAGCGCCTTGTGACCGTAACCTACGGAGAGCGCAGACCAGCTGTTCCAAACACTTCTGCTGAGAACATGCAGTTGAACAGAAGAACAGAGTTCAAAGTGTTGCCTCGCCAGGATGATAATGTACAGTAAATAAAGGTCCTTGGGCCAGTTTAAAATACTGCAGAAGCAGGCTGGATAAATATTCAGCCTGCTTTTTTTATATTTCAGTACAGAAACCATGCATTATAGTTTTAGTAGCAGTATTTTTGCCGGAACTATTCTTTACATTTAACCCATGGCGGTAGTACCCTACAAAGACCAGAACGACGACAAGAAGTCTCAGGTAGCCAAGATGTTTAACAACATCGCCGGCAAGTATGACTTCCTGAACCATTTTCTGAGTGCTGGCATTGATATTATCTGGAGAAAGAAAGCAGTTAGCCTTCTTGCTCCAGCAAAGCCCAAACTGGTGCTGGACATTGCCACCGGTACTGCAGATTTTGCTATCGAAACTCTGCGCTTGAATCCCGATAAAATTATTGGTGTCGATATTTCTGAGGGGATGTTAGCAGTAGGCCGTGAAAAGTTGATGAAAAAAGGCCTGGCAAACAAGATAGAACTGCGGTATGGTGATTCAGAAAACCTGCCTTTCGAGGACAATACGTTTGATGCCATTACCGTAGCGTTCGGAGTGCGCAATTTTGAGAACCTGGAGAAAGGTTTGGCAGATATGTACAGGGTACTGAAGCCGGGTGGCACGGCTGTGGTGCTGGAGTTCTCCAATCCCCGCAGTTTCCCCATGAAGCAACTCTATCATTTTTATTCCAGCAACATACTACCACTGGTAGGTAAAATCGTTTCTAAGGACAATGCTGCCTATACCTACCTCCCGGAATCGGTACAGGCATTCCCGGACGGGCAAAATTTTCTTAATATTTATTCAAAAGTCGGATTCAGAAGCACGCAATGGCATTCACTCACATTTGGAATAAGCTCTATTTACATAGGCAAAAAGTAACTGTTACCGGAATACTTGCCCTGCTGCTGCTGAGTGGCGGTGCCGTTCAGGCGCAAAAGATTAGAGACATTAATAAACCGGGATATGATGAAAGGCCGGTGCATTATGGGTTCTACCTTGCCATGCCGCTTACCACGTATAACCTGCAGCACTCACAGCTTTACGCTGACGAGCTTGCTAAGGGGGCGGATATTGCTGTTAATGCGAAACCAGGTCTAGGCTTTTACACCGGCCTGGTACTTAATGTGCGTGTGGCCGATTACCTCGATGCCCGCTTTGTTCCGGGTGTTGGGTTTTACGGCCGTACACTTGCATTCAGTAATGTGGAAACGACAACAGTGGAGACACAGCCTCTCATGAACGAGACTGTGAGCAACACGATGATAGAACTGCCTGTGTTGCTGAAATATAAAGCCAAGCGCCGCTCCAACTTCAGGCCTTATATAGTTGCAGGCGTGAAAACCAGCTACGATTTAGGTAAGGGAAATAATGGTGCAACCAGAGGTGAAATAAATTTAGAGGTAGAAAACTTTGACATTGCGCTGGAATACGGTGTCGGTCTGGATATTTTCTACCCCTACTTTAAGTTCGCACCTGAACTTCGCTTTTCGCATGGCCTCCTAAACCAGCATAAACCTGTGGCCAACAGTACCTATAGCAGTTATATACAGAAACTGACAAACCATAACGTTTCCCTGATTTTCTTCTTTGAATAGCATGACGAAAGTAGCATTTGTTACAGGAGCTACCTCCGGTATAGGCCGGGCTACGGCTTTTGAGTTAGCCAAAAAAGGGTACCATATTATCGCCACCGGCCGCCGTGCAGAGCGCCTGCAGGAGCTCAGGCAAGAACTGACCGAAGTGCCAGTCTATGCCTTGGAGTTTGATGTGCGCGATAAGGAAGCGACACAACAGGCCGTAGATTCCTTGCCGCAGGAGTGGAGGCAGATAGAGGTACTGGTGAATAATGCCGGCAATGCCCATGGGTTGTCTGCCATTCAAAATGGCTCTTTAGATGACTGGGATGCGATGATTGATATAAATGTAAAAGGCTTGCTCTATGTGAGCCGCGCTGTGCTTCCCCTCATGCTGCAGCACAAGAAGGGCCATATTGTGAACATTGGATCCATTGCCGGAAAGGAAGTGTATCCGAATGGTAACGTTTATTGCGCTTCCAAACATGCGGTGGATGCTATTTCCCAGGGAATGCGCATTGACCTCGTTCAGGAGGGAATACGGGTGTCTGAAGTAAATCCGGGACTGGTAGAGACCGAGTTTTCAGAGGTGCGCTTCAAAGGGGACAAAGAACGGGCTGCTGCTGTGTATAATGGTTTTCAGGCGCTGCAGGCGCAGGATATTGCAGAAATTATCAGCTTTATTGTAACAAGGCCTGCCCACGTAAACCTGGCGGAAGTGCTGGTGCTGCCAACGGCACAGGCAGCTGCTACCATCGTGCATAAGCAACAATAGGCGCATTTCTATATAACCCGCTTGCCTTACCTTCGTAACAAAAGAGAGACACTTGTAACAGATGCAAGTCTTAAACTTTTACAATAAAACAGATAGAGTTATGGCAAACGAGATAGAAGAAGAAAGAAATAAAAATAAAAACACCAAACCAGCTAGTAACGCTAATTCACAGCCCATGCCGGAAGAATATTCTAACACGGCCAATCATAAAGGTGCTACAGATTTAGGTACGGATGGTACAAAGGCGACTGCCAGCCAACAGCAGGGGCAGGGAGCTTGGGATTCGAAGAACAACGATAACAACCGCAACGGCAGCAGAAAGAGTGGCAAAGGCCAGGGTGGCGGTACTGCAACAGGTCAGTAAAACAAAACAATGATAAAAGCAAAGGGCGGCACCTACAGGTGCCGCCCTTTGCTTTTATCATTGTTTATGGAACTCGGTTCGGTAATTTCTGGCAAGTACAGTACAACTTAGAGCTGAGATCCTTTGGAATGAACCATCAGAAGCCTTCCCTGTCAAAGGCATGCACGCGCACATCGCTGGTTCGCTTGTCTTTTGTTTCGGGGCCTGCCTCCAGTTCGGTGCCACGCTTGGTGTCGTACACCCAGGTTTTCTTACCCCAACCGCCTACCTTAGAAGTGTCCTTTATTTCATCTTCGCCACGACCGCCGTATATCTCTATCTTTATACCTTTGTTTACCTCTCCACTCACTTTAAATTCATCGTCTCCTGCCAGGCCATGCAAAGTTATCAGGTCGGTTTCGGCACGCTTAAACACCCGGTGGTAGGTTACTTTGTCGTCTGATTTCCGACGTACTGTTACCTCTGTCTCTTCGTCGTTCAGGCGCTTTACCTCAAACTCATCTTCCTTGTCGTTGCCCACAACCAACACCTCTTTGGCTAATATCTCATAAAATTCTGCAGCGGCTTTTGGCAGGTTGTTGCGTCGGTTAATGAGCTTTCTCTTCGTGCTCTCACCCACTAGTTGGTAAACTGAGTCGGGAAACTGCCGGACAGCCTGTTCTATCACCTCGTCTGTGATCGCGGTTTGAAGCTCTTTTGCCAGCGAATCGAACTGCTGCCGTGTGAGTTCAGACAGGGCGCGCTTGTCAATAAACTCTGAGTTGATGGTTAGGGCGTATACATCATTGAACTCATCATCAAAAGACTCAAACTTACGGATGCCCCAATTGCGGCTGAAGAGCCAGGGAATGATGCCATCTTGGAATCTGTAATAGACATTGTCCCGGTCTTTCGGGATGGGGCGGTATATACGGTCGCCCTCTACTTTATACTGGGCCCATTCCCATTGCCCTTCGTGGCGGTCCCAGTCGTGAATGAGAATATCGAGGAGGCGGGCTTTTCCAAAAGCCACTTGGTCAATAAAAGTGTCGTCTTCGCTGTATCGGTTATTTAATACAGTGCCAGAGCCATCTATGTCCACGGCATCTCCTAAGGCAGGTGTCAGTGTATTTTTATCATCAAATTTTTCCTCCAGCATAAACAACCTGTCGCTGAAGCGCTCTTCGTGCTCACCCAAGGCTTTATAGCCGGGGGGGATGTAGTATAGTTTAGGGCTGGAGTGTGGAATGCCGGCTGCGGCTGCCATAGGAGGTACCGTAAGTGCGCCATACGGGTTGATGGCTGAAATCTGGTCCCGGAGAACGTTGGCAACAAAAGTGTTGCGCCAAAAAGCAGGAATTACGGTTACAGGGTCTTTGTCGAGTGTGCGTAGTGCATAGGTAAAGCCGTTAGAGTCAGACAAGGTCATGCTGGTGGTTTGGAATCCACCGCCCAGTTTCTCAAATTTCAGCCCTCCTTTTAAAGTGTCCATGTTAAATACAGGTACCGTGACCGGTGCGTCCCAGACAGGACGGTAGTGTGAACCCCAGAAAATGCGATGTAGAAAGCCGCGCTTATAATGCTTTCCTGCTTTTACAGTCACACTGTCTACCGCTTCCGGATATATTGTTAGCTGCTCATGAACATCAGGGCGAACGACCGGCGTTTTGGCAAAGAAATTTCTTCTGGCACAGCCAGCTGAAAAAGCCAGGAGTAATATAAGTAGGATTTGCCTTGGGTGCATCTTTTAAGGAAGTGTAAGCTTTTTGTGAACTATCTAACGTAAAATGGCCATAATGTTTTCAAACAGCTTCTGCCTCTTTTTTTAGTGAACAATGAGGGGATAGAGGATATGTAAGATTCAGGTAGGAGAATGATGAAAAAGCACCCGGTTGAATGATGTGCCTAAATAAAACTTGTGAAAACCATTGTGGTGTTACTCAAGGATATAGTCCCTGATGTAGGCTTCATAGGCAGGAGTAACATCTGCGTCTTTAGGTGATTTAAAAACGATGCCCTTACCTGAAAGCCTGTCAGTGGTGAAGAATTTTTCGCCAGTCAGACGTTCTTCGGGCGTGAGTTCTAAAACACATCCACCCGCGATGTTTGGGGCCACCTGGTCTGCCGCTTTATCACTTAGTTTCTCTATCTGAACACGAATGATGTTTACCAGGTGTAGACAGCGGTAGATGAGCATATGCATCATCTAATTTGAAGTCTATTTTAAAAACTGTAATTAATTGGCTTATTGTTATTTAAAACCTGTGGTAGTTATTGTCGTTAGATAGTACATTGAAAATATAATGATATAAAGCTATGCAAGACGACTTACATAATGAAAGACCCTATAGGGCATCACCTTATGCAGGGGGAAGGCCTGCCGTAGGACTAAGTGCTTTGAAAAGAATATCCTGGGGAGCTGTTTTCGCCGGGCTCGTGGTAGCCTTAGTGGTTCAGCTTACGTTGAGCCTACTGGGGCTTGGAATAGGAATGGGCTCCATTGACCCTGCAGAGGAGCAGAACCCTATGGCTGGCTTAGGTACAGGTACACTGATATGGTGGATTGTGAGCATGCTTATTTCGCTCTTCGCAGGCGGATGGGTGGCTGGCCGGCTGGCAGGTATGCCAACTGGTTTTGACAGCATCCTGCACGGTATCCTTACTTGGGGGCTGTTTACGTTGCTTTCCTTTTACCTGTTAACGACTACAATTGGGAGCCTGATTAGTGGCGTAGGAAGTGTGGTCGGGCGTACGCTGTCTCTTGCCGGGCAAGGAGTGGCCGCGGTGGCGCCGCAAGCTGCGGAGGCTATTCAGGGTGAGCTGCAGGAACGGAATATTAATTTCCAGACTGCAAAGCAGGAAGCACGCCAGATTTTGCAACAGACGGGCAGACCGGAACTGCAGCCTGAAAACATTGAGCAGGAAGCGAGGCAGGCAGGCAGCCAGGTGCAGGGAGCAGCAGGAGAGGCGGCAGCAGATCCCCAGTCCGCTAGCTCTACTTTTGACGAAGTAATGAACAGACTATATGGACGAGGGTCAGATGTGGCCAGCGCTGCAGATCGGGAGGCAGCGGTAAATGTGATTATGGAACGTACCGGTAAAAGCAGAGCGGAGGCAAACGAAATAGTAGACAGCTGGATTTCTACCTATGAGCAGGCAAAGGCGCAGTATAAAGAGACAAGAGCACAGGTAAGCCAGCAGGCACAGCAGGTTGGAGGAGACGTTGCTTCTGCCATATCAAAGGCAGCCATTTATGCTTTCTTCGGTCTTTTGCTGGGTGCCATTGCAGCAGCTGTTGGTGGCAAAGTAGGCGAGCCGCATGATTTAGCCGTTACAGGCGGTAATGCTGTAGAAAAGATATAGGATTCCCATGTAATCCGAATAATCAAAAACGGCCAGCTATAGATGTACAGCTGGCCGTTTTTGATTTAAGGTATCCCAAATTAGTCCGCTCTTGACATACGGTTACGCTCGTTCTCGTCGAGGTAAATCTTACGCATACGGATGCTCTTTGGCGTTACCTCCAGGTACTCATCCTTCTGGATGTATTCCATGGCTTCTTCCAGAGAGAAGTTCTTGGCAGGCGCAATCTTTACGTTATCGTCAGAACCAGAGGCACGCATGTTGGTAAGCTTCTTACCTTTTTGAATATTCACCGTGATATCATTCTGGCGGCTGTGCTCTCCGATTACCTGACCCATGTATACATCTACACCCGGATCTACGAAGAATACACCGCGGTCCTGCAGCTTATCGATAGAGTAAGCAGTACCAGGACCTGTTTCCATCGAGATGATAGAGCCGTTGTTACGGCCAGGGATGTTGCCTTTGTATGGCTCGTATGCCATAAAGCGGTGGTTCATGATAGCCTCACCAGCAGTGGCAGTCAAAACGTTGTTTCGCAGACCAATCAGGCCACGGGCAGGAATGTTGAACTCCAGGTGCTGCAGGTCGCCTTTCGGCTCCATAATGGTCAGTTCACCTTTACGCTGCGTTACCAGTTCGATTACTTTACCGGCAGTTTCTTCCGGCACGTCTACTACCAGGTGCTCAATTGGCTCGTGGCGCTGGCCGTCAATTTCTTTATAAATTACCTGAGGCTGACCTACCTGTAGTTCATACCCCTCACGGCGCATGGTTTCAATCAGTACAGACAAGTGCAGGATACCACGACCGAATACCAGGAACGTGTCTTCACGGTCAGTTTCCTGCACACGCAGGGCCAGGTTTTTCTCTGTTTCCTTGAACAGGCGGTCGCGCAGGTGGCGTGAGGTCACAAACTTACCTTCTTTACCAAAGAAAGGGGAGTTGTTGATCGTGAACAGCATGTTCATCGTCGGCTCGTCAATGGAGATACGAGTCAGTGGCTCCGGGTTCTCAGCATCGGCAATGGTATCGCCAATATCGAAACCTTCAATACCTGTTACAGCACAGATTTCGCCGGCAGATACTTCCTGCACAGTTTTCTTGCCAAGTCCTTCAAATATCTGAATTTCCTTGATACGCCCTTTCTTGATACTACCGTCTGCTTTGCACAAGCTAATCGGCATTCCTTCCTTCAATGTGCCACGGTGTACACGACCAATCGCAATACGGCCCACAAAAGAAGAGTAGTCAAGGGATGTGATCTGCATCTGAGGTGTTCCTTCACGGTATGGAGCAGCAGGAATCACATCAATGATGGCATCCAGCAAAGGGGTGATGTTATCAGTTGGCTGTGTCCAGTCGGTGCTCATCCAACCCTGCTTGGAAGAACCGTAAAGTGTCACAAAGTCAAGCTGGTCTTCTGAAGCATCCAGGTTAAACATCAGGTCAAATACCTGCTCGTGCACTTCATCAGGACGGCAGTTTTCCTTGTCTACCTTGTTTACTACAACAATTGGCTTCAGACCTAGCTGAATGGCTTTGCCCAGTACGAAACGGGTCTGTGGCATGGCACCTTCAAAGGCATCTACCAGCAGGAGTACACCGTCAGCCATTTTCAACACACGCTCTACCTCGCCACCAAAGTCGGCGTGGCCAGGCGTGTCGATGATGTTGATCTTTACGTCTTTGTAACGTACCGACACGTTCTTTGAAACGATTGTGATTCCGCGCTCGCGCTCCAGGTCGTTGTTGTCCAGAATAAGGTCGTCAAACTGCTGGTGCTCAGCAAAAAGCTTAGAAGCGTGGATAATTTTGTCCACGAGCGTCGTTTTGCCGTGGTCTACGTGTGCGATAATCGCAATATTTCGAATGTTCTGCATTTAATTGGTTTTTCGAGCCGCAAAAATACTAAAAAGCCTTTATACTTTAAGTATGCTGCTCGAAATAAACAGGTTATGTATGTAAATAAATTCCCGAAGCCTCAAATGTTCTCGGTTAGAAGGCAAACATTATCATCTTTGAGTTTGTTTCTTAAGCTGTTATAAAATTATAAAGGGCATAAAGCCAACCGCGCTCTTGCCCCGTAACTGTACTTATGAAAGCATTTTATTTTATTTTACTAACAGGTGTTCTGCAACTTGGCGCATGTGCACAGCAGGAAAATACAACAGACCGGGCATTCTCCACAGCTGCCACTGGCAACGAACCCCTTCCAGATGAGGTGGTAAAGGAACTGAATGAGCAGGTACTAGGCGACACTGTAGTAAAAACGGAGCAGGAGTGGCGGGCGCAACTCACTACGGAAGAGTACTTTGTACTGCGGCAGGAAGGCACTGAACGGGCCTTTGATAATGCCTACAATGACAATAAGAAGAGGGGCATTTATGCCTGTGCCGCCTGTGGTAATCCCATGTTCACGTCTGATACAAAGTTTGACTCTGGCACCGGTTGGCCAAGTTTTTATGCGCCCATATCAGAGAAACGGGTGAAGGAGGTGGAAGACAGGACCATGGGGATGCTGCGTACAGAGGTAGAGTGCGCCCGCTGTGGTTCCCATATTGGGCATGTCTTCGACGATGGGCCTAAACCTACCGGCTTGCGCTACTGCCTTAATTCAGTAGCCCTCGACTTCGAGGAAAGATAAATGAGCTGTCTCCTATACTGCTCTGCTATACCTTTGCTGTTAACACAAAAGCAAAAGCTTTTATGCTAGAATTTTAAGCGCCTGCAGCATCACCAAATCGCTTAACCTGTTATATTGTTATTGATTTATTACGCATATCCTATTTATGAATAACCGCATCGAAGCGCTGCAGCAAGCGCTAAAGGAGCACAGGCAGCGCCTGTTGCGCCACAATGTGTACCAGTCCTTAGAGACCCTCGACGACCTGAAGCTGTTTATGGAGCACCACGTGTTTGCCGTCTGGGATTTCATGAGCCTGCTGAAGGCCCTGCAGCGCGGCCTGACATGTGTGACCTTGCCATGGGTGCCAAAAGGTAGCCCCAGCACCCGCCGCCTGATAAACGAAATTGTGCTGGAAGAGGAAACCGATGTGGACCAGGAAGGCAATCCAATAAGTCATTTTGAGCTGTACCTGCGCGCGATGGACGAGGCCGGTGCCGATAAGAGCCTGATAGAGCAACTGTTGCAGAGCATTGCGGAGGGTAAAAGCGTGAACAACGCACTGGACCACATCCGCATAGATGCCAGTGTTAAATTTTTCGTACGCAACACGTTCAGCGTTATCAATTCCGGGAAGCCGCATGTGGTGGCCGCAGCCTTTACTTTTGGCAGGGAAGACCTGATACCGGATATGTTCCGGAATCTTATCAAAGACCTGAACAAGCGCTTTCCGGGCAAACTCGACATATTCATTTACTACCTCGACCGCCACGTGCAGCTGGACGAGGAGGTGCATACACCGCTGGCGCTGCAGATGGTAGCAGAACTGTGTGAAGATGACGATGAGAAGTGGCTGGAGGCATTGGAAGTGTCCCAGGCCTGCATTGAGCAGCGCATAGAACTCTGGAACGGTATCCGGAATATGTTGCCCTCAGAGGCCTAGCTTACTGATTGGAAGATTGTTAGTTGTTGATTATTAGTTAACATAGTTGAGAGACGGCTGGGTTCTCTCAGTCAGCTAACTTTGTAGCCATGTAACAATTCAATCATCAACAACTAACAATCAACCTGCGCCTGCCGTATCTTTTAACAGAACAACTAAAAGATAGCATAATGGCAGAATTACATTCAGAAGCTGAAAACATAGAAAACACCGCACAATGTATTATAGAAGCCTTCAGGGAGATGGGTTTGCAGGCAGGCAATGTACTGCCCTATGAGCAACTGTACCCTTACCTGCAGGAGCATTACCCGCACTACAAAGATGTGCAGAAGGAGGCAGAGCATCATCTCAATAAAGAGGGTTTTGTGAATCCTGCTCCGGATGGCTTAATGCTGACGCAGGTAGGGCATCAGCATGTGTATGGTGAAAAGGCGTAGAGGCCACACTAAAGATTTTTTTACAGAAAGTCTGATAGAAAAGGGCAGGGGTTATAGCTTCTGCCCTCTCTTCGTTTATTGACCATACACTATCCTGCAGGAGCTTTTCTGCCGCGAATTGCAGTTGCCTGACTCCAACATGCGCTTTTCATCCGTATACTAGTTTATAGGCACCAGCATAAGAGGAGTATGTTAGAACAGATGAGAGTGAAAATGGAAAAATATAATTTATATATAGTTGGAATAACATTGATGTGCAGTGCTGGTTGTACGTCTTTGTCGGAGGGACAGGAAACATTGCCACCTGACGCCGTGGTAAATGAACGGGTAACCCTGCGGCCTACACCACAAGGCACTTTGGGACGACAGATGGGAGGGGTGGCCAGCGAAATAAACCGGAAAAGAAACATTGAGGAATTTGACAGAAACGGGCCGGCAATGACCCCGAATACGTTACGTCCACGCCAGCTGCCTTATTCCCCCATCGACTCGACTAGGCATAATATTTACTGGCCCATCCGGCCTGTTGTCAGGCCAATCCAGATAAACCAGTAAGTAGTATAAACACAGAGGCCTCCGCTTTATATTAAAAGCGGAGGCCTCTGTGTTTATTTAAAGTTATTTAACTCTTTCCGCCTGCATCATCTGCCTCTTCATCATCCCCCAAGTGTAGTTCATCCGGCTCCAGGTTCACATACACCTCATTTTCAGGAGGGGTGTTTTCTGATTCTCTGTCTACTTTCCTGGACGCAGGATTTTGTGAGAGTTCATTCTCATGGTCTTTCTTTCCGAGGTTTTCCCCATCGTCCCTTCTCGTTTTTTGACTATCGTGATGTCTCATATCAGCATATCCTTTAGGTGATGCTTTTTCTTACGGAAAAAAGCCCTGCAGGTCAGATATTGTTTCAGATTTTGGCATTTGCACCCGCAGGGCGGTGCAATACGTTCTCTATTTGTATATTTGTATTTTAAAACGAGACATGACAACAACTCCAAAACGATATACCGTAACGGCTGCATTGCCTTATGCCAACGGGCCCGTGCATATTGGCCACTTGGCTGGCGTGTACCTGCCTGCTGATATCTATGTGCGCTACCTGCGATCACAGGAGCGTGATGTAAAATTTGTGTGCGGCTCTGATGAGCATGGCGTACCCATTACTATCCGCGCCAAGAAAGAAGGCATCACGCCGCAGCAGGCCGTAGACAAGTACCATGAGCTGATTAAAAGCTCCTTCGAGGATTTTAATATTGCTTTCGATATCTACCACCGTACCTCTTCAGACGTGCACGCAGAAACGGCCGCTGGTTTTTTTAAGAAGCTGTACGAAGAAGGCAAGTTTATAGAGCAAACCACCCAGCAGTATTATGACGAGGGCGCGCAGCAGTTTCTTGCCGACCGCTACATTGTGGGTACCTGCCCGAAGTGCGGCAACGAGAATGCCTACGGTGACCAGTGCGAAAGCTGCGGTACTTCCCTTAACGCCACCGACCTGATTAACCCGAAGAGCACACTGAGCGGCCTGAAGCCAGTGATGCGTGAAACGAAACACTGGTACCTGCCCCTGAACGATTTTGAACCGTGGCTGCGCGAGTGGATTGTGGAAGGGCATAAACATGATTGGAAGCCGAACGTGTACGGGCAGTGCAAAAGCTGGATTGACCAGGGGCTGCAGCCGCGTGCCGTTACCCGCGATTTGGATTGGGGTGTACCGGTGCCGATAGAAGGTGCCGAAGGCAAAGTGCTGTATGTTTGGTTCGATGCTCCCATTGGTTACATTTCCGCTACCAAGGCCCTGACAGAGGATTGGGAGAAGTACTGGAAAGACGAGGAGTCGAAGCTGGTGCACTTTATTGGTAAAGACAATATCGTGTTCCACTGCATCATTTTCCCGAGCATGCTGAAGGCGCATGGGGACTACATACTGCCGGATAACGTGCCTGCCAATGAGTTCCTGAACCTGGAAGGCGATAAAATATCCACTTCCCGCAACTGGGCCGTATGGCTGCACGAGTACCTGCAGGACTTTGCCGGGAAAGGCGATGTGCTGCGGTATGTTTTGGCTGCCAACGCACCCGAGACAAAAGACAACGATTTTACATGGAAGGATTTCCAGGCCCGCAACAACAATGAGCTGCTGGCTATATTGGGTAACTTCATCAACCGCGCAGTGGTGCTCACCCAAAAGTATTACGAGGGCGCTGTACCTGCCCGTGGCGAGCTGCAGGACATTGACAACGAGACACTGGAGCAACTGGCAAAATACCCAACTGTCATTGCTGAGCTGATTGAGCGTTACCGGTTCCGGGAGGCGCTGAGCGAACTGATGAACCTGGCCCGCCTCGGCAACAAGTACCTGGCTGATACTGAGCCATGGAAGTTGATTAAAACAGATGCGGAGCGTGTGAAAACCATCATGAACATTGCGCTGCAGATTTCTGCCAGCCTGAATATTCTGATGGAGCCTTTCCTGCCAACCACAGCGACTAAGCTGAGCAACATGCTGAATAAGCCTGTTGGCAAATGGGCAGAGGCCGGAGCAGCAGACCTGCTGCAGGTGGGGCATACCCTTGGAACGCCAGAACTACTGTTTGAAAAAGTAGAGGATGCCGCCGTTGATGCACAGGTGCAGAAGCTGCTCGATACTAAGAAAGCAAACGAAATAGCCAATGCCGTAGTGGAGCCAGCCAAAGATAATATCACTTTTGAGGAATTCTCGAAGATGGATATCCGCATTGGTACTATACTGGAGGCTGAGAAAGTAGCCAAAACCAAAAAGCTCCTGAAGCTTAAGATAGACACAGGCATCGATCAGCGTACCGTAGTTAGCGGCATCGCAGAGTACTATAACCCGGAGGATATCATCGGGCAGCAGGTAAGTATCCTGGTGAACCTGGCTCCACGCGACATCAAAGGCATCACAAGCCAGGGCATGATCCTGATGGCTGAGAACGCTGACGGTTCCCTTGCCTTTGTGCAGCCAAGCAAGAAAATTGTGAACGGTGGCGGAGTAAGCTAGGCGTTGCCGTAAGAACCCAATTTTAACCCTCCAGAATTTTAGAGACTCTGGAGGGTTTTTATTTATACTGCCATCACTACCTCATCCACGTTTGGAATGGCGGCCCGCCTGTTAGCGTGTTGCTTTTCCATCTGCTCTACCACAAGGTACAAACCACCCGCCGTGATAACAGCCAGTCCACCGGTTGCCCACCAGAGGGTAGTAAACCCATATAAGGATGCGATGGTGGTGCCAAGATAAGGCGCTGCCACCAGTGGGGCCGTGTAAGCAATCGTGAACAAGCCCATATAAGCGCCCCGGTTGTGGATTCCGGAGCGTTCCACAGTAATGGTGGACATAAATGGCATAGCAAATATCTCAGACAAACTGAAAAACAGCATTGAGAACACCAGTACACTTGTGTGCTGCACCATGTTAAGGAGCATAAAGGAAATGCCCAGCAGCAGCACGCCTGCTACTATCATTACCGCCTTTTTCATATACTTAGCCAGCAGGTAGATCAATACCATTTCCACTGATAAACAAACCAATCCATTAAAGGACATTAAAAAGCCAATGTGATCCTCTGATAATTGGTGCACCTGCTTGTAGTAAAGAGGAAGGGTGGAGAACAACTGATAGAAGATAGTGGCAAAACAGCAGCACAGCAGTACGAAAAGCAGAAAGAGAATGTCTTTGTAAGGGGACAATGCTACTGCCGAAAGTAGCTGTTCCTGTTGTTGTCCTTGCTCCTGCTTTGATGCAGGCTGTTCGCCTTGCCTGCCCAGGAAATACCAAAAAAAGAAGATGCCGGCCAGAATACCCGTTACGCCATTCGCTATAAAAATCCACTTGAAAGAGAATGCTGCCAGCACACCGCCTAAGGCCGTACCCACAATAAAGCCTACATTCACGGACATCCGGTTGAGCGAAAAAGCGCGTGTCATCGTATCAGCAGTGGCATATTGAGCAACAGCCGCAGCATTTGCAGGGCGCAGGGTATCGTTTACCAAACTGAGTAGAAATACGCCACCTGCCACATATTCAAACTGATGCAGTTGCAGGATGAGAAAAAAAAGGAAGCCCCCGGCAACCTGACTGATGAGTTGAATGTGAAAATGCCCGTACTTATCGGTGAGCCAGCCACCGAGAAAAGAGGCGCATACAGAGCCTAGCCCATAGATGCTCAGAATAAAACCTGCCTGGCTCAGGTTAAAATGCAGCACCTCGGTTAGATAAACAGCCAGGAATGGCATGACCATGGCGCCGCTTCGGTTTATAAAAACCATTACCGCCAACATCCAGGCCGGCCTGGAAAATCCACTGAAAGCGTTACGAAAAATCTGTAATATTGGCATCATAGCACAGGAGCAGCTGGTAAACCATTGTAAATGTAGTGTTTATATTTGCTTTACAAAAGCTGTTTTTCTCCTGTAACTGTTGTTAGCCAAATAAAAACAGGGGAGAGAGCTTACCCCACTACCAGTCTCTCCGTTTCAGATGCTTCTGCCTGTTTCTCCAGCCTTTGCTTCTCCATCTGCTGCACTACCCAGTAAAGGCCGGTTGCTGTGAAAATAGCCATGATGCCCGTTACCCACCAGAGCGTAGCGAAGCCATAGGCAGCAATGATAGTAGTGCCCAGGAGAGGGGCTATCACATGCGCCGCTGCGTAAGAGATAGTGTACAGCCCCATGTAAGCGCCACGGTTTACGCTGTTAGAACGCTCCACCGTGATGGTGGCCATAAACGGCATAGCAAAGATTTCGGATACGCTCAGCAATAGCATGGAGAGGTAGAGCACGCTCAGGTGCTGCATCATGTTCAGCAAAACGAAAGACACACCCAGTATCAGCAGCCCCGCGGCTATTAACACTTGCTTCTTGATGCGCTCGCCAATCAGGTACACCACTATCATCTCCAGCAGAAATACGATGCATCCGTTTAGGGCCATCAGCAGGCCAATCTGTCCTTCCGGCAACGCATACTCTCCCCGCCAGTACAGGGGCAGGGTGGTGAACAGTTGGAAAAACATGACAGCAAAGCTGCAGCACAACAGCGCGAACAGCAGAAAGTAGCCGTCGCGGTACGGTGAGCGGGCAGCGGGTGCTTTTACTGTTAAGGAGACCTGCTGCTGTGGCGGTGGCGGGTGTCCCTGCCTGTGGCGAAAATAGAGGAAAAAGAAAATGCCTGCTGCTATACAGGTAGCACCATCGGCAATAAAAAGCCAGCGATAGGATAGTGCCGCCAGCGCACCACCAATGGCCGGACCTACTGAAAAGCCAAGGTTAATGGCCATGCGGTTCAGCGAAAAGGCCCTTGTCATGTTTTCCGGCTTGGCATAATGTGCAATGGAGGCAGAGTTGGCAGGGCGCAGGCAGTCGTTTACTAGGCTAAGGATAAATACTCCAGCCGCAAGGTGTTCAAACTGCCGCAGGTTGAGTAGCAGAAAGTACAGGCTGCCACCCAGGGTAAGGCTCACGAACTGTACCTTAAAGTGCCCGATTTTATCAGTCAGCCAGCCTCCAAGGAAAGAACCGCACACGGACCCCGCGCCATAGATACTGAGTATGATGCCTGCCTCCCGCAAACTGTAGCCCAGCATATCTGTGACATAAAGGCTCAGGAAGGGAGTTACCATGGAGCCGCTCCTGTTGATCAGCATCACCACAGACATCATCCAGGCAGGCTTGGAGAGCCCGCCAAAGGCGTTGCGGTACAGGAGGAAGAGGCGTTTCATGGCTCTGGCTGGAAATGTTGAGGGTAGCGCGCTGCAAATGTAAACTTAAGGAACAGATTACAAGACAAAAAGAAACGCAGGATATGGCGCCTCTACGAAGGATACAGCCAAGTTGCTTATTTGGTGTTGTACTGGTTCATGGTGCGCTCAAGACCTATCGTGCCGAAGGCAATGACAGACTCAGCCGCTTTTTCTATCAGGGCCTGCAACTCAATTTGCTCGTCTGCACTGAAGGTGCTCAACACATAGTCTACCTGTTTGCCTTTAGAGAAGGCGTCGCCCACACCAAAGCGGAGGCGTGGGTAGTTGTTATGGCCCAGCGTCTGTTCAATGTGCTTCAGGCCGTTGTGTCCGCCAGGGCTGCCTTTGGCACGGATGCGGATTTTGCCAAATGGCAGGGCAATGTCGTCGGTAATTACCATCATCTGCTCAGGCGACAGCTTGTGGCTGTTGAGGTAATGGCCAACAGCTTTGCCACTCAGGTTCATGTAGGTCGTTGGTTTAACCAGCACAAAAGTGCGGCCTTTGGACTTTACCTCTGTCACAAAAGCATGGCGGCTCACATCAAATTTACCTTCATACTTTTGCGCCAGGTAATCGAGCACCATAAAGCCGATGTTGTGGCGGGTTTCAGCATATTCAGGGCCGATGTTACCCAGGCCCACTATCAGGTATTTCATACTTGTATCTTCTTCAGGCGTGGCGGTGGTTATGCCCAGCCACTGTTTTATTATTTGCAGCATGTTTTAAATAGACGTTAGACACAGGACATAAGATATAAGACTTCCTTTCAAAGGACAGATACGCCTTAAAGAATTTCCGCAACGGAACGCGCTAAATACTAAAGCATATGTTTTAAAAAGTCTTGTGTCCTAAGTCTTGCTACTTGTGTCTGTAAAGAAACAAAAAATCCTGCCCTGCTTGGAGGCAGGACAGGATTTGATGCTATAAAGCTGAGTGACCTTATTTCTTGCCGGCACGAGCCTCTTCCATCTGCGCACTCTTCAGGGCACGTGGAATAGTTACTGTAGCGATTGGAGAACTTGGGTTAGTAAGGATCTCGTAGTTCTCAGACTTAACTTTCGATACTTTGATTGACTTACCAAGCTCCAGGTCAGAAATGTCAACTTCTACGTAGTCTGGCAGGTTAGCAGGAAGTGCTTTCACTTTCAGTGAACGTAGTTTCACAGCCAGCTTACCACCAAGAATCACACCAGGAGAGTTACCAACAAACTTCACAGGAACATCCAGTTTCACTGGCTTATCATCCTGCAGCTGAAGGAAGTCTACGTGCAGCAGCATTTCGTTCACTGGGTGGAACTGTGCATCCTGCAGTACCGCTCTGTAATGTGTACCTTCAATGTTAAGGTCTACTTCGTATACTTCTGGCGAATAGATTAAGTCTCTGAACAGGATAGCTGGCGCATAGAAGTGCACTTGCTCTCCGCTGCCATACAATACACCTGGTACATAAGACTCATTGCGCAGCTCTTTTGACTGCTGCTTACCGAGATTTGCTCTTTTAAACCCTATAATCTCTAAAGTTTTCATAAAAATGAATTTGTTAAAATGATATATCGCTACAAAAGTATAGCCTTTTTTAGTTGTTGGTTATTTGTATTTGGTTGTTCGCATTCGTTTCAAAGAACACGCGATGGGTGACAAATAACGTCATTAAATAAACAGCGAGCTTATCGACTCGTGTGTTACCACGTTGTTGATTGCCCGGGCAAACAGGTCTGAGAAAGACAGCACTGTAATTTTTGACGACTCCCCTTTCAGCGGAATCGTGTCTGATACAACAAGTTCTTCTAACACAGAGTTCTCTATACGCTCATAAGCCGGCCCCGAAAGGATAGGGTGTGTGGCAATAGCGCGTACAGATTTTGCTCCTTTGTCCCGCAACAGCTCTGCTGCTTTTGTGATGGTACCTGCCGTATCCACCATGTCATCTACAAGCACCACGTCCATGCCTTCCACATCGCCGATTACCTGCATAGAGGCAATCTCGTTGGCACGTTTACGGTACTTGTCGCAAACAACCATCTCGGCCCCGAAGTTCTTGGCAAAGGCTCTTGTTCTTACCACACCTCCAACATCCGGAGAAGCAAATATCAAGTCGTTGCCCAGGTTCTTGCTACGCAGGTAGGGCACAAAGATGGCAGAACCATCCAGGTGATCAACCGGAATATCGAAGAAACCCTGGATCTGGCCTGCGTGCAGGTCACAGGTCATCAGGCGGTCTGCACCTACCGATTGTATGGCGTTGGCCACCACTTTAGACCCTATTGATACTCGTGGCTTGTCTTTTCTGTCCTGGCGGGCGTAGCCGTAGTACGGCATCACCACGATGACTTTGTGCGCCGATGCCCGCTTAGCGGCATCCACCAGCAGCATCAGTTCCATCAGGTTATCGGTAGGCGGAAAAGTTGACTGAACAATAAATACCTCGGCTCCGCGTACTGATTCGTTGAAGTGGACACCTATCTCACCATCGCTGAAACGCGAGATGGTCAGATCTCCGAGTTTAGTGCCATATGCGGCAGCTATCTTCTCAGCTAAGTATTGTGAAGCAGATCCGGAAAAAATTTTAACCTGTGGCATAACGGGGCAGAATACTAAATTGAGTTTCGTTTTATTATGCCTGCAAAGCTACCAAAATTTCAGATGCCTCCCATCAACAATCTCTGATTTTAAATTACTTACGGCTGCTCCATAAGCAAAAAAAGAACAACACCTGGTGGGTGTTGTTCTTTTTTAAGTTGTCCGACCAGGGCTCGAACCTGGACTCTTCTGAACCAAAATCAGACGTGTTGCCAGTTACACCATCGGACAATCTCCCTACTTAACTTCAGAACTTTTGTCCTGTTGTTGTTTGGTGATGCAAAGATAGAGAGAGGTTTTTAAACTGCAAACATTTGGTGCAAAAAAAGTCAGAAAATTTTAGTCTGAAATCTGCTCCAGCGCCGTGCCATCGTGCTTTTTGGCTGCCTGAATACCGCCTAAAAGCCTGCCATCGATGTGGCTGTCGTAGGTTGTTACTCCCCTAATTTAATGAATTTCACCGCTTTATTTTAGAGCAAATTCTAAAAGGTCTCCCGCTGCTCTGGCCACTTGTAAATTCCGGCACTGCCCTGGCTTGGGCAAAAAAAAATAATGTGTCCTTTTTAGATTTTTGTCTCTGTCGATGCCGAAGCCCAGTCTTTCAGCATGGGAGGTTTCAGCAGCGCAATGTGTAAACACTATCTTTCATCCCGTGTGTCGGCTTTGTCAGCTTTTGCCCGATGACATTCTGTTGTTAGAATTCCTCTTCCAGAAGGCCTGGCTTTGGAGCTTTACTACTATGTCAGTACCTGCTCCCTGTTTTGCTTATTTGTCTTTGTCGCGAATCAGTGTAAGCAGGAACATATCAAAGAGTGTACCGCAGCAGGATACCCTTATATACTATATATAACTGCCACGGATTAAAACCTGAACTGCTTTGGTAACATCCTGCTTTCTTTCTGGAGATGCTGTGCGGTTAACAAAAAAAAGCAGGATTTTATCCGCCAGAGGTGTCACATGTGCGGTGTTTATGCGTAAAGAATTTTGCAGTACCCTTTTACCCTCTGATTCCCCTTTTTACCATGATAACCACTAATCCCGACATTGTTGTTACCACCTGTGGCCGAGAGTTAGATTTAAGCAACACTGAGCTGGTGATAGAGCGGTCAAATAGCCTGTTTAGTTATAATATCCATAAACTAAAATCCGGTGAGTATATTATAGCTGAGAAATTCTACGCGAACCCCTTTAATAACAGGTATATTCTTCTGAACGATGAGCAGATAGAAATGCTGAAGAATCTGTAGGTGTACTCTGCTTTCAGCAGGTCAGCACATAGGTACAGGTGCGTCTGGAGAACAGTTGGCTCATTATATAGATGAGCATGCTGTATATATATGAGCATGCTGTAGCCTTGCTGCTGTACAACAGCACCCGTTTGTTGAGGCTGCCTATGTAGGATACTTCCGGAGGGCAGCCCCGGCGTATTTACACCATTTGCAAACAGATAAAAGGATGAACGCAAAGTTTTTAAACCCTCGCATGGTTTTCACCTTTTTATACATTAGTTTTGCACCTTGAAATAACTCCATAACAATAGTTAGTTAATTTAACAAAGTCAAATGGCGAATATTGGCAGAATTACCCAGGTTATCGGTCCGGTGGTGGACGTTAGCTTCGTGGGTGACAACATTAAGCTACCAAATATCTTGGATGCCCTGCAAGTGACGAAAGAAAACGGCCAGGTAATTATACTGGAAGTGCAGAATCACCTGGGTGAGGACCGTGTGCGTACTATCGCGATGGACTCTACCGAAGGTCTTAGCCGTGGCATCGAAGTACTTGACCTGGGTTCTCCTATCAAGATGCCAACAGGTGAAGGCATTAGAGGTCGTCTCTTCAACGTAATCGGAGAAGCCATTGACGGTATTCCGCAGCCTGTGAGCACTGGTGGTTTGCCAATTCACAGACCTGCGCCTCGTTTCGAAGACCTTGCTACTTCTTCTGAAGTTCTTTTCACAGGTATCAAAGTAATCGACCTGATCGAGCCTTATGCAAAAGGAGGTAAAATTGGTTTGTTCGGTGGTGCCGGTGTAGGTAAGACAGTACTTATCCAGGAGCTGATTAACAACATCGCGAAAGCACACGGTGGTCTTTCTGTATTTGCCGGTGTGGGTGAGCGTACGCGTGAAGGAAATGACCTGTTGCGTGAAATGATTGAAGCCGGTATCGTGCGTTACGGTGCAAACTTCCTGGAGTCGCTGGAGCACGGCGGCTGGGACCTTTCAAAGGTGGATGCGGAAGAGTTGAAAGAGTCTAAAGCAACCTTCGTGTTCGGTCAGATGAACGAGCCTCCTGGGGCGCGTGCCCGTGTGGCGCTTTCTGGTTTGACTATGGCGGAGTACTACCGCGATGGTGAGCCTGGTTCAAGCGATGCCGGTCGTGATATCCTTTTCTTCGTTGATAACATCTTCCGCTTTACGCAGGCGGGTTCTGAGGTATCGGCCCTTCTTGGCCGTATGCCATCAGCGGTAGGTTACCAGCCAACACTGGCAACTGAAATGGGTGCCATGCAGGAGCGTATCACGTCTACTAAGCGTGGTTCTATTACGTCTGTACAGGCCGTTTACGTACCTGCGGATGACTTGACGGACCCGGCTCCGGCAACAACGTTTGCCCACCTGGATGCAACAACCGTACTTTCCCGTAAAATCTCTGAGCTTGGTATCTACCCTGCGGTAGACCCTCTGGATTCTACTTCCCGTATCCTGTCGCCAGACGTAGTTGGTGCTGAGCACTACAACACTGCGCAGCGTGTAAAAGAGATTCTGCAGCGTTATAAAGAACTTCAGGATATCATCGCCATCCTTGGTATGGACGAACTTTCTGAGGAAGACAAGCTGGTAGTACACCGTGCGCGTCGTGTGCAGCGTTTCCTGTCCCAGCCTTTCCACGTGGCAGAGCAGTTCACAGGTCTGAAAGGTGTGCTGGTTGATATCAAAGACACCATCAGAGGCTTCAACGAAATCATGGACGGTAAGCATGACCACCTTCCGGAGTCTGCTTTCAACCTGGTAGGTACCATCGAAGATGCGGTAGCTAAAGGTGAGAAAATGATGGCTGAAGCCAGATAATATAATTAGTTAAGAGTTAAAAGTTTAAAGTTATGGGTTGTCTTCAATTCTGGCTCTGAACTTTTAACTCTAAACTCTTAACTAACGAAGATGTATTTAGAGATAATCACGCCAGATAAAAAGGTGTTTGCCGGTGAGGTAGAAGCAGCTAAGTTTCCGGGAACCAACGGTTCTTTTGAGGTACTTGACCTGCACGCGCCGCTTATCAGCACACTCGACAGAGGCCAGGTTCGCATCACGACTGCTTCAGGACAAGAGTTCTTTACCGTAGACGGTGGTGTGGTGGAAGTGCTGAACAACCGTATTATTGTGCTCGCTGAGTCTGTGATAGCGTAGCTTAAGCCTTTTTAAGAAAAACAGCAGCTCCTTCTGTTCCTATGAGCAGAAGGCGCTGCTGTTTTATTGTTTATTGCTTTATCCTGTTACAGTTCATGAGGCTTTAGCTTGGCATCAGGCGACAGGAAATTCTCCGGTTTAAATTCTTCCAGTTCTTTCGCGGCTGCTACCTTGTTTGGCCAGTCTTTGTTTGCCAGGGCGCCTTTTCCGATGGTAATAATGTCTGCACCTCCGTCTTGCAACATCATTTCCGCCCTGTCAGGTGTATTGAGTCCGCCATTAACGATAACAGGTAAACTGCTGTATTTCTTAGCAAGTGCTGCTAAAGTTAGACCCGACTCTCCAAAAGCAGGCCGCAGCGCGTCATACTCTGTCACGTGTATAAAATCGGCACCGGCATCTGCCAACGCTGAGAAAATAATTTCCGCATCTTTTTCACCTCCGGCCCATTTGTGCGTGTAGTCGTTTACCTTGCTTTGCGAAATACGGATGCCCACTGGTACGTCAGCACCCACTGCCTCTTTTGTTTCTCTTACTATTTCGGCGGAAAGCCTCACCCGGTTCTGCACACTGCCCCCGTATGCGTCTGTACGCTGGTTCGTGTAGTCTGTCAGGAACTGGTCGAGGATATACCCGTTGGCCCCGTGGATTTCAATTCCATCAAAACCGGCAGCAACAGCGTTTTTGGCCGCCTGCACAAAACCCTCCTTTACTTCAGAAATGCCTTCAGAAGTCATTTCCAAAGGAGTTGGGTATTTGCCACTTCCGCCATAAAAGCCCAACTGCTCCCCTTTGGGCTGTACCGATGACGGCCCAATGTTAAAGTCTCTGAAGCGGTTGCCCTGGGAGAGTGCCCCGGCATGCATGAGTTGAGTAAATATTCTGGCTCCCTCCTGGTGCACTGCGTCTGTAATCTTCTTCCAGGCATCCACCTGCTCCTGGTTGGCAATACCCGGTTGGTCAAAGTACCCCTGGCTGTGGGCCTCGTCCGGGTAAGTGCCTTCTGTAATAATCAGCCCAAATCCGCCCTTCGCGTAATTACGGTAATAAGCCAGCATTTCATCTGTGGCAGTGCCGTCAGGGTTTGCGCTGGTGCGTGTCATAGGTGCGAGACCAAGCCTGTTTTTCAGCTCCAGTGATCTTATCCTGAATGAGGTAAATAAAGAAGAGTAGTTTGTCTGTTTGTTTTCTTGCATCTGTAATCAAATTATATATTCGTAAACCTTTACTTACGTGCTGTGCCATTATTAAGTATATTGCGGAGCACTAAATCAGAACCCTAAACGGCATTTAAAAGTGGCCACACACCCTAAAACCACCCCGATTTATCAGACCTCTGTCTTCACCTTTGAGGATCTGAACGCCTTAGAACAGTATTTTGAGCAGCCGGGGCAGAGTTATATGTACACGCGCTACAGCAACCCGAACTCTGATGAGCTGGCAGATCAGGTAAATAAGCTGGAAGGAGGTGAAGGCGCTATCGTGACCTCGTCAGGTATGTCGGCCATACTGGCAGCTGTGCTTGCAATGTGCAAGGCTGGTGACCACGTGCTTTGTGCCGAGGAAATTTATGGCGGCTCATCTGCCTTACTCACGAAGGAACTGACGCGCATCGGCATAGAAGTAACCTTGGTGCCCACTGACGACATGTACAAGCTGCAGCCATATATGCAGCCCAATACGCGCCTTATGCTCATTGAAACCATGAGCAACCCTTTACTGCAGGTCTTCGATATTGAGCGGCTGGCGCAGCAGACAAAACAGCACCAGATTAAATTAGTAGTGGATAACACGTTTGCCACGCCTATACTTACCAGGCCCCTATCTCTGGGAGCGGACATAGCACTCCATAGCGTAACAAAGTACCTGTCTGGGCACAGCGATGTAACGGCGGGCGTAGTGGTTTGTAAGCAGCCGGAGGATTTGCAGCGCGTAAAGCAGGTGATGATGGTGTACGGCCTGAACCTGAGCCCTTTTGAAAGCTGGCTGGCGGCACGTGGGTTGAAAACGCTGCGCCTGCGTATGCGGCAGCATTGCAGTAATGCCTTGGAACTGGCAAATTACCTGCAGGCGCATCCTAAAGTAGAGAAAGTGTGGTACCCCGGCTTGGAAGAACATCCGCATTTTGAACTGGCGAAAAAGCAGGGGCAGGAAATGTTTGGCGGCATGCTTAGCTTTCGGATTCGGGACGACAAGGAGGCAGTGAACCGCTTTATGCAGGCGCTGCGGCATATACCCTTTGCTCCTTCGCTGGCAGGAGTGGCTACTTCCATCTCTTACCCACTAGGTACCTCACACCGCTCACTCAGCCCTGTGCAACAAGAGAAAATGAACATCACGGCAGGTGTTATCCGCCTGTCAGTTGGTATAGAAGAACCGGGAGAAATAATTGCCGACATCGAGCAGGCATTACAGCAGGTGTAACGCAGGCTCTGGCACTCTCTTTAACAACAGAGGCTCCATCAGGAGCCTCTGTTGTTAAAGAGAGTGCTAAACGTACTCTAGAATTCGCTTCAGGTGCTTTACCACCTTATCTAATTCTTCTTCAGTGAGGCTGCTGCTGCTGGGCAGGCAGAGTCCTTTCTCAAACAAGGCGGCACTCAGGTTATTGCCGTAATAAGGGTACTGTAGAAAGAGGGGCTGCAGGTGCAGTGGCTTGTAAAGGGGCCTGGTCTCAATGTTTTCCTCTTCCAGCGCCAGCCTTACTTTTTCTGGATGATGGCTTTCCGGCAGCAGGAGTGTGGTGAGCCAGCGGTTAGAAAAGCAGGTTTTAGGCTCCTGCAGAAACTGCACGCCTTCTACATGCTGTAATTGATTTTTGTAATAAGTGAATATCTCGCGGCGCTGCTTCACACGTTTCTCCAGCATCTCTATCTGGCCACGGCCAATGCCTGCGCTAATGTTGCTGAGGCGGTAGTTATAGCCCATCTGCGAATGCTGGTAAAAAGGGGCAGCATCTCTTGCGTGTGTGGCTAGAAACAGGGCCTGCTCCGCCAGTTGCGGATCTTCTGTTACCAGTGCGCCGCCTCCTGAGGTGGTAATTATCTTATTGCCATCAAAAGAGAAGACCCCAATGCGGCCCACCGTACCTACCTGGTGGCCACTATAGCGGGAGCCAAGCGACTCTGCAGCATCCTCGACCACAGGTATACCAAACTCATCGGCTACGGCCATGATTTTACTTAGCCTGGCGGGCATGCCGTAAAGGTGTACTAACACAATGGCTGCCGGTCTGATACCTGCTTTCAAGCGGTCTATGATCGTCTCGCGCAGGGTGTCCGGGCACATATTCCAGGTTTTTTCTTCGCTCTCCACAAAAACTGGGGTAGCGCCCAGATACAGGATAGGGTTAGCTGAAGCAACAAAAGTAAATGTGGAGCAAATCACTTCATCACCGGCTTTCACTCCCAGCAACCTCAGGGCCAGGTGTAAGGCTGCTGTGCCCGTATTCAGGGCTACTGCATGGCGCACGTTGGTGTGCTGGCAGATATCGTGTTCAAAACCGGGGAGGTTCGGCCCCACAGTGGTGACCCAGTTGTCCTCCAACGCTTTCTGCACATAGTTCTTCTCATGCCCGCCCATGTGCGGCACTGAAAGAAAAATTCGTCCTGGCCTGTAGTTCATGTTGCTAAAAAATCTGTGCTGGAATTCCGACAGGCGTTAGCCCAACGGTATTTTGTGGAACGGCATTTCCCTGATTTGGGTGCCTCGTTGTCTGCTTTGCAGAGGTTTGTTCTAATGAAGCTACAACAATTTTTTCAGCTGCTGACTGCACGGGTGCAAAATATTCTTGAATCAGCTGCTCAGATCTTGAAATTTGTATCAATTTATGTTGATAACCAGTACAATCCTCAGGCTGCTCAATATACAATATTCACTTTTACCGTAATAGTCTGAGCCCATACAAAATTTAGAAAGGAGAAGGGCTACAGCAGCTGTTTCCTCACAATTTTATAGATTGCATCATTAATAAGCACAAGTACTCTCTATGCTCGACTTTCCGAACGCAAAACTGAACCTTGGTTTGTACATTACTGAAAAGCGCCCCGATGGTTTTCATAACCTGCAGTCGTGCTTTTACCCGGTGAAGTGGACAGATGCCCTGGAGATTTTGCCGGCACCGGAAATGCGTTTTGATATGACTGGGCTTCCGGTGCCAGGCGACCCGGAAACGAACCTGTGCCTGAAGGCTTACAAGCTGCTACAGCAGGACCATGAGCTGCCGCCTGTGCACATGCACCTGCACAAGGTAATTCCAATGGGAGCAGGCCTGGGCGGTGGATCAGCCGATGCAGCCTTTACGCTGCGCATCCTCAATAAACTTTTCGGGCTGAACCTGACGGCAGAGGCGCTGGAAAACTATGCCCGCCAGCTGGGCAGCGACTGCGCTTTCTTTGTGCGCAACAAACCTGTTATTGCTGTTGAACGTGGAGATGTATTTGAGCCGGTTGTGCTGGACCTGAGTGGCTATACGTGCGTAATCGTGTACCCTAACCTACACATTACAACCGCGGAAGCCTATGGAAGCATTACGCCCAAAGAGCCGACCTGCACAATGGACTTGCTGCTGAAGCAGGATGTGAGGGTATGGAAAGATGTGCTGGTGAACGATTTTGAAGCCGCCCTTTTTCCTAAATACCCGGAACTGCCCCAGGTAAAGGAGAAATTATACGCCGCAGGAGCAGCCTATGCCTCGATGACGGGTTCGGGCGCTGCCGTATACGGACTGTTTGAAGGCGAAGTGCCAGGTGACTTACTCTTTCCCAACCACTACCTTGTCTGGCAGGGTTTGCTTTAATTTTTTTCTGCGCTCTGTGTAAGCATCTAAAACAGGATAGATGAAAACACTCATCAGGATAATAGCCGCACCATAGTAAAAGCCTGCTGACATCTTTTCCCCTTCTTTAAATATAAACCAAGCCAGCACAATACCATACACAGGCTCCAGGTTCACTGTCAGGTTCATGGAATAAGCAGAGATGCGCTGCATCAGGCGCACACCTGCCGTATAGGCATACACTGTACAAGCCAGCGAAAGCACCAGTAGGTATACCCAATCCATAGCCGATAGGGTAAAGTTCAGCGTGCCGCCCTCGGCAAATAGCTCTGTATAAACCGGGAAAAACAGCACTGTTCCCAGGCAGGCGCCAGCCATCTCATAACACGTAATGGTGGTAGAGGGTATTTTCTTCACCAGTTTTGCATTGATGATGGTAAAGACAGAAGCCAGCAGAGCGGAGCCTACTGCCATACTGATACCCACGATGCTGTTGAACTCCGTTTCGTGCTGAAAAATAATGTAGAGCCCCAGAATGATGAGCAGGGCGAGTAGAATCTCATGCGGTTTTACCTTTGTTTTAGAGAACAGTGGCTCCAGAAAAGCAGTCCAGAGGCTGCAGGTGGCCATGCCTACGAGGCAGATAGAGACCGATGCTACCCGTGCCGCCGCAAAGAAAAGTATCCAGTGCGCAGCAATCAGAAATCCAACACCTACAATCTTGAGGACATTCAGGCGGCCCAGCCAGAACGCAGTGCGACGTTTGTAAATAATCAGGCCTAAAGCCACAGCTGTAATAAAGGTGCGCAGGGCTACCAACTCCACGGCAGGTATACTGATGAGTTTACCGAGTATGGCGGTGAACCCCCATAGCAGGATAACAAAGTGGAGCTCCAGAAAATCTTTTAAACGAGGCATGCTAACGCGGAACGTAACGGTACAGTAAGAAGCCTACGCCTGTAAAAATGAGCGTAGGAATCCAGGCGGCAATCTGAGGGGCAATATCGCCGACCTGTGCCAGACTCCGGCTGGCGATTACGAAGATGATGAACACGAACGCCAGGAAGAAGCCCAGCGCTATCTGAAAACCTACGCCCCCGCGCGCTTTTCGCGCGCTCACAATCACACCAATCACGGTTAATATGATGATGGCAAAAGGATAGCTGAAACGCTCATACTTCTCAATGAGGTATATCTCGATGTCGTCGGCCCCACGGTCTCTTTTTTCGTTGATGAACTCGTTCAGCCGTGTCAGGGTCATGGTCTGCTCCAACTTATAAGTGCTCTCAAAGTCTTTGGGCCACATGTTCAGGGTGGTGTCCAGAGAGGAGCCCTTGGTGAGGGTTTCTTCCTCCCCGTTAAAAGTACGCAGGGTGTAATTGTCTATATGCCACTTCTCTTTTTCAGCATTCCAGGAGATGCTGTTGGAGGTAAGCTTTTGCTTGAGCGTGGTACCTTCAATATTCTCTATGGCAAAGTTATAGCCAACGTTTGCAATGTTATTATAGCTCTCCATGTACACATAGGTCTCAGGGGCTATTTTGATATGGATATTCCGGCTGTCGTAAGTAAAGGGACTCTTAATATACTTTATCTGAAAAGCCACGCTCTCCTGGTTAGCCTTTGGAATAACCCAGCCAATCAGCACAAAGATAACGGCTGCAATAAGGGAGGCGCCTATCAGGTAAGGGACCAGCATTCTTCTGAAGCTCACGCCACTGCTCAGGATAGCCACAATCTCGGTGTGTGATGCCAGTTTTGCTGTTACGAAAACAGTGGCAATGAATACCGTAATCGGGCTGAGCATGTTCGCGTAGAACGGAATCAGGTTCAGGTAATAGTCAAAGATGATTTCGCCAACACTGGGGTTGGTTTTGATAAAGTCGTCGTTCTTCTCAGTGAAGTCGATGACCAGAATAACCACCACCAAAATCAGAACCGTGAACACATAGGTGGTTAGGAACTTCTTTAATATATATTTATCGAGGAGCTTCACTTAAATAAGTTAGAAAGTTTGGGAGTTAGAAAGTTAGAAGGTTGCAGATAAGAGATCTTTAACTTTCTAGCTCTCTTATTTTGAACTCATCACAATCTTGTCATTAGTTTCTTTACAGTTAAATCTTTCCAGTCACGGAAAGTTCCGTTCAGTATTTGCTGGCGTGCCTGTTTTACAAGCCAGAGGTAGAAGGTAAGGTTATGAACGCTTGATATTTGTGCACCCAGCATCTCATTGGCGCGTACAAGGTGGCGCAGGTAAGCCTTGCTGTAAAAGGTGCTGGCATAGCCACCCAGTTCGGCATCAATCGGGGAGTGGTCGTTCGCCCAACGCTCGTTCCGGATGTTTACGATGCCCTGCGTAGTAAAGAGCATGCCATTGCGTGCATTGCGGGTCGGCAATACGCAGTCGAACATATCCACGCCCAATGCAATGTTTTCCAGGATATTGGCCGGCGTACCCACACCCATCAGGTAACGGGGCTTGTCTGCTGGTAGTATGTCGCAAACCAGTTCGGTCATCTCGTACATCATTTCGGCTGGTTCCCCCACAGACAAGCCTCCGATGGCGTTCCCCTCGCGCCCGAAGCTGGCGATAGTCTCTGCCGATCTTACCCGCAGGTCTTTGTAGGTGCTGCCCTGTACAATCGGGAAGAGCGTTTGCGAGTATCCGTACTTCGGCTCTGTGCTGTCGAAGCGGTCTACGCAGCGCTGCAGCCAGCGGTGGGTGCGCTCCATGGAATTTTTAGCGTAAGTATAGTCGCAAGGGTAGGGGGTGCACTCGTCAAAGGCCATGACAATATCAGCACCAATGGTACGCTGTGTGTCCATGACATTCTCCGGGGTAAAATCCAGGGGAGAACCGTCAATATGCGACCTGAATTTTACGCCTTCCTCCTTAATTTTTCGGGTGCCGGCCAGGGAGAATACCTGGTAGCCCCCGCTGTCGGTCAGAATGGGGCGGTCCCAGCCGTTGAATTTGTGCAGGCCACCTGCCTGCTCTAACACGTTTAAGCCTGGGCGCAGGTATAAGTGGTAGGTGTTGCCAAGAATAATCTCCGCTTTCACATCCTCTTTTAACTCGCGCTGGTGTACTGCTTTTACAGTACCGGCAGTGCCCACAGGCATAAAAATGGGTGTTTCAATGGCGCCGTGATCGGTTTGCACTACGCCGGCGCGGGCTTTGGATTGTGCGTCTTTTGCTACAAGTTTAAATTGCATGATATAAGTATTGCCGGTGCCAATGCTATCAAAAAAGACACCAATTGTACCAGCTCTGCCGCAAGGGCTTCTGATTCTATAGGTTCTGAAAAAATATAACCTGCAAAGATACAAACTGCCGTGGCACAAACCATAAACATTATATAAATCCTGGGGTGCTTCGGAAATGCCTGTAGTTTGACTAATTTTGAAAGCAAAGCTGTTGTATGGTTTTGTATCGGAAGCCGGCCACACAGCATGTTGAAAAATGAATAAACAACAAATAATTTGATTATAACTGTACTCTTGGTGCTGCTGGCTTTGTGTGTGCTGGTGCAGCTTTATTTCTCTTTATTTTATTTTCTACCCCTTACAAAGTACAAGGATCCCGAAACTGGTGCCGTGTGGCGGCCGGTATCGGTGGTGGTGGCGGCCCATGATGAATTGGAGAACCTGCTGGAGTTGTTACCTATGCTGCTGGACCAGGAATACCCGGAGTTTGAAATAATTGTGGTAAACGACCGTTCTGAAGATGAGACAGAGTTTTACCTGCATGATTTGGAAAGGCAGTTTCCACACCTTCGGGTAGTATCTGTAAAGAAGACCCCGGAGTATCTGAATCCAAAAAAATATGCGCTGGCGCTGGGTATAAGAGCAGCAAAATACGAACACCTGCTGCTGACTGATGCAGACTGCCGGCCACAGAGCAAAAATTGGATAGAAAAAATGCAAAGTGGGTATGTAACTGGCTCTGAAGTGGTATTAGGCTACTCTCCATATGTACAATTACAAGGATTTTTAAATCACTTGGTGCGATATGAAACCTTGCTGACCGGAATTCAGTATTTGTCTCATGCAAACAAGGGTAACGCATATATGGGCGTTGGCCGAAACTTATCTTACACCAAAGGGTGTTTCTTTAAAAACAAAGGGTTTGCATCGCATATCAAAACTATAGGCGGCGACGACGACCTTTTTGTCAGGGATGCTGCCAACAATAGTAACATTAGCATTGTTATCGATAAGGAAGGACAGACGGTCAGCATTCCTAAAAAAACGTTTCGGGAATGGATAGTTCAGAAACGAAGACATATGTCTGTAGGCGGACGATACAAGGCAGGTGATAGAAGAAGAATCGGAATTTTTGTAGTTTCTAATATACTTTTTTACATAATTTCCATTGTTATTCTTGTTCTAAATAGTCATTTGGCTATCTTAGGTGCTCTTGTAGGCGTGCGGTACCTGTCGGTTTTCCCGGTGTACGTGCTGGCTGCCCGCAGACTCAATGACACGATATCCTTGCCAATGCTACCTTTACTCGATGTAGTTTATTTTATGAACTACTTGTTCCTTGGGATATCTGTAATACTGTATAAAAAATTCAGATGGAAGTAAACAAACAATTCTCTGCGAAAGCAAAGCACGACTTCAAATTAATTCAGGCCGCAGTTGAGGAGAACGATGAAAAAGCGTATGCCGAACTGATGAGCATCTATAAAAAGCCTGTATACCACGTGGTGCTGAAGATGGTGCGCAACGCTGACGATGCAGAGGACTTAACGATAGAAGCTTTTGCAAAGGCTTTCCGTAACCTGCACAAGTTTAATCCGGAGTATGCCTTCAGTACCTGGCTTTTCCGGATCGCCACTAACAACTGCATCGACTTTATTCGTAAGAACCGGATTAAAACCATGTCGATTGATTCTGCCATCAAGATCGATAATGGCGATGAAATCACAATCGACTTCAAAGACAAGAATTTAAATCCGCAGGAAGAGGCAATCAAAAATCAGAAGATTGAGATTATGCAGTACGTGGTGGCAAAACTGCCAGACAAGTACCAGCGACTGGTGACACTGCGTTACTTCAATGAGTTGAGCTACGAGGAAATTGCGACAGAGCTGAACGCACCGCTTGGTACTGTAAAAGCACAGTTGCACCGCGCCCGTGAGTTGCTCTATGACATGGTGAAGAACAAAAAGCACCTCATTTAAAAAAGAAATTAAATTAAGGTTGATAATTGATTACGTTCAAAGCCCCTGGTGCCTGAGTGCAGCAGGGGCTTTATACATTTTTCGCGACACCCGTTTTATTTCATACTTTTGCGATGGCTGCTGTGGCTACACGCAGGCTTAAAAGAAATGCAGTTTATACCAGGTGAACTTATGCTTTCCTTTATTGGCAGGGCCTATTTATATTTCCGTTTCAGAGATGAACAGAAGGTGAAGCAGGAACTTGCCAGGAAGTACGAAGGGCAGTACCGGAATGCGGGAGTTGTGCTCCTGGCTGATATCTTTATGGCTTTAGCCGTAGTGGCTGTGGTAAGCTTGCTTGCCGCTGTGTTGTACTTCCTGTTTGCCTGAAGTCCCATTTATCATCTAAACTCATTATTCAGAAAAATGCCTCATTCTACCGCCATCCGCACCTTATTATCAGGTTACTTCCCGGAGCTTACTGAAGACCAACTGCTAAAGTATGAGCAGATGGGGGAGCTCTACGCCGAGTGGAATCAGAAAATTAATGTTATCTCACGGAAGGATATGGAACAGTTAGGCGTGCACCACATTCTGCATTCTTTGGGCATTGCAAAGGTAGTGGCTTTTCCGGAGCATACGTCGGTGCTGGATGTGGGCACCGGTGGGGGATTGCCGGGCCTTCCGCTGGCGGTGATGTTCCCGGAGGTAAAGTTCCACCTCGTGGATTCTATCGGCAAAAAAATACACGTGGTGCAGGAGATAGCACGTGAACTGCACCTGCAGAACGTGACAGCCGCGCACGTGCGGGCGGAGCAGGTACGGGAGAAGTTTGATTTTGTGGTAAGTCGCGCTGTTACCCGCCTGGCTAACTTCTACCCCTGGATTGCCAACAGCTTCAAAAAAACAGACCTTCCTGTAAAAGGGCTCTATTACTTAAAAGGCGGAGACCTGGCCGAAGAAATTGCAGAATCCGGCCTTATCACCCAGGTATACGACCTGAAAGACTACTTTAACGAGGAGTTCTTTGAAACAAAAAAGGTAGTGTACGTACCGTTTAAGTAACAAGGGGTAAGGATGTTCCCGAAGGTGAGCCTGAGTGGCTAAACGCCTTTATCATCGGGCAACGCTACATCCATACTTCTTTTACTCCTGATCCCCCAATAGAAACTGAATGGCTCTTGCCTCTGAGTAATACAGGTCTTTCCTGAAGTCTTCGGCGAAGCCTACATGGCCGCCTTGCTCAGGCATCTCCAGGTAAAAAATTGGATTCTTATTTGCCTCCTGCACCGGATAGCATTCTTTGGAGAGGAATGGATCGTTCTGAGCATTCACCAGCAACGTCTTAACTCTGATGTGTGGGATAAACTGCTTTGAGCTGACGCGGGCGTAGTAGTCTTCGGCATCCTTGAAACCATGCAGCGGAGCCGTATACCTGTCGTCAAACTCAGGAAAGGTCCAGAGTACATTGTAGTCAGACAGGTCTATCTCCTGGCCATACAGTTTCTGCTTTTGCTCCAGCTTAATCTTCAGAGACTTCATAAAACGCCTTGTGTAGATCTTCGATATTCTTTGGGCTGAACCCTTCAGATCCACCGGAGTTGAGAAAACGGCTGCACGCTTTACCTGGGCTGGTACATGTTCAGGAGTTTCGCCTAGGTACTTTAAGGTGATATTGCCGCCTGCACTAAAACCTGTCAGGTAAACCTTGTTGTAGTTGTGGTGTTGCAGGGCATGCCGCAGTACAAAGTCCAGGTCATCGGAAGCTCCCAGGTGGTAGGAGCGGAGGAGCTTATTTGGCTCGCCACTGCAGCTACGGTAGTTCCAGGCCATGGCATCTACTCCGCGTGCATTAAAGGCTTTCACCATGCCTGTAATGTAAGGCCTGGCGGTATCTCCTTCCAGCCCATGCGACAGAAGGAGCAATGAGTCAGAGCCAACCCTGGACCAGTCCACATCAATAAAATCCTCATCAGGTGTAACAAGGCGCTCCCGCTGGTACTGCACGCCCTCTACCTGCCTGAAAAGGCTGGGCACAATAGTTTGCAGGTGGCCGTTAAAGAGGTAAAAAGGGGCTTTGTGTTCAGATGGAATAACCGGCATAATAAGTAAGAGTGAAATAAGCTTGTCAGCTTCTAAAGCACAAAACGTGCTACACTTTAAGAGGTGTGCTCCTAAACCAATATTCTTTTTTCCTGCGTAAGTAAACGAAGGGAACAACAAATAAACAAAATGAAAACAACATCAATATACAGAACAGCAGTTTTTGCAGGCATACTCAGTGCCTTCATGTTTGCCTGTAGCCAGGAAACAAACCGTGATGTGAACGAAGAAATAAACGAGGCGCAGATGGAAGCCCCCGACAGGTCGGCAGAAGTTAACTATGACGCAGGTAACCGAGACATAGAGGAGTTCGAGGCTTGGGTACAGGATAAAAGCAGCCGTGCCGAAACAGCTACAAAAGAGGAGTGGGCTGAAACAAGAGCTGAGTTCCGCCGCCGTGAGGCAGAAATGGAGGCAAAGAGCGCCAACTGGGATGATAAAGCAAAACGCGAATGGGAGAAACTGAAAGCCGATTGGAATGAAGTGGAAAACAAGGCCCGGCAACGGCTGGGGGAAATTGAGGACATAGACGTGAATGTTGACGTGGAGCGCCGGAATAATTAAAGTAAGACTTCTAAAACACAATGGGGAAGAGAGCGGGGTTTTGCTATCTTTGTGCGTCGCCGGGATGAAAGAATAATTTTAACAACTGACTTTGGAAATTATGTGTAAAGGTTATACCTTTGCAAACTCATTCTAAGAACAGAATCAAAAGAATTAATTACATAAAATAATATGGCTAATCACAAGTCGGCATTAAAGAGAATCAGAGCGAACAACGCTAAACGTCTTCGTAACAGATATCAAGCGAAAACTACTCGTACTTTCATCAAGAAATTAGAGAGAACAACTGATCAGGCAGAGGCGCAAGAGCTTTACAAGACAGTTTCTTCTATGCTTGACCGTCTGGCTAAGAAAAACATCATCCACAAAAACAAAGCTGCCAACAATAAGTCAAGACTGGCTAAATTTGTAAACGGCCTGGCCGCAGCTTAATTTTTTGCTGGAAAAGCACCTTAAAAGCCTTACGCTAGCCGTGTAAGGCTTTTTGTATTTAGTATCACTGTATTTTTGTTGTACAGTTTGATAGATTGGAGGCCGCGGCTCTGCCACGTTTGTCATTCAGTAGCAGTTATAGAAACCACTTTGCCAGGCTATCAAAAGAAAGGCCCCTGCAGATGCATCTGCAGGGGCCTTTCTTTTAAGGGATGTTCAAAGCTTATGCGATGCTAAGCTTAATCATGTTAGTACGTTTCTGCTCATTTATTGGCATGCTGGCCGTGTTGATGAACACATCACCCTTCTTAAGGAAACCTTCTGCCAACAGCGTGTCCTTGATATCGTTGATGGTAGCGTCAGTCGACTCAAACTTGTTGTAATGGAAGCCACGCAGCCCCCATACAAGGTTAAGTGTTGTGAGTAGCTTTTCGTTTTCCGTGAAGATGAAGATATCAGCCTTTGGACGGTACTTCGCCAGCTGGAAAGCGGTGTAGCCAGACTTGGTCATACCAATTACGGCACGTGCGTTTGTGTCGCGGGCAAGGCTGCAGGCGTTAGCTACAATGCTGTCGTTGCAGAACGAGTCAGAGTCAGGGTTAAGCCTATACGTTTTGTTAAAGATGCTGGTGGCGTTGGCCTCTACAGTTTTGATGGTAAGGCTCATGCTGCGGATAGTCTCGATAGGGTAAGCACCAACTGCTGTTTCAGCACTTAGCATTACCGTATCAGCTCCGTCAATTACAGCGTTCGCTACGTCATTTGTCTCGGCGCGTGTCGGTCTTGGGTTTGTGATCATGCTCTCCATCATCTGGGTGGCTACAATCACAGGCTTGCCTGCTCTGTTGCACTTCTCCACCAGCATTTTCTGGATCATTGGCACTTTCTCCATACCCACTTCCACGCCAAGGTCACCACGAGCCACCATGATAGCATCTGTCGCCTCGATGATTTCATCTATGTTTTCGATTGCCTCAGGCTTCTCGATTTTAGCAATAACACGGGTGCCTTTGTTACGCTCCTTGATCAGGCGCTTGATCTCGTGAATGTCCTCTGCTCTGCGTACAAAAGAAAGGGCTACCCACTCCACATCGTTGTCTAAACCAAAGTGCAGGTCTTCCACATCTTTCTCTGTCATGGACGGGGCCGACACTTTAGAGTCTGGCAGGTTGATTCCCTTACGTGGTTTTACAGTGCCGCCGTAAATAACCTCTGCCTCCACTTCCATTTCGTGATCCGTGCTGATAACCTTCACCTCCAGCTTACCGTCATCCAGGAGGATGGCGTCACCTGGTTTCACGTCTTTGGCCAACCCTTCATAAATAGTAGAAAGCCTGCCTTCTGTAGTAAGAGAGCCGTCGCATACAAGTTTAATCCGCTGGCCTTCTCTTATTTCTATAGCTCCGTTCTCTACATCACCCAAGCGAATCTTTGGCCCCTGAAGGTCCTGCACCAGGCAGATGTTCCTGTTGTGCTTCTTATTTAGATTGCGTACATGATCAATTACTTTCTGGTGCTCTGAATAGGCGCCATGTGAGAAGTTAAGGCGGAAAGCGTTTACGCCTGCATCAACCAAAGCCAGAAGGCGATCAGGTGTATTACTTGCAGGGCCAACAGTAGCCAGGATTTTTGTTTTGTTGAAGGATAATTCCATACTTAGAATATCAGGTTATCTTTTAGTTTAAGTGTAAGTGGGTCAAATTGTTTTACGTATTGTACCAGCGGAATACGAAGAAGCTTCTGTATAAACTCCTGCGGGTACAACTGCTGCAGCGGACCATTTATCTGCAGCACGTAATCATACTCTTTTATTTCTGGCAGCAAGTACGGCTTCTTAGCTGGGGCGGCACCTACTGCTCTGTTCTTAAGAAGGCGTATTATACTATAGTCGGTAAGATACTCATAATTAGAGATAATTATGCGCTCCTGATCAACCAAGTCATAACAAAGGTCCTTCTGCTTTACCAGCCGGAAGCCAAGTAGTTTGTTAAGCGCCCAGGCCAGTTTGTACTCTTTTACTGTCGACACCAGGCCATATAAATCAAAGTCGTATTCATATGCTATGTCCAGATGAAGTGTCTTCATAAATTGTTCAGGGCCAAAAATAACAAGGGAACTTGGTAAAATGGCAATTGCGGGGCAAAACTTTTGCAAAACAGGGAATAGAGTAATTTTTTTTGACATTGTCTGCCTAATTACATTTCTTTGCACAGTGTTTTAATTAACTATAAGAAAAATGTCAGAAATCGCAGAAAAAGTAAAGGCTATCATTATCGATAAGCTTGGTGTGGAAGAGTCAGAGGTTACACCGGAGGCTAGCTTCACGAATGACCTTGGTGCTGATTCATTAGATACTGTTGAGCTTATCATGGAATTCGAAAAAGAATTCAACGTATCTATTCCAGATGATCAGGCTGAAAATATCGCTACTGTAGGCCAGGCTGTAAGCTACCTGGAGGAGCACGCGAAGTAATTTTCCCCCCTTTTTATTATTATCCCTATCAGAACAAATTTTCTACTATCTATCCTCTACTAGTAGCTTATGGAGCTTAAGAGAGTTGTAGTTACTGGGTTAGGCGCACTCACGCCACTTGGAAACACAGTTTCAGAATACTGGAACGGTTTAGTAAATGGCGTGAGTGGTGCTGCCCCTATCACGCGCTTTGATGCGAGTAAGTTTAAAACACAGTTTGCCTGTGAAGTAAAAGGATACGAGCCCGAGAACTACTTCGACCGTAAAGAGGCCCGTAAAATGGACCTTTTTTCTCAGTTTGCCATGGTTGTGGCCGATGAGGCTGTAAAAGACGCCCGATTGGTGGAGGATAAGGTGGATCTCGATCGCATTGGTGTTATCTGGGGTTCCGGCATTGGTGGTCTGCGAACATTCCAGGAGGAGTGCGTGAACTTTGCCAATGGCGACGGTACTCCACGTTTCAATCCTTTCTTCATCCCGAAGATGATTGCCGATATCAGCGCAGGCCATATCTCTATTAAGCACGGCTTCCGAGGTCCTAATTTTGTAACTGTATCTGCTTGTGCATCTGCCACAAACGCCCTGATCGATTCCTATAACTATATCCGTTTGGGTATGGCGGATGTAATCGTGTCCGGTGGTTCTGAGGCTGCTGTAACGGAGGCAGGTATAGGTGGTTTTAACGCTTTGAAAGCCCTTTCAGAGCGTAATGACTCTCCAGAAACAGCTTCCAGGCCTTTTGATGCAGACCGTGATGGTTTTGTATTGGGAGAAGGTGCAGGAGCCATTATTCTGGAGGAGTATGAGCATGCCAAGGCGCGTGGCGCTAAAATCTACGCCGAAATTATCGGTGGTGCTATGTCGGCTGATGCCTACCATATCACAGCTCCACACCCTGATGGACATGGCGCTTACTCTGTGATGAAGAATGTGCTGCAGCAGTCTGGTATCAAACCAGAAGAGGTAGACTATATCAACGTGCACGGTACATCTACCCCGCTTGGCGATATTAGTGAAGTGAAAGCGATAAAGCAGGTATTCGGCGACCACGCCTATAACCTGAATATCAGTTCCACAAAGTCCATGACGGGGCATTTACTGGGGGCTGCCGGTGCCATAGAGGCCATTGCTTCTATCCTGGCTATCCAGCACAATGTGGTACCGCCAACTATCAACCACTTCACTGACGACGAAAACCTTGATAATCGTCTGAACCTGACCTTTAACAAGGCACAGGAGCGCGAAGTGAACGTTGCCCTGAGCAATACGTTCGGCTTTGGTGGTCATAACACTTCTGTTTTATTCCGTCAACTGAAGGATTAGTGTGTGTTTGGGCCTATAAAACCAGTTCGGCGCGTATACCATAGGTTATTTAATAAAGACAGGGTATTTGTACGCGCCATTGCTGGGGTTATTGGCAGCACACCTGATAACATCAGACTGTACAAACTTGCCCTCACGCATACCTCTTTTGCTCGCCAGACTTCGGCGGGCAAACACGAGACAAATGAACGTCTTGAGTTTTTAGGTGATGCGGTGCTAGGCGCTGTTGTAGCAGAGCATCTTTTTAAAAAATTCCCCTACGAAGACGAAGGTTTCCTGACCGAAATCCGTTCGCGCATTGTGAACAGGGAGTCGCTGAACCACATTGCCGTAAAGATTGGCTTGAACTTACTGGTAAAGGTAGACACCTCCAGCCATAGCAACCGCCATAAATCTGTGAACGGCAATGCCCTGGAGGCGCTGGTGGGTGCTATTTACCTTGATAAAGGATACGACAACACCCGCCGCTTTATTCTCTCCAAACTGCTGAAGCCGCACGTAGACCTGCATAGCCTCGTCACGACCACTGCCAACTTTAAGAGCAAACTCATTGAGTGGGCACAGAGCCAGAACAAGGACATTCGCTTTGAAATTGTCAAGCGGAAGCAGCAGGGCAACACCACCGAGTTCACCTCTGAAGTAACCATCGACGGCGAAGCTATTGCCGTGGGGGTAGGCCTGTCTAAGAAAAAAGCCGATCAGGCTGCTGCCGAAAAGGGCCTTGCTGCCCTGAAAATCTCCTGAGCTTAATTCTGAATAACTGAATTTTGAATGATTGAATAAGGGTGTCTAAGCTGCATTTCCTTATTCCTTTTTATTCAAGTTCTAAAAATTAACTTATTCAGTTATTCAATTATTCGAAATTGGATTCCTGCGCTTAACTTGCTTCCATAATGTTGCGTTAAACAACCTCATGGAAGAAACAAGATTAATGCTTGCCGCTGCCGCCCTTAACCAAACCCCTATGGATTGGGATGGCAATATGCAAAACATAAAGGACGCTATTGAAGAAGCGATTGCTAACAAAGCCCATATACTCCTCCTGCCAGAGCTTTGCATTACCGGTTATGGTTGCGAGGACATGTTCCTTAGCCCCTGGCTGTCGGAAGTAGCTTTTGAGAAGCTGTTACAGGTGAAGGAGTGGTGCGACAATATTACCGTAGCCGTTGGCCTGCCACTCTTCCTGGACAAGAAAGTGTATAACACTGCCTGTGTTATTAAAAATAAAGAGATAATAGGCATAACGGCCAAACAGTTTCTGGCTAACGATGGCGTGCATTACGAGCCGCGCTGGTTCACACCCTGGCCGGCTGACGTGGTGCAGGAATTCGAGCGCTTTGGGCAGACCTACCGTATTGGCGACATCATTTATGAAGAGCAGGGCGTAAAGTATGCCTTCGAAATATGTGAGGATGCCTGGCGGCCGAACAGACCTGCTGAGCGGCACATGCCCAAAGGTGTAGAGCTTATCCTGAACCCGAGCGCCAGCCACTTTGCCCTCAGCAAAACGGATGTGCGGCACCGGCTGGTGGTGGATGCCTCCAAAAGATACCAGTGCGCCTACGTGTATGCAAACCTGTTGGGCAATGAGGCCGGCCGTATGACCTACGACGGAGAGGTGCTGATTGCCCAAAACGGTAAACTCATCCGCAGGAACGAGCTGCTCTGCTTTAAAAATGTAGACATGGAGTGCGCAGAAGTGTGTTTCTCTGCGAACCCGGTAATAGAAGAGGTAATCGAGTACCTGCCCCCTATAGACGAAAATGAAGAGGTGATAGCCGCACTAAGCCTTGCGCTGTTCGACTATATGCGCAAAAGCCGTAGCCGTGGCTTTGTGCTGTCGTTGAGCGGTGGTGCCGACTCCTCTTTGTGCGCTGTGGCTGTTGCGGAAATGGTGCGGAAAGGAATCGAAAGCCTGGGGGTGGTGCTCTTTGCTGCCAAAACGCAGATGTTCCAGATGAAAGATGTTGCCTATTTTGAATCGTTGCCGCCGGAGCAGGCGCAAAGGGAGCTGGTAGGCCGGCTGCTGACCTGCGCTTACCAGGGCACCGTAAACTCATCTGACGACACCTACAACTCTGCCAAAGGACTTGCCGAGTCCATCGGCGCAAAGTTCTATAACTGGACAATAGACAATGAAGTGAGAGGCTACATATCTAAGATAGAAGATGTGCTGCAACGCCCTTTAACATGGGAACAGGATGACCTGACACTTCAGAACATACAGGCAAGAGTACGTGCCCCTGGTATCTGGATGCTGGCCAATATCAACAACGCCCTGCTTATGGCAACCTCAAACCGAAGCGAAGGTGCCGTGGGCTATGCTACCATGGATGGTGACACCGCCGGCGGTATTTCACCGATAGTAGGCATAGACAAAGCCTTTATCCGGCAGCTTTTGATCTGGATGCAGGAGAAGCTGGGATATGAAGGCCTGCAGTATGTGAACAAGCTGCAGCCAACTGCCGAGTTGCGGCCAGCAGAGCAGGCGCAGACAGATGAGAAAGACCTAATGCCTTATGAGGTGCTGAACCAGATTGAGCGCCTGGCTTTTCACGACCGCTTTGCGCCACATGAAGTATACAGCATCCTGCTGGAGCAGCAGGTGGCGGAACCTGAACTGCTAAAGGCATGGGTGAATAAGTTTTATAAGCTGTGGTCGAGGAACCAGTGGAAACGTGAGCGGTTTGCCCCGTCCTTCCACTTAGATGATTATAACCTTGACCCACGCAGCTGGCTTCGCTTCCCTATTCTAAGCGGCGGCTTCCAAAGCGAGCTTGCCAGAATCAACGAAGCTTAGCATTGAACATGATAAATTTAAATAAGCGGTCGCTACAGGTAAATGTAGCGACCGCTTATTTTTACCAGTCCCCGTACTTGCGCTTCAGGTGTTGGTTTGTGAGCACAATGCTGGGCATAAAAAACAAGAGCATAAAGCCTAGCGGCACCAGGAGGCTGGCCAACATGGGCAGCAACCAGTAGCAGGCCAAACTAATGAATACTGAGATAAAGCCGATGCCGAGGATAACCCTGGCATAATAGCGGTTGCCTTCGTGCCAGTTTTCTTCATTACGCATAGAGTAATGCGTGCGGAAGCCGTAAAACCAGTTCACGCGTTTGGGCGGCCACCGCTTTAGTATGTAGCCTATCAGAAGTACCAGCAGGCTGGGAAACAGGTGCAGGAAAAGCATTCGGTTTTATAAGTTTTCTGATTTAGTAACACGCACGGTGCCAGCCTTTCGTTTTTTCCGTCGCCGATTTATCGTAACTTTGGCAAGAACAGAATCACCCCTATGAGCATTTTCAATTACATTCCCTGGAATGTCGACCCCGAGATATTTAGCATTGGCCCCTTAAGCATCCGTTGGTACGGTTTACTTTTCGCCTTAGGTTTTGTGATAGGGCAGCGCATCCTTACGAAAATTTATGTAGCTGAAGGCCGCACGGAAGGCGATGTGGACGTCATCACCCTCTATATGATAATCGGAACAGTGGTGGGTGCCCGTTTAGGCCACACGCTGTTTTATGCCCCCGATTATTACCTGAGTAACCCAATCGAAATCCTGAAGATATGGGAAGGTGGTTTGGCCAGCCATGGGGCCACGATCGGTATCTTGTTTGCGCTTTGGCTGTTCAGTCGTCGCCAGAGGTTTGATTATATGTGGGTGCTGGATCGCATCGTGATTGTGGTGGCTTTGGGTGGAGCACTTATCCGCCTGGGCAACCTGATGAACTCCGAGATATTTGGCAGGCCTACAGATTTGCCGTGGGGCTTTATCTTCTACCGCAGCGCAGAATACTCCCAGGTGCCGCGCCATCCTACGCAGTTGTACGAGTCGCTGAGCGTGTTCCTGCTTTTTGTGGTGCTGTACTGGCTGTGGAACAAGTATAAGGCTGCACTACCGCGTGGCCTGCTGTTCGGCCTGTTCGTAACGTTCCTTTTCTCATTCCGGTTTCTGGTGGAGTTTCTGAAAGAAAACCAGGAAGCTTTTGAAGATGAAATGGCGCTGAACATGGGGCAAATTCTGAGTATACCGCTCATCCTGGTTGGCCTGTTTATCCTGTTTAAAGTATGGCAGAACCCAAAACCAGCATTGCCGGGAGGCAGATTAACTGACGATGTAAAAGCTGACACAAAGAAAGTAGGGTAATAATAAAACAAAGGGGCCCTTTCTCTGCTAGAGAAAGGGCCCCTTTGTTTTATTGCTGTTTTCTATAACGTGTAGCGGTACAGGTTACCACCCTCACTCGTTATAACCAAGGTGTTGTTTCCTTCGAAGGCAATGGCTTCTGTCTGCCCGGCCCCTTTAATGCCTATTTCATTATAGTCTCCTTCAAAAAAAGTGTCTGGCGAGCCAAAGTCCCGGAACAAGTGAATCTTTTCCTCACTTAGCAGCGCAACAGTGTTTCCGTCCGGGCTGATGTCGGCACCTGTTACCTCAGTATCTGTTTTATAGCTGCCTATCAGCCTGGCTTTATGATTGCCTGCCTGAGCAGGCAGCTTATATACTTTGGCGGTTTCACCCTGGCCTCTGTCTTTCGTGATAATGTACAGGTTATCGTTGTGCCAGAAAAGAGCCTCTGAATCAAAGTTACGCTCTTTCTTGGAGGGCGGAAATTCTTTCTGGTCTTCATAACTATAGCGTATAGCCTCTGCTTCCTGCGGGCTTTTCAGGTTTACTTTATACACTGCCAAATCACGGCGTCTGTTGTTATTGTTGCCAGTGTCTGCAATGTAAATGTTTCCGTCGTTGTCCTGCGCCAGGTCTTCCCAGTCCATATTTTTCAGGTTTAGTTTGATGGTCTCCACAAGCTTTCCCTGCTCATTCAGCTTGAAGAGGTAAGGTTTGTTCCCGGCGTCGTTGTGTGTCAGGTACAGTCCTTCCTGTTCGAGCACAGCAATACCTGAGCTTTCTTCCACCGCATTCGGTAAGCTAGCCAACTTTTGGAGAGCGGCGGATGTGTTTGGAGGTGCTTCAGCAGTGGTTGGTGTTTTAGACAGTGGCTCGCGTATAAAGAAGAACAACGCTGCCGCTACAGCCACAAAAACAGCTGCTACTTGTATCATAAGTTTCATTTTTTCTTTAGGATTGATAGGTAATGAACATCTATCTAACGAGAAGTGCCTGCCAGACGTTAACAAAAAAGGCTGAATATATTATGCGGGAACACCTTAACAGCCAGGACAACTGAAAGAGAGATGAAATGGAGATCAAAAAGATAAAGGAGACCTGCCTCTATGTCACAGATTTGCAGGCGAGCAAAGACTTTTACACGGGCAGGTTAGGATTAAAGCAAATCGGGGAAGTAAAAGACCGACACGTTTTCTTCCGGGCTGGCGCCTCCGTGCTTTTATGTTTTATAGCAGAAGCATCTGAAAAGGGAGGAAGTTTGCCGCCTCACCATGGATCCGGGCACCTCCACCTCGCTTTTGAAGTAGAGAAGGAGCAGTATAACTCCTGGAAGGAAAAAGTAGAAGGCGCTGGTATACTTATAGAGCAGGAATATGACTGGGGCGGAGGCTTCCTCTCATTTTACTTCCGCGACCCGGACCAGCACTTGTTAGAAGTAGTGATGGAAGGAATGTGGGAGAGGGGGAAATGATTGGGGAGTTCAGCCAAACTGCTCATTTACCTTTAAAAGAGTCTTCTGGTGTATGGTATGCCCGCCCCCGAAGGTGTACACCTGAGATATAATTCCCAGGTTTTCCATCAGTTGTCTCTTCTGCTCCAGTTTTTCGGGAGTGATGAATTCATCCTGCGTGCCATAAACAACAGCCACCGGTAAACTCTGAAAGGCAGCTTTGCCTGCTTCAAAATCAATGTCTTCTGGAAAAGAAGCAGCCCATAGTATAAGCCGCTGTACCGGTACCTGTGCAGTGGCTAGCCAGCGGCATACCGTAGCACCGCCCTGTGAAAAGCCCAGTACTGTAATCTGTACATCCTGCGGCAGTTGGCTAAGCTGTTCTTCTAACAGTAAGTTCAGGTAAGCTGCCTGGTCCTCAATCTCAGAAAGCCTGTCTTCCTTCGTCATCCAGGTAGCGCCAACACGCCCTGAGAAACCATCCAGGTAAAACCGCGACAAAGCTTCGGGGGCCACCACCAGCGTGTTGCCGTCGTCCAAGCTATTGAAGTGTCGCAGGAAAAACCGGCCTAGCTGACCGTACCCGTGGCACACAATCCAAAGGTGCCGAATGGCTCCGGAAGGAGTACCTAAGGTATAGTAGCGGGCAGTGCGTGGTACAGTGAGTTTATGTTCAGTCAAGGTGTTACGTGTATTTCAGAAGGTAATAGCAAAGAGCTTGATGTGTGACTTTTTAACCATCTTACTCTCTGACTTCAAAGGTTGTCTTTGGTAAACTGGAAGGGCAGCAAGTCTGCTACGCGCTGAAAACGGTAAAATTTGCCATCAGGTGCCTGCAGCAGCACCGGTATATCCTCCTGCTGCTTGTGTTCGTATTCTCCCATTACCTGGCGGCAGGCACCGCAGGGCATAGCCGGAAGAAAGGCTTTGTCGGCTCGGCGGCGGGCGGTTACAGCGAGCAGTTTAATCTTTTTGTTTGGATAGTGGGCACTCAAGGCGAAAAGGGCGGTCCGCTCGGCACAAAGCCCTGATGGATAAGCCGCGTTCTCCTGATTACTGCCCTTAAACAGGGTACCGTCTTCCAGCAGCAGGGCAGCTCCTACCAGAAAGTTGGAGTAAGGGGCATAGGCATCGTTGGCAGCTTCCTGCGCCATTTCTACGGCTTGCCGCTCCTGCTCACTCAGTTCTGCAGGATCCAGTACGTCTATACTAATATTTATATCAAATTTACTTGCCATTTCGTCTGCAATAAGTCAAAAAATGTAGAAAAGGGCTATAAATGTAAGCTTATTATCCGACAAAACCATATATAGGATTTGCCTTACAGGCGCGAATGCTTATATTAAACCTGAACCACAACCACAACTATGAAAAGAATCCTGCTTCTCGGTGCCGGTCGCTCGGCGGCTTCTCTCATTAAATACCTCTGCGATAATGCTGCTAGAGAAAACTGGCGCATCCGGATTGGGGACATCTCTGTTGCCCACCTGCAGCCCCTCCTGGATGCGATCACTTGTGTAGACATCATCAACTTTGATGTTCACAATGAACGGCAACGGGCCGAGGAAGTGATGCAGGCAGATGTCGTTATTTCACTTTTGCCGGCTGCCTTTCATATGGAGGTAGCAAAAGAGTGCCTGAAGCAGCATAAGAACCTCATCACCGCCAGCTATTTAACCCCTGCATTTGAGGCGCTGCGCGAGGAGGCAGAGGAGAAGGGCCTGACAATACTGATGGAGTCCGGGCTGGACCCGGGCATAGACCATATATCGGCCATGGCGGTGATTCGGCGCATACAGGAAGCTGGTGGTAAACTAACCTCCTTCAAGTCGTTTACCGGTGGGTTGGTAGCACCTAACTCTGATAGCAACCCGTGGCATTACAAGTTCACATGGAACCCGCGCAATGTCGTGTTGGCAGGACAGGGGACAGCAAAGTACATTAAAAACGGAGCTTACAAGTACATCCCGTACCACCAACTGTTCAAGCGCACCGATGATTTTTTTGTGGACGGCTACGGGCATTTCGAAGGTTACGCCAACCGGGATTCCCTCAGTTACCGGGAGCACTATGGCCTGCGCGACATACCCACGATGCTGCGTGGCACACTACGTCGCCCTGGTTACTGCGAGGCATGGAATGTATTTGTACAGTTAGGCTTAATAGATGATAGCTATACTCTTGAGGACGTTGAGCATATGACCAACCGTAGCTTTCTGGAAGCTTTCCTGCCTCCTGCCACCGTAGATGGACGAAGTACGGCTGAGCGCCTGGCGGCATACACAGGCATTCCGGCTGAAGGGGATGTAATGGCAAAGCTGGCATGGCTCGGACTATTCGAGGAAAAACCCATAGCACTGTCCAAAGCCACACCTGCGCAGGTGCTGGAAAAAATCCTGAAGGAGAAATGGACACTGGACCCGGGCGACAAGGACATGATTGTAATGCAGCACCTGTTCGAATACGAGCAGGATGGGAAGCAGCGTGAGGTTGTCTCTACCTTAGTCGCAACCGGCGATGATGCAACACACACTGCCATGGCCAAAACGGTAGGTTTGCCTGTAGGTATATTGGCTAAAATGATGCTGCAGGGCAAGATCACGAGGAAGGGAGTCATTATTCCCATTCATCCCGAGTTATATGAGCCTGTGCTGGAGGAGCTTAAACAATATGGGGTTGACTTTATCGAGAAGGAGCGGGTACTGCAGGAATAGGAGTGACGGACTCCTCAGGATAGCTTCTGCACCACTCAGAGGCTTTGCAACGTGCGCAGCTCCTGCGGGGATCAGCACCACCCAAAGGCATAGTTTCAGAACTGGAGGTAATATGGCCCGAGCAGCTTAGCAAACTCAGTGGTATAGGTAGCCTTGTCTTCTTCCCGAATAAAAAACTGCCTAGTTTCGGGAGTTGTGGTTGATGTAAAAGTATAAGTCTGGATATGACGGATACACTTCCCGCCTTTGTAGGTATACACCTCAACCGTTTCAGCTAAATGGAGCCGATGTGCCAGCGCTAACTTCTCAAACAATGCCGCCTCGGCAGGTGGGAGCAGCAGGTACAGTTTCCCTCTCTGCTTCAGGTGCTGCTGCGCAAATAACAGGATGTCTTCAAATAAAAGCACTCCGGTATGCTTTGCTGCATTCCTGGCTGCATCCGGCGATTTGAGTGAGGAGAGAAAGAAAGGCGGGTTCGATAAAATGATATCATACTGCACCTGATTATTTTCAGCATACTGCTGCAGAGACAATGGATACAGGTGAAGCCGGGGCTTCCATGGGCTAATGGCAAAATTATAGGTGGCCTGTACCTGTGCCTCCGAATTTATCTCCACTGCGTCTATAGTTGCCTCGCTTCGCTGTGCTACCATAAGCGAGAGCAGTCCAGTGCCCGCCCCAATATCCAGGATACGTTCGGCACCTGCTACTTCCACAGCAGCTCCAAACACGCAGGAGTCAGTGCACACTTTCATGGCACACTTGTCCTGCTCTACCCGGAACTGTTTAAACTGGAAGTAAGTATTTGGCATGGGTTTAATTTTGAATAATCGAATAACTGAGTGATTGAGAAAATGGTGGAATATATTTATGTACTCAGTATAATGCCTCCTCGCATATTCAGTTATTCAAAATTCAGTTATTCATGATTTTCACTCAGCTCGGCTGCGACGCACCAGACTCAAAACCTTCATCGATGAGCAGGTTAGGAGACAAAGCGCTGGCTACTGCCAGTTCATCACAACGTTCGTTTTCAGGGTGGCCGGCGTGGCCTTTTATCCAGACGAATTTTACCTGGTGCTTAGCATAAACACGTAGGAAACGGGCCCAAAGGTCTGCATTTGCCTTGCCTTTGAAGCCTTTCTTCTGCCAGCCGAATACCCACCGCTTTTCAACGGCATCCACCACATACTTAGAATCGGAGTAGATGGTAACGGGCATGCCTGGTTTGGTGATAGCCTCCAGCCCCACAATCACGGCCAGTAGCTCCATGCGGTTATTGGTAGTTTTGCGGTAGCCCTGGCTTATTTCCTTTACATGCTGCTTCCAGCGCAGAATAGTGCCATAGCCTCCAGGGCCAGGGTTTCCGCGCGAAGAGCCATCTGTGAAGAGTTCTATCATGGTTAAAGTAATTTTAAATAGCTGAATTTTGAATGACTGAATATTACTTGGTGGTGTTCTTTCTGGCCTTTGCCATTACCGATAGTATTTCAGATGATTCTTTCATCAGTGGATTAATTGCGGTACGAGTGGTGGTGCCTGACTCCTCCAGTAACTCCAGCCAAAAGAGCGTTTCATCTGCTTCTTCAATCACAATACTGATTTCTGAATGGAACTCGGCGAATGATCTGGCTCTGCATGCGGCTCGGTTGTTAGAAGCAACGGAGGTGGCAGATCTTAGTAGCTGTCGCTTCATGATAACAGCTTCTTCTGATTTAGGAAGCGTTTTAGAAAAATGAATCACATCTATAGCTAATCTTTTTGCCCTCTTCTGAAACTGCTCTATAAATTCTTTTCTGTCTAGGTTCATTCTATTCAGTTATTCAAAAGTCAGTTATTCAAAATTAACTACAGGTTTGTCTTGAAAAGCTTTATGGCAATGGCCAGCAGGATAATGCCGAAGATTTTACGAAGGATGTTTGCTCCGTCTTTGCCAAGCTTGCGCTCAATGGTGGCCGAGCCTTTTAGTACCACATATACAAAGCCCAGGTTCAGCACAATACCTACCAGTACGTTCGGTAGGGAGTAGGCTGCCCGTAGCGAGAGAAGGGTTGTCATGGTGCCGGCACCTACTATCAGCGGGAACGCCAAAGGCACAATAGAACCACTCTTGGATTCAGGATCGGAATGAAAAAAGTCCTTGCCGAGAATCATTTCTAAACCAATCAAAAAGATAATGATAGCACCGGCCATGGCGAAAGACTGGAAATCGATGCCAAACAAGCTTAGGATAGACTGGCCCAGGAACAGGAAAACAATCATCAGGATGCCTGATACAATCGTTGCCTTACCTGATTCAATTCTGCCTTCCCGTTTGCGGAGATCAATGATGATGGGAATGGAGCCGATGATATCAATCACGGCAAAGAGCGTGAGCGTTACAGAAGCTATCTCTTTGAAACTAAAAATTGAATTTAAATCCACTTGTTTTCTTGTTGCCTGATGCTGTGCTGGTGCAGAAGATACAGCTGATAAAACCCAAGATAAACCCCTTACCCGTCCATGTAGAACTAGGGTGCACGTGGCGCTTATCAGGCCGCAAAGGTAGCAGACTTATGCGTAATAGTGCAGGAAAAAGCGCTTCAGTTCTTCGAACTCCTCGTCTGTGATGGCAGGGAAGTTCGCGATGCGGAAGGTGTTTCGCGCCCAGGGACCATAGCCGTTGCCAAGGCGCATGTTGTGGTGCAATGCCCGTTTCTTAATATCATCTACCAATTTCTCGCTGGCCTGTAGCGCCAGCACCGTTTTGGAGCGAACTTCCGCATTCTCCACCAACAGTTTAAAATCATTAAACTGCTCGAAGAAAGTATAAAGGTCCTGTGCCCGCGCCGTAAGCTCCAAGTCGATAGACTTGATGAAAGGGCGGTCCTCCAGCACGCGCTTTAGAAGATAGATGTTGAGCACATTGGGCGTGTGGGTGGTCTGGTAGTTCAGCATCTTCTCGTACATCGACACCAGGCTGTTGTAGTGGCTCCGCTCCCCAATTTGTTTTGCCCGGAAAATAGCACGGGGCGAGCAGGCTATAACGGCCAGACCGGCTGGCAACCCAAAATTCTTCTGCACCGACGAAAACCAGATGTCGGCTTTTATCATTTTCAGATTCAGACCGGCCATAGACGACGTAGCATCCACGGCAATAAGGGTGTCGCGGAAACGATTGTGCAGGTTGAGGATGCACGCCGATGATACTTGTGTGCCGTTAGAGGTTTCGTTATGGGTGAAGCAGATTAATTCTGTGTCTTTGCTGATTTCCAGTTCGCTTACAGGCATCGGGCTATTCAAATCAAACTGAAAGCCTTCTGATTTAGGGCGTAACTTCTGGGCATACTGGCACCATTTCTCACCAAACGACCCATTATAAATGTGAAAGCTTTTGTGTTTGGTAAGGCTTTGGATAAGTACCTCCCAGCACTCTGTAGCTGACGAAGTGAAAAAGATATAATAATCCTGCGGAATGTTGAGCCGGCGCTTGATGGAACCCACCACCGCACGTGACATCTGAACGAACTGCTCTCCTCTATGCGGCGTACTCAGTATACCCTCGTCATACGCATCTACCATATAGTTGCGTACATCGGGATATAGTTTAGCCGGGCCAGGATAGAAGTTGAGCATACGCGTAATGATACAGAAAATATAGTATATTTACTATATAAAAGCAAATTTATAATAGACGAGTATATAACGACACTTGTTACGCTTACTTTATGCCAAAACCAATTTGTTTCGGTTTCATTCGCTCAAAGTACTGAATGGCAAGGCGGTAGCTCTCCAGGCCAAATCCTGCTATAACGCCGGTGCAGTATGCAGCAAGCATGCTTTTATGGCGGAAAGCCTCGCGGGCGTATACGTTTGAAATGTGTACCTCCACCACTGGCGTGTCAATGGCTTTGATGGCATCAGAAATAGCCACCGACGTATGGGTATAGGCGCCTGCATTGAATACAATGCCTTTGTAGTCACTAAAGCCTACCTCGTGCAGCTTATCAATCAGTGTGCCTTCGGTGTTTGATTGAAAATAGGAGAGCTCCAGTGCCGGGAAAGTCTCCTGCAGCTCTTCAAAATAATCTTCAAAGGAGCGGCTGCCATAAACAGATTTTTCACGGGTTCCTAACAGGTTCAGGTTAGGCCCATTCAGGATGATAATCTTCATAGTCTGGTTTTGATAAGCGTTCTTGCAAATTTCCGAGGCTACAAAGGTACAGATTAACTATCTTTGCTATCGTTTTTGACAAAAGAATTTAGACAAAGGACAAAAGATTGTCGTCTGTCTGTAGTTTGTTTAGAAAGGTTCTTTCACTTTTGTCATTTGTCTGTTACTACAAAAAGTCTTTCTGCATAAGAAAATGAACTGGCCCCTCTGTATTAAACAATTCGAAGAGTACCTGAAGCTGGAGAAGTCGCTCTCGCGTCATTCTGTGGAGGCATATCGCCGCGACATCAGAAAGCTGACGGAATTCCTGGAAATTAAAAAGGTGCAGGTGGCTCCCGAGCAAATAACTCCTGCCGTACTCCGTGATTTCCTGGAATGGATTGGAGAATTGGGAATGACAGCCCATTCTCAGGCACGTACCTTGTCTGGCATCCGTGCCTTCTATAAGTTCCTGATTATGGAGGATATGCTGCAGAACGACCCGACAGACACCATTGAAGCGCCGAAGCTGGCCCGCAAACTACCCGACACGCTGCACTTTCACGAGATAGAGCTGTTATTGGCTGCCATTGATCTTTCCACACCGGAAGGCACCAGAAACCGGGCGATGCTGGAGACGCTCTACAGTTCGGGACTGCGTGTGTCTGAACTGCTTGACCTTAAAATCAGCCACCTGTATGAGGACATGGGCTTTTTAAAAGTAGCTGGTAAAGGAGACAAAGAGCGCCTGGTGCCTATCGGGCGCGATGCGCTGAAGCATATCAAGCTGTACCGGGAAGGCGTGCGCTGCCACCTTACCATTAAGAAAGGCCACGAAGACGTGCTGTTTCTGAACCGCCGCGGAGCCAAAATGACCCGCGTGATGGTATTCACCATCATCAAAGATTTGACGGCCAAGGCCGGTATCCAGAAAACGGTGAGCCCACACACGTTCCGCCACTCCTTCGCCACTCACCTGATAGAAGGTGGTGCCGACCTGCGTGCCGTGCAGGAAATGCTGGGCCACGAATCCATCACCACTACCGAAATCTACACCCATCTGGACAGAGATTATCTGAAGCAGGTGATTAAGGACTACCATCCCAGAAGCTAGCGTATTCCAAAGACCTCGCAGTGCGCGCGGCTCCTGCGAGCGTCTGGTGTTGACTAATTTGGGAAGATGCTGTGAGTTCAAAGCTATCAACAGGTCTGTGAGATTTTCTCGCTGTCCCACTGTTGTTGGTGTTTTCACAAACAACTAGATTCAAGCCATGCAATTATAGCTTTGCTTCACTCCAAATCCTGGCTTTTGAGAGTATAAGCTGTGTTATTAACCTCTTAAAGTAGCTGTTGGTGAAACACCATTAACGGCAAAAGTGGCTGTAGTAATCCCTTACCCACACATCACCTAAAATATCCAATTCATCCTTACATCCTGAATTCCTGATCTTATATTTGCAGGTAACCTATAACTCACATAATCTCACCCGCTGTGTACAAAAGCCTCCTGCGCCCGCTTCTTTTCCAGTTTGATCCTGAGAATGTTCATTACCTGACAACAGGTGCCTTGCGTGCTTCGTTAAGGCTGCCTTATGCCGGGGGAATTACCAAAAGCATGTTTCAGGTGCAGGACCCGCGCCTGGAGCGGGAGTTATTTGGCTTGAAGTTTCCGAACCCGGTGGGGCTGGCCGCTGGTTTCGATAAGGACGCGATGCTGGTGGATGAGATGGGGGATTTAGGTTTTGGCTTTGTGGAAATCGGCACACTGACGCCGAAGCCGCAATCAGGTAATGAGAAACCAAGGCTTTTTCGCCTTCCGAAAGACCAGGCCATTATTAACCGTATGGGCTTTAACAACAAAGGCGTGGATGCGGCGGTGGAACGGTTAAGAAAGCGCAAAAGCAACATTATAGTGGGCGGCAACATCGGCAAAAATAAAGTTACGCCCAACGAGGAGGCCTTAAACGATTACATTTACTGCTTTAAGGCGCTGTATGACGTGGTGGATTATTTTGTGGTGAACGTAAGCTCACCTAATACGCCTGACCTGAGGGCGCTACAGGACAAAGAGCCCCTGAAAAGGCTGCTGCTGGCAGTACAGGAGCAAAATGCCCGCATGCCGAAGGCAAAGCCGTTGCTGCTGAAGATAGCCCCGGATTTAAACATGGCCCAGCTCAACGACATCATAGAGATTGCGGTGGAAGCTAAGCTTAGCGGTATCATCGCCACCAACACAACAGTAAGCCGCAAAGGACTGGTAACACCAGAGCAACGGGTAGCAGAAATGGGCATGGGCGGCCTGAGCGGTAAGCCGCTGCGGCAGCACGCCACTCAGATTATCCGGCACCTGCGCACGTTCCTGCCTCCAGAGATTCGCATTATCGGCGTGGGGGGGATCATGACGGCTGATGATGCAGTAGAGAAGCTGCAGGCAGGCGCCGACCTGGTGCAGTTGTACACCGGATTTATCTATGAGGGCCCTGCTCTGATAGGTAAAATCAATAAGAAGCTGCTCGCCAGATAATTTACATTGCCTCCATATTTACGCTCGCAATGATGCGAAAAATTGTAAATTTGGAAATCAACTTTAGTCAAGGGTATGGCCAAGAACACTTACAGAGAAGATACGCTGCAAGCAGCGCGGAAGAATGAGGTGCGGGGTAAGAACGAGCCACGCGGAGCGAATGTGCCAAAAGGAGCAAAGCCAAAGAAGCCGAAGCGGAACTGGTCTTTCAAACTACCCTCAATGCCCAGTTTCAGGATTGGTTTTTTGCAGGATCGCCGTTTTAAGCTGACCGTTGGCTTTACTTTCCTGCTGTTTTCTTTTTTCCTGACCATTGCTTTTGTCTCTTATCTCTTTACCGGTAACGCCGACCAGAGCGTGGTGGAAACCGTAAATGGCACCGGCTTAAAAGAGTCAGGGCAGGAAGCGGAAAACTGGCTTGGTTTGTTCGGTGCCTGGTTGTCGCACATCTTTATATATGACTGGGTAGGCCTAGGTGCCTTCTTCTTTATACCTGTCCTGTTTTTTGCAGGCCTGGGCATAGTGTTCAAGCGCGTAAATGTGTCCATGACGTATGTGCTGGGGCTGTGCAGCTTCTCTATGCTGTGGACCAGTCTGATGCTGGGCTATATCGTTTTTGCCTCAGGCTCTGTCGGTGAATTGGGCTTTTTGGGTGGTGGCATCGGTATTGAGGCAGCCATCTGGCTGAACAGTCTCATTGGCTGGGGCTCCTGGCTGCTGCTGGGCTTCCTGCTGCTGCTCTTCCTGGTGAGTTTCTTTAACATCACGAGCATCAACTGGAGCCTGAAGTCAGCCGAGGTGGCGGAGGATGCCGATGCTGCTCCGGAAAAAAGCTATGGCTCTTCTCTGGGTGATGTGCTTGGCACTGATGCCCGCGGCATTAACCACAACGCCGACCCTACTGCGTCACTGGAAAGGGAGGAAGATGAGGAGGTGCCTTTCGAAGAAGAGGACAATGATGAAATAAACAGGGCGCTGGAAATGGAGCTGAACTCTATCCCTCCCAAAAAGGAAACACCTCCTGCACCTGCCAAACCTGCTGCTCCGTCCCTGGAACTGGATATAGAGCTGGATGATGAGATAGAGTTGGAGGATAGCTTTGCAAACGAAGAGGAGCCTGTGGATGATATGCAGCTACAGATAGCAGCGCCACCGGAGGAAGAAGAGGCTGAAGTTATATCCGGCGAAAATTATGACCCGACGCTGGACCTTGCCCGTTACCAGTACCCGCACATTGATCTGCTCACGGACTATGGCGTGAACAAAATTCAGGTAAGCAAAGAGGAGCTGGAGGCAAACAAAGTAAAGATTGTAGAGACGCTTGGGCATTATAATATCGGTATTGCTAAAATTTCTGCCACCATCGGCCCAACTGTAACCCTTTATGAGATTGTGCCGGATGCGGGGGTGCGTATTTCTAAAATCAAGAACCTGGAGGATGACATTGCACTGAGTTTAGCGGCTTTGGGTATTCGTATTATTGCCCCGATTCCAGGAAAAGGAACCATTGGTATCGAGGTGCCGAACACGAAGAAGGAAATGGTGCCAATCAAATCTATTCTTGCTACAGAGAAGTTCATGAAGAGCGAGATGGACCTGCCAATTGCCTTCGGTAAAACCATCACCAACGAAGTGTTCATTACGGACCTGGCCAAAATGCCGCACCTGCTGATGGCGGGTGCCACCGGTCAGGGTAAGTCAGTTGGTTTGAATGCCATCCTGACATCGCTGCTCTACAAGCGCCACCCTTCGCAGCTTAAGTTCGTTCTGGTTGACCCGAAGAAAGTGGAATTATCGCTGTTCAACAAAATTGAACGCCACTTCCTGGCCAAGTTGCCGGACACCGACGAGGCCATCATCACCGATACCAAAAAGGTGGTGAACACGCTGAACTCGCTCTGTATGGAGATGGATATGCGCTACGACCTGCTGAAAGATGCGGGTTGCCGAAACCTGAAAGAGTATAACCGCAAATTTGTGGAGCGCAAGCTGAACCCAAAAAAAGGGCACCGCTTTATGCCGTTCATCGTGTTGGTAATCGACGAGTTGGCCGACCTGATGATGACAGCGGGCAAAGAGGTGGAAACGCCGATTGCACGTCTGGCCCAGCTGGCCCGGGCCATCGGTATCCACCTGGTAGTGGCCACGCAGCGTCCGTCCGTGAACGTTATTACGGGTATTATCAAGGCAAACTTCCCGGCACGTATTTCTTTTAAAGTAACTTCCAAAATCGACTCCCGCACTATTCTGGATGCCGGTGGAGCCGACCAGCTGATTGGCCAGGGGGATATGCTGTTTTCCATCGGGTCTGATATGATTCGTATACAGTGTGCCTTCGTGGACACGCCGGAAGTAGACCGTATCTGTGACTTTATCGGGGAGCAGCAGGGGTATGACGATGCCTACCTGCTGCCAGAGTTCGTGGGTGACGAGAGCGGCAACGAGAAAGCAGATTTCGACCCATCAAACCGGGATCCTCTGTTTGAGGAAGCTGCCCGTATTATTGTGCAGCACCAGCAGGGAAGCACCTCGCTGCTGCAGCGCCGCCTGAAGCTTGGTTACAACCGCGCAGGCCGCCTGATTGATCAATTAGAGTCTGCGGGTGTAGTAGGGGCGTTTGAGGGAAGTAAGGCACGTGAAGTTTTAATACCGGATGAATACAGTTTGGAACAGTTATTGAATACACTCGGGTAGAACTTTAAACGAGTACCTAAGGATATGAAAAGATTACTATCTCTACTAGTTGTTGCCCTGATGTTTGTAAACCTGGCACAGGCGCAGCAAGACCCAAAGGCAGGCAAGATACTGGATGCCATGAGCCAGAAATACAGAACGATGAAAGCTTTTAAAGCAGACTTCGCTCAAACATTAGAAAATCCGTCTGCCAAAGTAAAAGAAACAATGGCAGGAAATATATTAGTGAGTGGCGATAAGTACCGCTTAGGCGTGAGCGGCCAGGAAATCATCAATGATGGTAAACTGATGTGGACTTTCCTGAAAGATGCAAATGAAGTAACCATCATGGAAAGTGATGAGGAGGCTGAGTCTATGTCGCCAAGCAAAATTTTCGATATGTATAAGAAAGGCTATAAGTACTCTTATGCCGGAACTGAAACAATAGAAGGTGGTAAGTATGATGTGATCGAACTTGCGCCGGAAGACCGAAAGAACCCCATCTACAAAGTGCGTCTTTTCATCAATCAGAAAGATAAGAGCCTGAAGAGCTGGGAGATGTTCCGTAACAACGGTAACCGCTATACTTATACCATCAAGAATTTCCAGGCTAACCCAACGCTTGCTTCCGATGCTTTTACTTTCAATAAAGCCAAACACAAAGGTGTAAGTGTGGTTGACCTAAGATAACCTGTACTTCCTGTAGAAAAAGAAAGCGGCTGCTCCGAATCAGAGCAGCCGCTTTCTTTTTCTACAGGCTTTTGTTACTTACACGACTTGATTTTCTGTGCTGGGGCATCAGAAGTCACAGTATCTTTGTCTATTGTACGACAATAGACTCTGTGATAAACTGTTCTTCGCCTGCCCAGAACTGAAGGGTGTAGGTGCCTGCTTTGTCGGGTTTAAAAGAGTAAGTGGCTTCGCGGGTAGTGATTGCCTGCGTACAAAAGCCTTCCTGGTAATGCGGGTAAACTTTAACGGTAATGGTATTACCGTTCCTGGAGTCTTCAAAACTGCCAAATTCTCCACAGCCGTTTTTAACTAAAAAGTGAACGGTTACAGCTACAGTCTCTCCTGCCGTAGCGGTTTCAGGTGCGTTAACCTGCACTACAGGAGCAGGAAAGGCTGTCAGGGGTGCAATTTCAATGGCTTCTTCCTCTTTAGAACAGCTCAGTAGGAAGAAAGCTATCAGGGTGGATAAAATAGCTATAGTTTTCATAATAATTTACGCTCTTTATATAACGACTCCATTCCGGTAAAATTAGTTGCAGTGGCAAGAAAGGAGAATAAATTTTACTGCCTGCCTCAAATTCATACTTTTGTATAAACCTTCACCTCATTTCAAGCCCATGACAAGAGAGCAGCTTTTTGAGCAGATTCTACAGAAGAAATCATACCTGTGCATCGGCCTCGACACCGACCCTAAAAAACTGCCACAGCACCTGCTGGATACGGAAGACCCTGTATTTGAATTTAACCGCCAGATAATAGAGGCAACTGCTGATCTTTGTGTGGCTTATAAACCAAATATCGCTTTTTATGAAGCACAGGGTCCACAAGGCTGGGTGAGCCTGGAGAAAACGCTGCAGGTGATACCAGAGAATATTTTTACCATCGCCGATGCCAAGCGCGGTGATATCGGTAACACATCTGAGCTTTATGCCCGGGCTTTTTTCGAGACCTTGCAGTTTGATTCTGTAACGGTAGCCCCCTACATGGGAGCCGACTCTGTGAAGCCGTTTCTGGTGCAGGAAGGAAAATGGGTCATCCTTTTGGCGCTTACTTCAAATGCTGGCAGCCAGGACTTCCAGATGCTGCACCTTGGGGATGGAAGTGAGGAATACCTCTTTGAGCAGGTCCTGCGTGCCAGTGCTACCTGGGCCACTGCCGACCAGATGATGTATGTAGTAGGTGCTACCCAGGCTGACTACGTGCAGCGGGTACGAAAGCTGGTGCCCAATCATTTCCTGCTGGTGCCGGGTGTAGGAGCGCAGGGCGGTAGCCTGGAAGACATCTCCAAACTTGGAATGAATCAGCAGTGCGGTCTGCTTGTAAATTCCGCCCGCGGCATCATTTATGCCTCCTCCGGCCGTGACTTTGCAGAGAAAGCCCGGGAGGCAGCCCTTGCTGTACAGCGTGAGATGGAGGTTTACCTGGAGCAATACGTGCAGCACTTATAAAATATTCCTGAACCTGTATAACGTGCAGCTATCTAGTATAGAGCATATTTAAAATAAGGTTGGCTTTCAAGGAGTTTCCGGTAAAGTAAATCCATACGCTCCGCTGCTGGTAGTTTTAATTATAAGCTCGTGTTCTGGCTGGTAAATACGTACAGAGAAAATCAATCAGGTTTGAACAATACATTTAGAGAAATTCAGATAATATGACCAGAAACGATATCCTCCGCCGCATCCGCTATACCTTTGACTACAATGACTCTGAGATGATAGCGCTCTTTGCATCGGGTGGCAAACAGGTAACGCGTGCCGAGATAAGTGACTGGCTGAAGAAGGAAGACGACCCGGAGAGCAAGGAGATAGATGATGAGAACCTGGCGGCATTCCTGAACGGGTTTATCAATGAGAAGCGTGGCAAAAAAGAAGGAGAGCAACCTTCGCCGGAGAAGAAACTGAACAACAACATCATCCTGCGTAAACTCAAAATTGCCCTTGGTCTAAAGGACGAGGATATAATCAAAATACTTGAGCGAGTGCGTTTCAGGCTTGGTAAAGCAGAACTAAGTGCTTTTTTTCGGAACCCAAGCCAGACCCAGTACCGCCCGCTAAAGGACCAGATTCTGCGTAATTTCCTGCAGGGCATGCAGGAAGAGTACCACGGCAAAGAAAAGTGAAACTACTGCTCTCCTAAACCCACACTGGTATGAAAGAAGACTTCTTACACTACATCTGGCAGCATCAGTACTTTAGCAAAATGAATCTGACCACTACAGAAGGGGAGCCTTTGCAGGTGCTGCGGATTGGCTTTTACAACACAGATGCCGGTCCTGATTTCAGGGAAGTCTTGCTGAGAATAGGGGAGGTGGAATGGTCAGGAAGTGTTGAAGTGCATCTGAGAGCCTCTGACTGGCACCGCCACCAGCACCAGCTCGACGAGAAGTATGACCAGGTGGTGCTGCATGTGGTGTGGGAGGCCGATGTGCCTGTTTATCGCATAGATGGCACAAAAGTGCCGGTGCTCCTGCTGCAAGGGCGCGTAGACCTGTCGCTGCTTCAGACTTATGAGCAACTCCAACAGGCAAAAGATGCCGTGCCCTGTGCTGCATTCTGGCCTGCCGTGCCGCAGATAACTAAAACGCTGATGCTGGAGCGGGCCCTCGTGGAGCGGCTGGAGGCTAAAGGGGAGGAGGTGCTGCAAACGCTGCAGTATTATACTAATGATTGGGAGCAGACCGCTTACCACATCCTGCTTCGTGGCTATGGTTTTAAGGCAAACCAACAGGCATTTGAGGAACTGGCAAAAGCTTTGCCCCTGACGGTGGTGCGGCGGCACCAGCAAAGCATGCTGCAACTGGAGGCACTGCTGTTCGGTCAGGCTGGCTTTTTAGACGATGCCGGGGATGCATATACCACACAGCTTCAGAATGAGTATTCTTTTCTTAGTCATAAATATAGCTTAACAGCTAAAGCTGTGCCGCGCCACCGCTGGAATTTTCTGCGTATGCGGCCGGCAAATTTCCCGACGGTACGGCTCGCTCAGTTGGCAGCCGTACTGCACCAGCAACAGGCATTTTTCTCAAAAGTGTTAGAAGCAAAAACTATAAAGCAATACGCAGCGCTTTTCCAGGCCCCGGTGTCAGATTATTGGCAGGAACATTATCTCTTTGGTAAGCAGAGCAAAGGCCTGCAGAAAAGCATGGGCAAAAGCAGTGCTCACAGTCTCATCATCAACGTAGCGGTACCGCTATTGGCTGCTTACGCCGGTTTTAGTGATAACCGCTTTTACCTGGAAAAAGCCCTTTCTTTACTCGAAGCTTTAAAAGAAGAAAGTAATAAAATAACGCGGCACTACGAGGAGTTGGGCTGGCAGGCAAAGTCAGCAGCCGACAACCAGGCAGCCCTGAGCCTGTACAAGCGTTATTGCGCACCTGTAAACTGCATGCACTGCGCGATCGGAAATAAGATTATGAAGCAAAGCAATACTGCCGCGTGAGTGTACTGGTTTACGTGCTGAACTTCCTGCTGCTAGGAGGACTTGTGTGGTGGATGCAACGGCAGGAGTGGGCAAAGGAGTTAAAGCCATACTTTTATCCTGCCTTATTCTTAAAGCTTGTATGCGGGGTGTCGCTGGGTTTGCTGTACACCTATTATTATCCCGGTGGTGATACAATGGCCTACCACGATGCCTCCCTTTTCCTGACAGCTTATGCGAAGCAAAATACCGGTGGCTACCTCAGGCTATTGTTTTTTAACACGTTCGAAAGTGAAGCGTTCAGAGCAACTGTCCCTTATTCAACGTTCGCTGATTTTTCGAATTCCTTTTACTTCATCAAGCTACTGAGTGTCCTAAACTGGGTAACCTCCGGCTTTTATTACCTGAATGGGTTATACCTGTCGCTTTTTAGCTTCTGGGGTGCTGCATGGCTGACTTATGTGCTGTGCCGGCTGTTTCCGCAGTGGCACGTGGCGGCTGTAGTTGCTTTTCTGTTCTTTCCCTCTGTGGCGTTTTGGAGCGCGGGTTTGTCTAAAGATGCCCTTATGTTTGGTAGTATGTGCTGGGCTATCGCCTTTGCGCTTTCCGTGGCACATGGGCAGCGCATGGCCCTCTGGCAGACTTTAACGTTGCCGCTGCTACTGTACGTTTTCATTAAAATCAGGCTCTTTAATAGCGCTATCATAGTACCCTTGCTGCTGCTGTATATTTTTGTCAAACAAGCGGCAGAGAAATTAGGCGTGTTTAAACAGCAGCAGGTGCAAGGCTTCTTGGTTTCTGTTGCCATAGGACTACTGCTGGTTATTTTACTGCAGGATTTTCTTCCAATGGAGTACCTTCTGGAGCATAGTTCGCGAAACTACTTCTCAATGCTTAAACTGTCTTTGCATGGGCCGCATATGGTACTAGAAAGGATGGGGCCTTCTCTTAAGGGTCTGGTATACAGTTATCCGGAGGCTTTGTTTAGCGCTGTATACCGGCCATTTTTAGGAGAAGCATGGGCGCCACTGTACGTGTTGCTGGGGCTGGAGAATCTGCTTCTGCTGTTTTTAACGGTTATGGCTTTCGCTTCTGTTCTAAAGCGCCGCGGTTTTAAAATAAGCCTGTTGCACGTGCTGTTCCTGTTTTATGTGTTGTTGCTGGGAGGTATAGTGGGCCTTACAACGCCTAACTTCGGTACCCTTAGCCGCTATCGAATTGTATTTTTGCCTTTCCTGGTGTATCTGCTGCTTCAGAACAGGTTTGCACAGCGCCTGTTACAACATCTCAAGCTGTAACCTGTACTTTCAAACTCTCTTACAAATTCGTACCTTTGCGCCTTATTTAAGATGGAACTATGTCAAATCCAGTAATCATATTAGGCGCCCAGAAACTGGGTACAGCCGCTTTAGATATATTTAACAGCAACAGTGTGGTGGTGTACTGCTTCCTGGACGACAGCGGGAAACTGCAGCAGGAGGAAGTGAACAACGTGTCGGTGATGAGCAGCACGGAAGACAATGAATTTCTAAAGCTCATCGGAAACAAATGCGATGTTTTTGTGGCCGTAGAGGATTCAGCTGCCCGTAAAGGCCTTATCAAGATGCTGAAAGACGAGTACAAAGTGGTGCCGGTGAATGCTATCCACCGTTTCAGCTCTGTGTCGGAGCATGCCTGGTTGGGCCACGGCAACATGATTGCGGCAGGCGCTGTGGTGAACAACAATGCCAAAGTAGGCAACTATACTCTGATACAGGCAAGAGCTGTGGTAGACGCCCACGCCGAGGTCGGAGACTTTGCCCAGATTGGTGCCGGAGCCATCATCAACTCAGAAGTGGTGGTAGAAGAAGGAGCCTTTATCGGCTCAGGTGCTGTGGTGGTATCTGGTGTTAAAATCGGGAAAAATGCCCGTGTGGGTGCAGGTTCTGTAGTAGTAGCGGATGTACCGGCCAAAGCCACAGTATTCGGCAACCCCGCTGCCCCGGTAAAGTAAACTTTTATGTGTGCCAGGGCTGTTATAGGGCAGAACTGACAAAAGTCATTTTGTAACTTTTTACCAGAAGCTACCTTTGTAGCATTAATGAGTTGGCTACATGTTGTAATTTTTAAGAGGCAGCTTTATTATGTAGGCAGTCCTTTTAAGATAAACACATGTAGTTAGCTAAAATGAAATCATCAAAAAACTTAACACTTAGCTGAATCTAAGCCGTTATGAGCAAACCATACAACATCCTGCTTTATTACTGCTATTCCCCGATAGCAGACCCTGAGACGTTCCGCGAGGAGCATCACTTGCTGTGCCTGGAGCTGAACATGCTCGGCCGTATCATAGTGTCTAACGAAGGGCTGAATGGCACCGTGTCGGGCACAAAAGAAAGCTGCGAAAAGTATATGCAGGCGCTAAAGTCTGACCCGCGTTTCGCTAAAATCGACTTCAAAGTGGATGAGTCGGATATACATGCTTTCACAAAGCTGCATGTGCGCACGAAAACTGAAATTGTGCACTCCGGCCTGCTGCACGTAGACCCGAACGTGCGTACCGGTGTGCATTTGTCGCCGAAGGAGTTCAGGGATATGAAAGACCGTGACGACGTGGTGGTGCTGGATGTGCGCTCTGATTACGAGCACAGCGTGGGACGCTTTAAAAATGCCGTGACCCTGGACATCGAGAACTTCCGTGAATTTCCGGAGAAGGTGGATGAGCTGAAGGAAAAGTACAAGGATAAGAAAATTCTGACGTACTGCACCGGCGGTATCAAGTGCGAAAAGGCAAGCGCTTTCCTGCTGGAGAAGGGTTTCGAGAACGTGTATCAGCTGCACGGGGGTATCATCAAATATGGCATGGAAGCCGGAGGAGAAGATTTTGAAGGCAAGTGCTATGTGTTCGATAACCGCGTGGCTGTGGATGTGAACCGCGTGAACCCGACAGTAGTGTCGGAGTGCCATGTGTGCGGTACCAAGAGCGATCGCATGGTGAACTGTGCGAACCCTGTTTGTAACCTCCATGTGTCTATCTGCGAGAAGTGTGGCTGGGAAATGGAAGGTGCCTGCTCTACGGAGTGTAAGGAGCACCCTGAAAAGCGCCCTTATGATGGTACCGGCTACTACCAGAAAGCAACAAATGGTTATAATCCCTTGAAAGGATTCAACCGCAGGAAGAAAACTGACGTACAACTATAAGTATTCTCTAAAGCTAAGAAAGAGCGTGTGGCCCCAAAGCCCACGCTCTTTCGCTTTTTTATACCTTTGCAAACAAGACGCAGGACTTACGACACAGGACAACAAGAAAGTATTTTAATGTGGGTGTTCATGAAGTTTATTTTTTAGCTTGAGCTATTAGTCCGACGTCTTTTGACCTATCAAATCAAAACTATGGCATCAATTCCCGAATCAGAATTAATTATAAACCCGGATGGTACAATCTACCACCTAAACCTTTTGCCGGAACACATTTCAGACACCATCATCACGGTAGGAGACCCGGAGCGTGTGCCTAAAGTCAGTAAATACTTCGATGAAATCGAGGTGGCCGTGGTAAAACGCGAGTTTGTGACGCACACTGGCTACTACAAAGGCAAACGCCTGACGGTTATCTCCACAGGCATGGGCACAGACAACATCGATATCCTGATGAATGAGCTAGATGCCCTGGTGAACGTTGATTTTCAGTCGCGGGAGCCAAACGTGGAGAAGATAAAGCTGAACATCATCCGGGTTGGTACTTCCGGGGCTTTACAGGATACAGTGCCACTTGGGAGCCACCTGGCGTCTCACACGGCGGTGGGGCTTGATACGCTGATGGAGTTTTACCCGCTGGAGCAGAACGAGGAAGAACTAGCGCTTGTATGGGCTCTGCAGGAAGCGCTGGGAATAGGCTTCAGACCATATTGTGTTAATGGCTCCCAAAGTTTGCTTAAGAAAATAGCTTACGATATGATACCGGGTAACACACTTACCTGCCCCGGGTTTTATGCTCCACAGGGGCGTGTGTTGCGCGGCGGCCTGCGTAATCCCAACCTCCTGCAGCGCTACCACGACTTCCGGTTAAATAACTTTAAGTTTACGAACTTCGAGATGGAAACTGCTGGTTACTATAGCATGGGGCGACTACTGGGGCACGAGGTGCTGTCGCTGAATGCCATGGTTGCAAACCGCGTATCGCAGACGTTTGCAGCCAATGCTGATGAAGTGATAGATGACTTGATTGTGAAAGTGCTGGAAAGGGTATAGCACAACTTGCTTTAAAGCAGTACTTCCTCTTATAAACAAATAGCCCCGGCAGTTATGCTGCCGGGGCTATTTGTTTATAAGCCTTTTCATAAAATCAAAACGTTGCCTTTTTATTTATATGAAAGAACCCATTAGAAAAACTCTACTCCTAAAACCGAATTGATTGGAATATATCTACCTGCTTTCAGCACCATAAACAGGTCGTCGACAGCCCAAACGGTGGTATCGACTCTTTTTTTCTCGCCATCTGCGGTTTGGAAGGTTATTTCAACTTTTCCGCGGTGCATGTTGCCAAGGGAGGTGGCTCTGTTTATGTCCCACTGCCGCTTTTTACGGGCCGTTAAATCAGTCAGGACATCTTCCTGGGCAAAATTAAATTGAGAAAGCTGCTCTTTCTCTACCAGAGGAATCGGGTTTAGCATTGTGTTCATATATTAGTTAAATTGCTTGAAGTGATTAAACACTCAACTAATATACATAAAAAAAACTAACAGTTATAACAACAGTATTTTTTTTACAGTTTCTGTAAAAAAGCCAGCGTATCTACACCATCTGCATAATCCCACACCATGGGGCGTTGTGCTTCGCCGAACGGGATACTTCCTTCTAGCCAACCATGCGCCGACACCACAACCTGTGTCTTATCCTGCACAGCCTTCAGTTTCTGGCGTAAGTCATTCAGAGAACTAAAAGTGTCGTAGAACAGCACGGAAATAGGAGAGACAAGTGCCTCGCTCTGCTGCACCAGCATAAAGCCGTTGTCGAAGTGCGGCACCCGGTTTACCAGCAGAATAGATTTGTTGTAGTCGTAGTTGTTCTGGTACTTGTGGTGGTCCAGCAAGCTTTGGCGTTGAGCGTTGGCTTCAAAAAACTTATCAAACGTATAGCCTTCCGGCACAAACACTTTGGATACATTGCGGCACCCAAGGCCATAGTAACGGAAAGCATCATCTCCCAGTGCCCTTAGGTCATCTTCCTCCTCGTGCCCGGTAAGCACACCAATACTGCTGCGGTTTTTACGAATAATGTGTGGGCGCTTCGCAAAGTAGTACTCAAAGTAGCGGGCTGTATTGTCAGAACCGGTGGCTATAATGGCATCGGCCTCTTTCAGCAGGTTCACAAACTCAAACTGGTTCGCAAAGGCAGGTTCAATTCCAACCAGCATGTTGGCAAGGCGTTTTATCAGCAGTTCGTCATCTGAGCTAAGCTTAGCCAGAAGATAATGGCCGCTTATCAGCACCGCCAGAAAATCGTGGAAGCCTACCATCGGAATGTTGCCTGCCATTACTACGCCAACCTTTTTAGGTGTAACCTGTTTAAGGTGGTAAGGGTAAAGCCATTCACGGAGGTATTGTTCCTCCAGCATTTGTATGATGCCGCTCAAAGCACAGGAAACATTTTCTTCGGTGAACCAGGGATTGCGTGACATAGCCACCTGGGCCCACGCCTGCCGGTCGTCCGGGGTTAAATTTCGCAGCTGTTTCCCAAGTTCTACGAAAGCCTCAATCCTGTTCTCTAATGTCATGGCAAATACGTGCGTTGAAAAATTTATTTGATAGGAATACTTAATGTTCCTAATTTTGTTGTTTAATAGAAATCAAGAAATACAAAAGTATAAAAAATATACAGGAGATACGACTATGGCGATAATGATAACCGATGAGTGCATCAACTGCGGTGCCTGCGAGCCGGAATGCCCAAACACTGCCATCTACGAAGGTGGCATGGAATGGACATGGGGTGGTGGTACCGAACTGAAAGAGGTGGAGATTGATGGAGGAGAGATCATCCCCGGAGATGCCCCACAGGCACCTATCTCGGATGAGTTCTACTACATCGTTTCAGATAAATGTACAGAATGTATGGGCTTCCATGAGGAGCCGCAGTGCGCTGCTGTCTGCCCGGTGGATTGCTGTGTGGACGACCCGGACTACCGCGAGACAGAGGAAGAGCTGTTAGCCAAAAAAGACTGGCTGCACCAGGTGGCATAAACCTGTGCACTATAAAAGCTGGAAAGCCTGCCTCTCCGGCAGGCTTTTTTATTGTGTGGTTGTGACCTTGCAGCGTGCGCAACTACTGCGGGTGCCTGTGGTAAAAGCCGCTGCTTCGTGGAGATTAAACGCAAAATAGTGGGTCTCTACCCTGTAATCTAAACATACAGGTCTGACAGGCACTGCAAGGATTGGTCACAAAAAATATGTAATTTCGCAGTCCCAATCACAGGAAAACAGTATACGATGTCGATTTCAACGAAATATAACCCCAAAGAAATAGAGCAGAAGTGGTACGACAGCTGGATGCAGCACGGCTTCTTCCACTCTGAGCCCAACCCGAACAAGGAGCCTTATACCATCGTGATTCCGCCGCCAAATGTGACGGGTGTGCTGCACATGGGCCACATGCTCAACAACACCATTCAGGACGTGCTGATACGCCGCGCGCGCATGCAGGGCAAAGAGGCCTGCTGGGTGCCCGGCACCGACCACGCTTCCATTGCCACAGAGGCAAAGGTGGTGGCCATGCTGAAGGAACGCGGTATCAGCAAAAAAGACCTGACACGGGAGGAGTTCCTGAGCTATGCCTGGGAGTGGAAAGAGAAGTACGGCGGCATTATCCTGGACCAACTGAAGAAACTCGGCGCTTCCTGCGATTGGGAACGCACCCGCTTCACGATGGAGGTCGACATGAGCGCTGCTGTGATTGAAGTGTTCGTAGACCTGTACCGCAAAGGCCTTGTTTACCGTGGCGTGCGTATGGTAAACTGGGACCCGCAAGGCGGTACTGCGCTTTCTGATGAGGAAGTGATACCAAAAGACACCATGGCCAAAATGTACCACCTGCAGTACGAGGTGGTGGATGGTGCTACTTCGGAACCTACCTACATTACGGTAGCCACTTCACGCCCTGAAACCATTATGGCGGACGTGGCTGTGGCTGTTAACCCGAATGACCCGCGCTATACGCACCTGCACGGTAAGAGCGTGCGCATTCCGTTGCTCGGCAAGGAGATTCCTGTCATCCTGGATGAGTATGTGTCCATTGACTTTGGTACAGGGGCTCTGAAGGTAACGCCGGCGCACGACCTGAACGACTATGAGCTGGGGCAGAAGCACAAACTGCCGACCTTTGACATCCTGAACAATGACGGCACCCTAAATGAGCAGGCGCAGCTGTATGTGGGGCAGGACCGTTTTGCTGCCCGTCGCAACATCGTAAAAGACCTGCAGGAGGCGGACTTGCTGGTAAAGATTGAGGAGTACCAGAGTGTGCTGCAGACATCAGAACGTACGGGTGCCGTAATCGAGCCGCGCCTGTCGATGCAGTGGTTCTGCAAAATGGACGCCATGGCGAAGCCGGCATTGGACGCCGTAATGAACGACGATATTCGCCTGCACCCGCCTAAGTTCAAAAACATGTACCGCTCCTGGATGGAGGGCATCCGGGACTGGTGTATTTCACGCCAGTTGTGGTGGGGGCAGCGCATTCCGGCTTATTACCTGCCGGACGGCTCGCATGTAGTGGCTACTACGGCGGAGGAGGCCCTGGAACTTGCCCGCAGGGAAAGCGGAAACGACCAGTTGCAACTGGCAGACCTGCACCAGGATGAGGACGTGCTGGATACGTGGTTCTCGTCGTGGCTGTGGCCGATTTCTGTGTTTGATGGCTTCAAAGATCCAGACAACAAAGACATCCTGTACTATTACCCAACGAACGACCTGGTAACGGCTCCGGAAATTCTCTTCTTCTGGGTGGCCCGTATGATCATGGCCGGCTATGAGTTCCGCAAGGAGATGCCGTTCAAGAATGTGTACCTGACCGGTATCGTGCGCGATGCACAGGGACGCAAAATGTCTAAATCGCTGGGTAACTCACCAGACCCGCTGGACCTGATTGAGCAGTTTGGTGCCGACGGTGTGCGTGCCGGTATGCTGTTCAGCTCACCAGCCGGTAACGACCTGCTGTACGACGAGAAACTGGTAGAGCAGGGGCGTAACTTTACAAACAAAATCTGGAATGCCTTCCGCCTGATCAAAGGCTGGGAGGTAGACGATAGCCTGCCTTGCCCGAACGAGACAGCCATTAACTGGTTTGATTCACGGTTTAACGAGGCCTTTGTGCAGATAGAAGACCACTTCAGCAAGTTCCGTATCTCGGATGCGCTGCTGGCGGTGTACAAGCTGGTGTGGGATGATTTCTGCTCCAATTACCTGGAGATGATCAAGCCTGCATACCAGAAGCCAATTGACAGGCAAACCCTGGACGCAACGGTGAAGCTGCTGGAGAATGTGCTGAAGGTATTACATCCGTTCATGCCTTTCATCAGTGAGGAAATCTGGCACGAGCTGAAGGAACGTAAGAAAAAGGAGTACCTGATTGTTTCTGCCTGGCCAAAAAAGAACAAGTTCGACAAGGACATCATTGAGAAAATGGAGAATGTGCTGCAGGTAGTAGGTGCCGTGCGCAACGTTCGTAACTCCAAAAATATCTCAAACAACAAACAGCTGGACCTGTACATGAAAGTAGCGAACCAGGAAAGCTATAGCTCATTTACTGCTATCCTGCGCAAGCTGGCTAACCTTGATGAGATTCAGTTTGTAGAGGAGAATCTGGAGGGCGCTATCAGCTTTATTGTGGGCAGCGATGAGTTCTTTATCCCGATGGAGGGCAACATCGATGTGGCTGCTGAGCGCGAACGCCTCACCAAAGAACTGGAGTATACCAAAGGTTTCCTTGCTTCAGTTAATAAAAAGCTGAGCAATGAGCGCTTTGTAAACGGTGCTCCGGAGGCTGTGATTGCCGGTGAGCGCAAGAAAAAGGCCGATGCCGAAGCCCGTATCAGTGCCATTGAGCAAAGCCTGGCCACGCTGTAAGCATAAAGCCATTTCATTCAATAAAAAAGGAACCGGCCACTCCCATATAGGGTGGTCGGTTCCTTTTTTATTGAATATTCTAAACAAGCTTAATGCCTGTTTGGTGGTGCCAGCAACTGCTTTATCTCTTCTGTATACCCTGGAAGTACATCTGCCAACCCTTCTTTAGTGGCGGCATACGTAACCTCCACCTCTTTCTCTCCGAGGCGGTAAGACAGCAGCCCCTGGTCTGCCTCTGTCAGGTAATACAATTTGAGCGGCGTGGCGTCGGTAGACACAGCATAGCTCCTGAAAGTAAAGTTGTTGGTGATGCGCTTCTGCGTGGGGGTGCGGTTGTCGAGGTAGCGCTGCGTTACCACCGTATCCAAATGGATGGTGCTTTCAATCTGGTAAATGCTTTTTATCTTACCTTCAGGCATTTGCCATACATCCATTTGATGGTTCCCAAAAATTTGGCGGCTATGGGTGGCTTCAGACAGGTCCAGGCTGGCCACAAGCTGAAAGAGTTGCAGGTCTTGGGACACTGTTTGCACAGTCGGGGTTTGCGTGCTGTTGTCGCTGATAAAGTAGCGGCTGTCCTTGGTAAGCTGTGCGATATCTTTTTCCAGGTCCTGTTGCAGAAGCAGGGCTGGTGCAAAGGCAAGCAGGTAGGAGAAGAGCAACGGAAACAGGAGTGATGTAGCGGTTAACATAGCCATAGTATTTGCTTCCTACTACTCAAATGTTATGCCTATTGTTATTTTACATATCAAAGCAAGTCTGGCTGCAAGCACTGTATCATTGCCTGTTTAGGGCAAAGCAGAAGCCAAGCACTTAAAGTCACACCACCTGCTACATCATAATTATCCGTTTCCTTTCTTCTTCCCGTAAGTAAATTTATGGAACAAAATAAGGACGGACTCAGCATATTAACGATTGACATTGGTGGCTCCCGCATCAAAGGAACAGTCCTTGACCAGGCGGGGCAACTACAAACAAGCTATATCAAAACAGAGACCCCTTCACCGGCCTCACCAGAAAATGTGCTGGCTGCGATTGAAAGACTGGTACAGAACTTTACTTATTATGATCGGGTATCGGTAGGGTTTCCAGGATATGTGAAAGATGGCATCGTGATGACTGCGCCCAATTTAGGCACTGAGCTCTGGAGACTTTGTAACCTGCGCCAGAGGCTGATGGATGTGCTGGATAAACCAGTCAGGGTGGTCAACGATGCTGACCTGCAGGGGCTGGGAGTAGTACGTGGAAAGGGACTGGAGATGGTGATTACCCTCGGCACAGGTTTTGGGAGCGCTTTGCTGCATAACGGTTACCTGCTGCCCCACCTTGAGCTGGCGCATCATCCTTTAACTAAAAGTAAAGGCTACGACCAATATATAGGTGAAAAGGCACTGAAAAAGGCAGGGATAGAAGAATGGAACAGGAGGATGCAGCATGTGCTGCAGATTTTGCAAACTGTTTTCAACTACGACTACTTATATATTAGCGGAGGGAATGCCGATGAGCTGAGGTTTAAGCTTGATGAGAACATCACCATTTTAAGGAACATAGATGGTATAAAAGGAGGTGCAATGCTTTGGCAGGACGAATTTATTCTGGCGGATAGGTAGGCAGCGATAAACAAATACCGCTGCTGTTGCGGCTCCCATTCTCACTGCCGGTTCATGTCAAAAGCCTGGCCGGCAAGGGTGCATTCTCTCCCTTGCAAGTCCAGCATCACTTACAAGCGTGAATTATCAATTACATTCCAGTTGATGTTGCCGTTGCTCACGGTGTATTTCAGCAGCATATACCCGCCGGTGTGGCCGTCTTCATAGTAGGCCAGGGCATAGCGGTCGTTCAGGATACGGCTGTCGCGGATGGCCATAGTGCCCCCCAGAGTGCCCTCTGCCGGAATGAGCCGGCTTTGCTTGCGGTTCAGGTCATTCATCAGGTCTGTTTCCGGGTTTTGCAGTCCTTTCTGCTGCAGCCGCCTTATATCCGACTCACTTAATGTGCCTAGTTCATCCACGAAAGCAGCACCACCCGGAGGCACCAGTTCCATGGTGTCTGGTGGCAGCATTATATCTTCAAGAGAATCAACCGCCTGGTTCCGCTGCGCCAGTTCTGCGTCAATCTCTTCTACTTTGTTGTCAGCAATGGCGAGGCGGTTTTCTGCTTCGTTTTTCTGCATGTAAAAGTAGAATGCCAGAAACAGAAAGATGGCTGCCAATATCCACGGTAATATGGTTCTCATGTCGCTTCTATTTGAAAAGGTGAAGATAGGAAAATGATTCCTTCATTCTCGAGAATTGCAAAACAAAAGCCTGCCTCTTGCAGAGGCAGGCTTTTGTTTTGTAAAAGGAAAACTTCTGTCTTCCTGGCTTATGTCATTCAGGTTATATCGTCTGGTTCACGTCAAAGTTCTCCAGGTAATCGGCCACACGGCGTACGAACATGCCACCCAGGGAGCCATCTACCACGCGGTGGTCATAGGAGTGCGACAGGAACATGAAGTGACGGATGCCAATCAAATCACCCTGTGGTGTCTCGATCACGGCTGGCTTTTTAGTGATAGCACCTACAGCCATAATAGCTACTTGCGGCTGCATGATGATAGGAGTGCCCATCACGTTACCGAAAGAGCCTACGTTAGATACCGTATAAGTACCGCCAGACAGGTCGTCCGGAGTTAGTTTGTTGTTGCGGCCACGGTTTGCCAGGTCATTCACCTTTTTGGTCAGGCCGTTCAGGTTCAGCTGGTCTGCATTCTTGATGTTTGGCACGATCAGGTTGCCGCTTGGCAAGGCCACCGCCATACCAATGTTGATGTCTTTGTGGCGGATTATTTTGTTGCCGTCCACAGACACGTTGATCATTGGGAAGTCTTTGATTGCCTTTGCAATAGCGTCAATAAAAATAGGGGTGAATGTCAGGTTCTCACCCTCTCGTTTCTTGTAGTCATTTTTCCACTTGTTACGCCAGTTCACGAGGTTCGTAACATCGGCCTCCACAAAAGAGGTAACGTGCGGAGAAGTATGCTTGCTTTCCACCATACGGTCGGCAATCATCTTGCGCATGCGGTCCATCTCTATTATCTCCACGTTTCCGCTATAAGAGGCAGCAGGCTTTACGGAGGCAGCTGTCTGTGGCTGAGCGGCGGCCGGTGCCGGTGCAGGGGCCTGCGTCTGTGCCTGAGGTTGCGCTTGCGGGGCAGGAGCATTGGCAGCTTGTCCGGAGGCTTGCTGTGGCGCATCAGAGCGGCTCTCTACGTAAGCCATAATATCTTTTTTAGATACACGCCCTTCTTTGCCAGTGCCTGGTATGTATTCCAGTTCCTGCATAGAAATACCTTCTTCGCGGGCAATGTTCAGTACCAGCGGAGAATAGAAACGGCCGGAAGCAGGCTGGTCGAGCTTGGCTACAGCACCCTCTGCTTGCGCTGAAGCGGCAACGGCCTGCTGCGGAGCAGCCTCCCCGGCAGAGGCAGTAGCTGGTGTTTCAGTGGCAGCAGGAGCGGCAGAAGCACCAGTGTCTTCTCCGTTGGTAGAGATGATGGCGATAGGAGCTCCTACGGCTACCACATCACCTTCCTGTACCAGAATCTCCTTCAGTACGCCAGCCTCCAGGGCGGGTACCTCTGTGTCCACTTTATCTGTAGCTACTTCCAGCACCGATTCATCCTGCTCAATGGTGTCTCCCACGCTTTTAAGCCATTTCAGAACGGTGCCTTCCATGATACTCTCGCCCATTTTGGGCATAACCATTTCTACAAGTGCCATATGTGTTTTATTCGTTGTCTTTAGTGTGTAATTCAGTAATAAGCATAAAAGACAGTAACAAAGATGCTTATGTCAGAAAAAGTGAGTCTTCACTTATTCCGGCACGGTCTTTTGCTCAAAACCTGCACAAAGTTAGGAAATTTAGCCTATTCCTCAACGGCAGTAGTTAAACTTTGGCGTACCAGGTTCAGTACGGCTGTGGCGGTATACTCTATGTTGAGGAGCCTGTCTTTGTTATAGTTTAACAGCCGTGTTTCCGTTTTATCTTTGTCGGCATAGGCAATCCAGATAGTGCCCACCGGCTTTTCCGCTGTGCCGCCATCGGGACCTGCAATGCCACTGGTTGCCACGCCAATGTCGGTGCCAAACTTCTGGCGCACGTTCTCGGCCATCTCCCTTACTGTGGCTTCACTTACGGCGCCGTGCTGCTGAAGGGTTTCCGGCTTCACATTCAGTTCCCTTGTTTTTACCTCGTTATGGTAGGCAATAATACTACCCTGGTAATAGGCTGAACTGCCGCTGATGCTGGTGATTTTGTGTGCCAGGTAACCGCCGGTGCAACTCTCGGCGGTAGCAATGGTGAGGCCCCGTTCTTTTAAGAGTTGTCCGATGGCTTCCTCTAACTTAACTTCACCAAACGCAAAAATGTTGTTCGGGATAATGCTAGGCAGCTTTTCCACTTCTTCCTGCAGCTCCTGTTCGAGTTTAGCGGCATCTGTGCCTGTGCCTGTCAGGCGCAGGCGTACCCCTCCCAGGTTCGGAAGGTAAGCCAGCTTAAGGTGTACCGGCAGGTTTGTTTCCCATTCCTCCAGGCGTTCTGCCAGTATAGATTCGGGTATGCCCACCGTCTGTACCACTTTATGTATGATTTCGGGAGTTTTAAAATAAGCCTTGATCTGTGGCAGCACGATGTCCGTCATCATACGCTTCATCTCAAACGGCACCCCCGGCATCGACACAAATACCTTACCCTCCTGCTCAAACCACATGCCTGGCGCGGTGCCCAGCACGTTCCGGACGGGGGTGCACACCTCCGGCAGAAGCGCCTGCTGCCGGTTCAGTTCTGTCACGGCAATGCCCCTTTTCCTGAAGATGGCTGTTATATCTTCAAGCGACGGTTCATGCAGTTTTAAAGTAGAGTTAAAATAATCTGCTAATACATGCTTCGTCAGGTCGTCTTTGGTAGGGCCGAGGCCACCGGTTATCAGGATAATGTCTGCTCTTGTGCGGGCATCGTTCAGGGACTGAACGATGTGATCGGCGCTGTCGGAGATGGAGGTGATCTGCTTTACCCGTACCCCGATTTTGGTGAGTTCGGTACCCAGCCAGGCAGAATTGGTGTCTACTATCTGGCCATACAGAATTTCGTCTCCGATGGTGATGATTTCAGCGATTACCTCTTTCATATATATTTTTGGTCTGATTTATGCGTAGGTTTGGAAAACCGATTTAAGTTAAAGATGTTCTGTTGATATGAAAAAACTACTCTACACTTCTTTTATCGCCCTCACCCTGGGCGCCTCTGCCTGTACCGTGGCAGATGTACAACGTACCATGGATGGCGTATTGGCTGGCACTGCCGGTGCCCCGGTTACGCAATCTGAAGTTGCCTCAGGCCTGAAGCAGGCTTTGGAGGTTGGTATCAAGAAAGGATCTAACCAGGCTTCCCAGGAAGACGGCTACTATAGAAATCCGCTCATCCGTATCCCGTTTCCGGAGGATGTGCAGCGCGTAGAAAATACATTGCGCCAGGTGGGGCTGGGCAGCGAAGTCGATAAGTTTATACTTACGCTAAACCGTGGTGCCGAAGATGCAGCTAAAAGCGCAGTGCCTATTTTCGTAAGTGCCATCAGGCAGTTGACCATAGCAGATGCCTGGGCTATTCTGAAGGGCGACAGAGATGCCGCTACCCAATACCTGAAGCGCACTACCTCGCAGCAACTCTACGATGCCTTTAACCCAGTTATGGTGGCTTCATTGGAAAAGACAAATGCCACCAGGTACTACGCCGACATTGTGAACCAGTATAACAGGATTCCGCTGACGCAAAAAGTTAACCCCGACCTGGATGATTACGCTACCAAAAAGGCTATTGACGGGTTATTTGTAATGATTGCGCAGGAAGAGGCAGAAATACGTGAAAACCCACTTGCACGCACCACCGAGCTGTTACGCCGTGTGTTCGCGAAAGAAAATCAGTCGTAGGCCAGGAATATAATAACAGCAAAGGCACCCGCTTTACTCAGAAGTAGAGCGGGTGCCTTTTTTTGTGGAACATAAACCCCTCAATAAAAGTACAATACACCAAATCCCGAAGCTGGCTTAACGCTCACAAAGCGGATACTATTATGGAAAACAAACTTTTTGATTATACCAGGCTCACCAAGGAGAAGGACTTAGATGTATTGCTGGAGGAGATAGGGGACGCACGGATCGTGATGCTGGGGGAGGCCTCCCATGGCACATCAGAATACTATACGTGGCGCACCGCTATATCACGACGGTTGATACAGGAAAAAGGCTTCAACTTTATAGCAGTGGAAGGTGATTGGCCGGAGTGCTATGCCGTTAACCGCCTCATAAAGGATTATAAGAATGCTGGCAGCAAAATTGCCGACGTGTTGCAGGTGTACAGGCGCTGGCCAACCTGGATGTGGGCCAACTGGGAGGTGGCAGCCCTGATAGAGTGGCTGCGCGACCATAACCATTTGAAAAGCGGGAAAGAGAAAGCCGGTTTCTATGGCCTGGACGTGTACAGCCTCTGGGAGTCGCTGGACCAGATTGTGAACTACCTGGAAAGCACCGACGGGCAGGCTGCCGAGGCAGCCCGCACCGCTATCAGCTGTTTTGAGCCCTTCAACCGCGATCCGCAGGAGTACGCGCGGGCCACTGCTTTTGTACCCACCGATTGTGAGAAGGAAGTCATTGAGATGCTGCAGCGGGTACAGTCGCAGCGAATGTATTCTGAAGATCCGGAAAGCGAGTTTAACACAAAGCAGAATGCACTGGTAGCTGTGAATGCAGAGAAATATTACCGGGCAATGATGCGGGGAGGGGGCAACTCCTGGAACGTGCGCGACAGCCACATGATGGAAACCCTGGAACGCTTACTCGATTTTCATGGCCCTGACTCCAGGGCGATTGTCTGGGAGCATAACACGCACATAGGAGATGCCAGCTATACAGACATGGCAGACGACGGCATGTTCAACATTGGCCAGCTGGCCCGTGAGCGTTATGGCCGCGATCAGGTGAGGCTGGTGGGGTTCGGAACCTACCAGGGTACCGTAATTGCAGGCAAGGCATGGGGATCACCTATGCAGAAGATGGACGTGCCGCCAGCCGTGGAGGGTAGTTGGGAAGACATGCTGCACCGTATGAGCACCGACGACAAAATCATTCTCTCCAAAGATTTAAAAAATATACCGGAGCTTCAGAAACGCATCGGCCACAGGGCCATAGGCGTAGTATATGATCCAAAATATGAGATGTTTGGGAACTACGTGCCTACCGTTATACCGGAGCGCTATGATGCTTTTATATATTTTGAGGAAACAGAGGCTGTGCACCCGCTTCGAATGAAATCCCGCGGGGCAAAAGAGCCTGACCTTTACCCATGGAACTACTAAGCGTGGCGAAGTTGCAATAGGATGGAGATTATCCCCGCATCACCAGAAAAGTAACATAGCTGACGTAAACCAGCAGAAAGAAGACACCGTTCCAGCGGTCGATGGCGTTTCTCTTGCCGATAGGCATGGACAGTATAAGCAGCGTGCTGGCAAAAATCATCATCACAATATCTGAATTGCTGACCACGTCAAAAGGAAGCGGGTTAATGAGGGCGCTGACTCCTAATATCCAGGCAAGGTTAAATATGTTGGAGCCTACCACGTTGCCCACTGCAATGTCGATGTTGCGGCGGTAGGCGGCCATGGCCGAGGTAACAAGCTCCGGCAGTGAAGTGCCGATGGCTACCACCGTGAGCCCGATAAAAGACTCGCTCAGCCCAAACGACTGCGCAATGTACACTGCGCCGTCTACTACCCATTTTCCTCCCAGAAACAAACCCACTACCCCCAGCAGTATCAGCAGCACCGACTTGCCTACCGACATCAGCGGAGCATCGCTCTCCGCGTGCGGTATTATCTCATCTTTGTTTGTCTTCGCGATGTTGTAGATGTATGCCATAAACAGCCCGAAAAAGAACAGCAGAATCCCGCCATCCAGGCGGCTGATGTATAAATCCTCCCGATTGTCAAGTAGGGTGGCATTGGCCAGGAAACCTACCAGCAGCGTAGCAATAAGAGAAAAAGGAATCTCGGTAAGAATGGTTGTCCGTTTGATGGGCAAGGGACAGATAATGGCTGTCACACCCAGTATCAACAGCAGGTTGGCCACATTACTTCCAAACACGTTTCCGATTGCCAGTTCCGACTGCCCCTGCAAGCTCGACAGAACATTGATGATAAGTTCCGGAAGTGAGGTGCCGAAAGACACAATCGTTAGTCCTACCACCATATCAGATAGGCCGTAGCGCTTGGCTATGGAGGAGGAACCAGCCACCAGCACATCAGCACCTTTTATGAGTAAGAAGAAACCAATTACAAATAAGATGTATAGGAGCATGTTGGTGTCGTCGTGTTTTTGTTTTTAAGCTTACCGTAAGTATTCAGGCAAAGGTTAAAAAAAGATGGCTGCCCATAGCCTCTGAAGCTTTGAGCAGCCATTTCTTCTGTTGTACTGTTTTTACTGCATGTTGTGGTAAACCGCCTGTATGTCGTCGTCCTCTTCGAGGCGCTCAATCAGGTTCATTACTTCTTCTTCCTGTTCCTCGGTCAGTTCAGTTCTGGTGGTCGGGATGCGCTGCACGTCGGCACTGATTACCTCCAGCCCTTTTTCCTCCAGTCCTTTCTGCATGTTGCCGAATTCCGTGAAAGGTGTTTCGATAATAATTTCCCCTTCGTGCTCGTATATCTCTTCAGCGCCAAAATCAATTAACTCCAGCTCCAGTTCCTCTAAATTAACACCTTCAGCATTGATTTTAAAGATGCCTTTGCGGTCGAACATAAAGTCCAAGGAACCGGTTTTGCCTAACGAGCCGCCTCCTTTGGAAAAATGCATGCGTACATTGGCAACAGTGCGGTTTAGGTTGTCGGTGGCACACTCCACTACCACTGCAATGCCGTGGGGGGCGTAGCCTTCGTATACTACTTCTTCGTAGTCTTTTTCTTCTTTAGAAGATGCTCTTTTAATGGCTGCTTCAATACGGTCTTTCGGCATGTTCACGCCTTTGGCGTTATTGATGGCCGTGCGCAGGCGTGAGTTAGTTTCAGGGTTAGGACCGCTTTCTTTCACTGCCATTACTATCTCTTTGCCGAGGCGCGTAAAGGCCTTCGACATTTTATCCCAGCGTTTAAACTTTCGGGCTTTTCGGAATTCAAATGCTCTTCCCATGGTATGAGTTAAGTGTATACTACAAAGTTAGGCAGCTTACGCGTAAATTGATAGTGCGAATGGGAAATTCGTTGTTCGTGTCAATTCGCAAGTAAGAATCGTTGTCCTAATTGTCTAAAACAGCTGTTTCCCCAAGCTGCTTGCCGAAGCCGGAAGGTAAGGAACAAGGCTAGCTAAGCAATATGCTGAGTCACTGAGGTGCTAGCAGTGGGACACCCAGCAACATTTAAAAGAATGGGTAAGGAAATTATCTCCTCGGAGTAACATGGTAGTCTGAAATGAGCAGGTAGTTTTTGCAGAAGCTGTACTCGTGCTGGATGTTTGACCCTACTATAATCAGTCGCTCCTCCTGGTTTTGCGCTACATGCTCCTGGTACCAGGCCACACCTTCCTGATCCAGGTTGGTGGTGGGTTCGTCCAGCAGCAGGAGCGGGGTGTCGGAGTAGATGGCCAGGCCCAGCTTCAGGCGCTGCTTCATGCCGGATGAGAAATCCTTCACGAACTTATTCTTAGCCCGCTGCAGCTTCATGCGGTCAATTAGCTGCAGGTGGGTGAGTTGGTGGCGCAGGGGCTTAAAGCGGGTGTGGAACTGGATTATCTCCAGCAACGTGAACTCTTCTACCAGCTCTAAGTAAGGGGCTGTGAGCGACAGCTGCCGGTAAGCCTGGTCTGGGGAGACCGTTTTGTTTCCTGCTTTGTAGGTGATTTCTCCCTCGCTGTGCAGGTTGTACCCGGCAACGGTTGTAAGAAGAGTGGATTTCCCGGATCCGTTACGCCCTAGTATGGCATAAGAGCTTCCTGCCTCAAAAGTATAGGTCAGGTTCCGGAAAATCCACTCGTAATTGTATCGTTTACCTAAATTGCTTAGGTTAATTTGCATCTTTGGCAAAATAGCTCTTGATGATACCGCGGCCGGAGTTGCGCACAAAGTTCAGTATCTCATCGCGCTCTGTGCTCGGTGCCAGTTCCAGTTCAATCTTATCCAGCGCCTCGGTATAGTTCATGCCGCTCATAAACAGGAGCCTGTATACATGCTGTATGTCATTGATCTGCTCGCTGCTGAAGCCCCTGCGGCGCAGGCCAATGGAGTTGATGCCGGCATACGTAAGCGGCTCGCGTGCTGCTTTCACATACGGCGGAACATCTTTCCGTACCAGGGATCCGCCTGAAATCATGGCGTGTGCTCCAATCTTCACGAACTGGTGAGCTGCACTGGAGCCACCAATGATAGCGTAATCGCCCATCTCTACGTGTCCGCCTAACTGCACGGCATTCACCAGAATGCAGTTGTTGCCTATAATACAGTCGTGGGCAATATGGGCGTAAGACATGACGAGGCAATTGCTGCCCACTACGGTCCTCATTTTATCAATAGTACCACGGCTAACGGTCACACATTCCCGGATTACCGTATTGTCTCCGATAACAGCAGTAGTTTCTTCACCGGCAAACTTCAGGTCCTGGGGAACAGAGGAAATGACCGCACCCGGAAATATCTTGCAGTTCTTGCCAATGCGGGCACCTTCCATAATCGTTACGTTAGGGCCTATCCAGGTCCCTTCGCCAATTTCAACATTTTTGTAGATGGTTGAAAAGGGCTCGACTACTACGTTCTGCGCAATTTTGGCCTCTGGGTGTATGTATGCTAATGGCTGGTTCATGCGTCTTTTTTTACTATGCTTGCCGACATTTCAGCTTCCATTACCAGCTGCCCGGCTACGAAAGCCTGACCAGACATTTTGGCAATGCCGCGCTTTATAGGCGCCAGCAGTTCACATTTGAAGATGATTGTATCGCCCGGGATAACTTTGCGCTTAAAGCGGCATCTGTCTACTCCCAGGAAATAAGTCCAGTATTCCTCCGGGTTATCTACCGTGCTCAATACCAGGATACCGCCTGTCTGGGCCATCGCCTCTATCTGGATTACACCTGGCAGTACCGGGTTGCCAGGGAAATGCCCCTGAAAGAATGGCTCATTCAGCGTGACGTTTTTCACACCGGTCACAGTGGTTTCGTCTAAATGTATGATTTTGTCAATCAGCAGGAAGGGGTACCGGTGTGGCAGGGTTGCCGCAATCTGGTTGATGTCCATGACCGGTTTCTTCTTCGGATCATAAGTGGGCACATTTTTGATGGCCGCCTCACGAATCATTTTCTTTACTTTTTTGGCAAAGGCCACATTGGCGGCATGCCCAGGGCGCGCTGCCAATATCTGGCCTTTGATCGGCCGGCCTATCAGGGCCAGGTCACCCATCAGGTCGAGTAGCTTATGGCGGGCAGGCTCGTTTTTGAAGCGCAGGTCTGTGTTGTTCAGCACCCCTTCCTCTTTTACCTGTACCTTCGGCTTTTTGAGTAACTCTGACAGATAGGAAAGTTCTTCATCCTTCACTACGCGATCCACAATCACGATAGCATTGTCTAAATCGCCTCCTTTGATTAGGTTTTGCTTGTACAGCGCCTCCAGTTCATGCAGGAAAACGAATGTGCGGCATGGTGCAATCTCGTTTTCAAACTGGGAGATGTTGGTGATAGAAGCGTGCTGGCTGCCTAAAACAGGCGAGTTATAGTCTACCATTGCTGTCAGGCGGTAATCATCCAGAGGTAGCGCTACTATCTCTACACCACGGCTGTCGTCTTTGTAGGTGATGCCTGACGGTATCTCGAAGTAGTTCCGAAGCGCATTCTGCTCCTGAACCCCCACACTTTGCAGGGCCTTTACAAACTCTATAGAGGAGCCATCCATAATCGGGGGCTCCGGTCCATCCAACTCTATCAGCACGTTGTCAATCTGGAGGCCGACAAGTGCCGCCAGCGTATGCTCCACGGTGTTCACGCGTGCCCCGTTCTGCTCAATGGTAGTGCCCCTTGACAGGTCCACTACATTGTCGGCATCGGCGTCCACAATCGGTTGGTCAGGCAGGTCAATGCGCTGGAACTTGTAACCATGATTTATAGGAGCCGGTTTAAAGGTCATGTTAGAAACTACGCCTGTATGCAGCCCAATGCCAGATACAGTTACCGGCGCGTTAATAGTATGCTGTTTATCGTTCATTCACGTATCTTAGTCGTGTTAGGTGCTTACTGTCAGAGCAAGAGCGGTAACCCTTTGCTGCTACTGGTAGTAAGCAAAGCGGGACCTTCTACATCCGTTGCCGTTGCAAACTTAAGATATTATATAAGCTATTACCACTTTTTATTATGAAAGTAGCACGGGCTTGTGTTGGTCCGGTTAATTAGATGTTTTCTCCCGCAGCAGTTCCAGTTCCCGTTGCAACTCCGGCAATTTACGGAATACGGTCATGGCGCGCAGGTTCTGCTTATAATCGAAGGCAGGGGAGCCTTGTATGATTGTGCCTGACTCTTTCACTGATTTGGATACACCAGACTGTGCCCCGATGGTGGTTTTGTCGGCGATGCTGATGTGCCCTACAATGCCTACTTGACCTGCTACAACACAGTTATTACCGATCTTGGTAGACCCGGAGATACCCGTTTGGGAAGCGATAACTGTATGGGAACCGACTTCCACGTTGTGTGCAATCTGCACGAGGTTATCTATTTTTGTGCCTTTCCGGATAATGGTGGAGCCCATGGTGGCACAGTCAATCGTGGTATTGGCTCCGATCGAGATGTCGTCTTCGAGCACAACGTTCCCAATCTGAGGTATCGCTTTATAAGTGCCGTCAGGCTGAGGGGCAAACCCGAACCCATCGCTGCCTATTACGGCTCCTGCGTGAATGGTGCAGTTGCTTCCTACAACTGTATTGGCATATAACTTAGCGCCTGCAAAGACAGTGGTGTTGTCACCTATCTGTACATTGTCCCCGATGTATGCCTGCGGGAAAATGCGCACATTCTCGCCGATTTTACAATTGCTGCCAATATAAGAGAAGGCGCCACGGTAGTGGTTTTCGCCAACCTGGCTGTCTTTCCCCAAAAAGCTAGGTTCTTCTACGCCTGTTTTGGATGCGATAAGGGCGGCCTGGTAGTACTGCAACAGCGAAGAAAAGCTTGAGTAAGGATCGGCAACGCGAATCAGAGTGGCAGAAACAGTTTTTTTTAGCTCCAGCTTCTCAGATACAATAACAGCGCTCGCGTTGGTGGAATATAAGAATGCCTCGTATTTAGGGTTAGCTAAAAATGCAAGAGCGCCTGTGCCGGCTTCTTCTATTTTAGCTAAGGTGTTGACTTTCGCTGACTTGTCTCCTTCTACCGTGCCCTGCAGCAGGTCAGCTATCTGTTGAACAGTAAATTCCATTTTGTAAAATTAGAGCAAAAACTTAAAAAGGCTAATGCTTGAAGGGTGCAAACTTAACAAAAAAAGCTGCGCCCTTTACAGGTAGGAGTACTTTTATATGCTACAGGGTTGCAGGAGCAAACGATAAAATAACGACGTTACAGGCAGGCCCTCCAAACCAGTGTTTACATCTACCTGATTTCCTTTCAGCATAAAGCCTTAAACCAGAGGGCAAGCTTACAGCGTAGCCACCTCTTTCGGGTAGCACACGTAGTATTTCTCTACTTTCGTGCCCAGGGCCCGGATGCTGGGCAGGTCAGAGGCGTCGGCTACGTCTACTACGTACCCCGATTTGGTGAGCACGTTGATAGTCTGGCCCTCCACGTCGTAGGCATTATTGCCTATTTTGCCCGATATCATCAGGTATTTTACTGCTGCCTCGCTTACTCCAAACCTCTCCTGCACCAGTTCGCTTATTCCCAGCAGCATTTCCTCTTCGATTGGCCTGCTCGAGATAATGACTTTGAAGAGCCGGCGGCTCAGAATACTGTTCGACAGAAAAGAAAGCACTTTATCAGAGTGCGCAGCCCACAGCTTAATGCCGCCCCAGACGTCATGGTCGTCGAGGCTCACAAAGCGCTCCAGGATGGTGTTATCTTGCTTGAAGTCCTGCATGGAGAGGTCGGAAGCCAGGAAAAACTTCAGGTTAGGGCTGGCTGGCACGTCTACACCCTCCTGCATGAGCTCCCGGGCCCGCTGCACCACCCGTAGCACCATGTTTTCAGCGCTTATTACGGTTTTATGCAGGTACACCTGCCAGTACATCAGGCGGCGGCTTACCAGGAAGTTCTCGATGCTGTAAATGGCTTTTTCCTCCACCACCAGGTTGTCGTTGGCCACGTCCAGCATTTTAATAATGCGGTCGGCGCCAATTTTGCCCTCATACACACCGGTATAAAAGCTGTCCCGGTTCAGGTAGTCGAGGCGGTCTACATCCAGCTGGCTTGATACCAGCTGATGAAAGAACCTGCGTTCATAGTTGCCTTTAAATATATCAATGGCTAAACTCAATCTGCCGTCAAACGCCTCGTTCAGCATGTGCATAATGTGCAGCGAAAGGTCCTCGTGGTGCACATTTTTGAAAATTGCCGTCTCCAGCGCATGCGAAAAAGGACCGTGCCCTATATCATGCAGCAGGATGGCGATCAGTGAGGCCTCGACCTCTTTATCGTTAATTTCGTTATTTTTACTTTTTAACGTCTGCAGGGCCGTATCCATCAGGTGCATAGCACCCAGCGCATGATGAAAGCGGGTATGGAGCGCACCCGGATACACCATCTCCGTAAGGCCCAGTTGCTTGATGCGGCGCAGGCGCTGAAAGTAGGGGTGGTTGATGATGTCGAAAATAAGGTCGGAGGGAACGGTTATAAAGCCGTAGACAGGGTCGTTGAGTATTTTTTTCTTATTCACAAAACAGTAGGTCTAAAGTCGAATGTTATAAAGTTGGCATGGCTAATGCAGGAATGAATGCAGCTGTAACTTAGGGCTGGCATAATAAAGTGTACTGTACTAGTACATGCCGTTGCCGTTTTCGTACGTTCTAAGTATAAACATTTAACCATTCAACAATTTAGCCATCTAACAATCAACTAAATAAAACTATGCAAAGATACGATATTTTATGGGCTGATGATGAGATTGATTTGCTCAAGCCGCACATTCTGTTCCTGGAAGAACGCGGCTATAACATCACGCCTGTGAACAGTGGCACGGATGCCATCGAGGTATTTCAGGAGAGAGCGTTCGACATTGTGTTTCTCGATGAGAACATGCCCGGCATCAGCGGCCTCGAAACCCTGACAGAACTGAAGAATATCCGCCCAACGGTTCCGGTGATTATGATCACCAAAAGCGAGGAGGAGCATATAATGGAGGAAGCCATCGGATCCCGTATCACAGATTACCTTATAAAACCCCTCAACCCAAACCAGATTCTGCTGTCTGTAAAGAAAGTGCTGGATAACAAGCGGCTCGTATCAGAAAAGACAAATATGAGCTACCAGCGGGATTTCAGGCAGCTGGGCATGGCCTTTGGCGAGCGCCTGAGCCCGCAGGAGTGGGCCGATATCTACAAAAAGCTGGTGTACTGGGAGTTGGAGATAGACGAGACCGAGAACAAAAGCATGGCCGACGTCATCAACATGCAGAAAGATGAGGCCAACTCCAACTTCGCCAAGTTTATTATGGAGAACTACGAAGACTGGATAAACCAGGACTCAGACGATGCGCCGCTGATGTCGCACCAGCTGTTTAAGGAGCGGGTGTTCCCTATGTTAAAGCAGACGGACAGGCCGGTTTATTTTCTGCTGATCGACAACCTGCGCTATGACCAGTGGAAAGTGCTGGAGCCGCTCATTTCAGATTACTTCACCGTGGACCAGGAGGAGATGTTCTATTCCATTCTCCCTACTACTACAGCCTACGCCCGGAATGCCATTTTCTCGGGCATGTTGCCTACCGAAATTGCCAAAAAGTACCCCAACATGTGGGTGAGCGACGATGAGGAAGAAGGAAAGAACCTGCATGAGTCGGATTTTCTGGATATTCAGTTTCAGCAGAACCGCGTGACGGACAAGCACAGCTACCACAAAATCACAAACGTGGCGGCAGGGCGCGAACTGCTCAACAAGTTCAGCAACCTGGACAACAACAAGCTGAATGTTATTGTGTATAATTTCGTGGACATGCTTTCGCACGCGCGCACTGACAGTAACATGGTGCGGGAACTGGCGCCTGACGAGTCAGCCTACCGTTCCATCACGAAATCATGGTTTCTGCACTCGCCACTTTATGACACGCTGCGCATGATTGCCGAAAAGAAAGGTAAGCTCATCATCACTACTGACCACGGCACCATCCGTGTAAAGCGCCCTTTCAAGATTATCGGTGACCGCAACACGAACACGAACTTACGCTATAAGCACGGTAAAAACCTGGGCTACACCGATAAAGATGTGTTCACGGTACGTAAACCCGAACGATTTTTCTTGCCTAAAGCCAATGTTTCTACTACGTTTGTGTTCGCAATAGAGGATTATTTCTTTGCGTACCCTAATAACTATAATTACTACGTGAACTTCTATAAAGACACTTTCCAGCATGGGGGTGTGTCGCTGGAGGAGGTTATTATACCGTTTGTCACGCTTACGCCCAAGAATGTATAAAAAAGGAACCCATCAGGTAAAAATCCAGATGTCGTCGTTGGCTGACTTGCCAGCGGCGGCTTCTGTGCTTTTAGAGCAGGCTAAACAGGAATCAGTCATTTTGTTTGAAGGGCCGATGGGCGCCGGCAAAACAACGCTGATCAAAGAAATTTGTTCTCAGCTAGGTGTACAAGAGAACGTTAGCAGCCCTACCTTTGCCCTCGTAAATGAATATGAGGCCACAGGAGGGAACCTAATTTATCATTTTGATTTTTATAGGATAAATGAGGAGCGTGAGGCGCTGGATATAGGTGCTCTCGAATATTTTGAATCAGGCAGGTTGTGCCTGATTGAGTGGCCCTCGATGATACCAAATTTGTTGCCAGAGCATTATTTGCTAGTAGCGCTGCAACCTGCTGCTGATGGCGAGGTGCGCACCATGACCATAAATAGAGTATAGTATGACGGATAAGTTCGCCGTAGCATTAGAGAAGTTAGCTACCAACCAGGCTCTTTACCCAAAAGAGTCGATGCTGGCAATAGAAGAGAGGCGCCGCAGCTTATTTATCGGCATTCCCAAAGAATCGTCGTTTCAGGAGAACAGGATAGGACTTACCCCGGATGCCGTGAAACAACTCACAGACCAGGGCCATCGCATCTGGGTGGAAACAGGGGCCGGAAGCCCCTCCAAATACTCAGACCATGATTACTCCGAGGCAGGTGCCAAAATTGTCTACTCTACCCAGGAGGTGTACGAGGCGAATATCATCCTGAAGATTGCCCCTCCTACCTATGACGAAATAGAGTACCTGCGCCCAGCCCAGACACTTATCTCTGCGCTCCAGTTCGGTAACCTCACAGCCGATTACATCAATGCGCTGCTGAGCAAAAAAATCAACGCTATTTCTTTTGAACTGATTCGTGATAAGTCGGATGCCAAGCCTGTGGTGCGTGCCATGAGCGAGATTGCGGGCAGCACCGTAATGCTGGTGGCGGCGGAGTACCTGAGCAGCAGCAATGATGGTAAGGGTGTTATTCTGGGAGGAATCACAGGAGTGCCACCCAGCAAGGTGGTGATATTAGGGGCCGGTACGGTGGCGGAGCACGCTGCACGCGCTGCCTTTGGCCTGGGGGCCGAAGTAAAGGTATTCGACAACCACATTTATAAACTGCGCCGCCTGAAGCAGAACGTGGGCACACAGCTTTTCACCTCTACTTTGGATAAGGCAGTGCTTTACCACGAAATAAAGCAGGCCGATGTGGTGATTGGCGCCCTGGTAGCGGAAGAGGGACAGGTTACTAATATGGTAGAGGAAAGCATTATTGCGCAGATGAACCCAGGTTCTGTTATCATAGATGTCTGTATCGACCAGGGAGGTTGTTTCGAAACTTCCGAGCTAACATCTCATTCCCGCCCGATTTACCGCAAGTATGACATTATCCATTATTGCGTTCCCAACATCCCATCCAGAGTGCCGCGTACGGCTTCTCAGGCGTTGAGCAATATATTTACCCCCATTTTCACAGAGTTCTCGAAGTATGGCGGCATCAATGAGGTGCTGTTCACAAACGAGCACTACCGCAGCGGTGTCTACATTTATAAGGGTAGCCTGACGAACGGCCACATCGCCAAGAGATTTGGGATGCGCTATAAGGAACTAGGGCTGATGATTGCGGTAAGAAACTAAAAGACCTAAAATCAGAAATATTTGCTGGCCACATGCCTACCATAACAGGTAAGCATGTGGCCATTTTCTTTAAGGAAGCTTTACATTACCCACCTAAGTTCTGGCTCCTGCCAAACAAGCCGCAGAACAGGGAGTTAGCTGCTTTAGGCTAATAAATAGTTCTGCTGAGGATTTTTTGTCAGGTTACTGTGTAGAAAGGCGTTTCAACAGACAAAGTAACAAAACCCAATCAAAGGGAGTAATAAGTGAAGGTGTTTGATTAGGTGGGGAGTGGTACAGTAAAAAGAGGGAACACATGACCACTGCTCCCATGATAATGAAACCAAGAGGCATCTGTTTTGCCTCTTTTGCTATTGTATTCTGTTTCAACCTGTAAAAGCAATGTGCAGCGATTTTACAGAATTAGAAAGAACAGGAAACTGATATCAAAAGAATAACAACCCGGAGTGCGTTAACTATGTGACAAGCTTAAAACATAGAAATTGAAATTTGCCGCTTTTGCCCTGAACTACGCTGAAAACAAACTGCTTTACATCTTTTTTAGAAGAATTGCGTCTAATTGTTCTAATTAATTCGCCCTTATACACCAAAACTATAATGAGAATTAGTGTTTATTGCATTATACTGTTGTTTCTGTCTACTTCCTGTAGCGTTCTAAGAACAAGAAACATCGTTTATTTCAGTGACTTACCTAAAGATAAACCTGTTATCACAGAAAAAATAAAGCAGGATAAAGGACCGGTGATCAAACCTGAGGATTTGCTGAGTATTACTGTCATGACGCTTAACCCCGAGTCTAATATGCTCTTCAACACAGGTGTCCTTCAGCCTGTTGGTAACAACTCTGGCGTGAGGCAACAACAGCAGGGAGGTAACGACGCCGCCCAGGGCTATCTGGTGGATGATCAGGGGTTTATCGAGTTTCCGGTTTTAGGCAGGATAAAATTAGCCGGTTTAACCCGTGAGGAAGCCAACAATAAATTAACAGCCGAACTTCGGAAATATTTGGAGGAGCCAATCGTTAAAGTGAGGTACATGAATTTTAGGGTGACGGTAATCGGTGAAGTCAGCAGCCCTACGGTGATAACCGCCATGGATGACAACCTGAATGTAATAGAAGCACTTGGCATGGTAGGAGACATGACCCTCTATGGCAAAAGGGAGGATGTGCTTGTGATTCGGGAGGAGAATGGCATTAGGACGATGGCGCGGTTAAACCTGAATGATAGCAAGGTTTTTGACTCTCCCTATTTTAACCTGCATCAAAATGATGTGCTTTATGTAGAGCCGGACAAGGCCAAAGTGGCCGGTACGGGCTTTATCAGGCGTAACTGGGGGTTTGCAGTCGGTCTTTTGTCAACGGCACTGCTGATCTTTACCCGCTAGGCTGATATTTATCAATTAAATACAACACTTAATTTAAAATAGGACTACTACGTATGTCTGAATCTGAATTCGAATTCTCGGAAAACGAATCTGAGCCAATTAATATCAAAAACATCTTATCTAAATACCTGCGCTACTGGTATTTATTTGTATTAAGCATTCTTCTGTTTTTAGCGGCGGCATATCTCTATGTGCGTTACACCACCCCTCTGTATAGTATCAGCAGTACACTTCTTGTAAAAGACGACAAACAAGGGCCCTCCATGGCTTTGAACGACCTGGGGGTATTCCAGACAACCCAAAGCATTGAAGATGAAATCATTATACTCAAATCCAAGAGTTTGATGGAAAGGGCGCTGGCAGAGTTGTCATTAAATGCCACTTATTATGTAGAGGGAAGGGTAAAAAGCGTTGAGGTGTACGGGGAAGACCTTCCGCTTAGAGTGTTGACCAGTAAACTGGACTCAGCGGCCTTCGGGAAAGTGCTGACCATGCATATAAAGGATAACAACACATTTGAGCTGGAAGACAATACGGGGCGGGATTTGTACCAGTTTGGTCAGGAAATCAGAAAGCCCTATGGCACTTTCACTGTTGTGGCACCTCCCAGAAAGTCACGCAGTGAGAAAACGGTAACCGTTATGCTGCACGATATCCGGAAGCTGGCAGGCCAGTACAATAATAAACTCAATGTCTCTCCTTACGGAAACAGCGGACGTGTGCTGCTGTTGAGTTTAACAGATGCGGTGCCGGAAAAAGGGAAAGACATCATCAACAAGGTAACAGAAGTTTATGGCAAGGAAATAGTTGATGACAAAAGGGTGCTGGCCTCCAGCACCATCGACTTCATAGACGATCGGCTTGCCTACCTGACAGATGAACTGTCGGAGGTGGAGAAGGATGTGGAAAGCTATAAACGGGCGAATGCCGTAACAGACGTATCGACTGCCGGTGGCTTATATGTTGCTAACCAGGATGCCTACAGCAAGCGGCTGGCAGATCTGGCAATTGAGATTGATGTACTGCAGTCTATAGAGTCTTACCTGAGAAACGATGAGAACCGGCTGGAGTTAGTCCCTACCTCTCTCAGCATCAGTGACCCAACTTTGTCTGGTTTAATAGGAAACTTCAACCAGTTGCAACTGGAGCGTAACCGCCTTCTTCAGACTGTGAAGCCGGGCAACCCGGTTTTAGTCAACGTGAATGATCAGTTGGATAACCTGAGAACGAATATCCTGGAAAATATACAGAATATCAGCAGGGGGCTGGAAATTTCCCAGCAGAACCTGCAGGCGCGTGCCGCTGAATCCAGGTCCAAGATTCAGCAGGTGCCTACCATGGAGCGGGAGCTCCTGGAAATTAACAGGGAGCAAAGCATTAAAACCAATGTATACCTGTACCTCCTGCATAAGCGGGAGGAGGCGGCCATATCGCTTGCTGCCACAGTGTCTAACTCCCGTGTGATAGATCCTGCTACGGCATCAGGGCCGGTGCATCCTCAAACAAACATGGTATACCTGTTTGCCCTACTGGCAGGCCTGGCAGTACCATTTGCCGGTATCACCATCAAGAACTTACTGAATGATAAAGTTGAGCAGACCCGGGATGTGGAACAGGCTACTGCTACGCCTATACTGGGAGAGCTGAACAACAGCGGTACCTATGAAACACTTGTTGTAACACATGACAGCAGAAGCCCGATTGCAGAGCAGTTCAGGCTAATCCGTTCTAATCTGCAGTTTGCCACTGCCGGTAAAGAAAACAAGGTTATCCTGGTTACATCGAGCATGAGCGGGGAGGGGAAAACATTTTTTAGCGTGAACCTGGCAGCCAGCCTGGTGCTCACTGGAAAGAAGGTAGTAGTAGTAGGCTTCGACCTCAGGAGGCCCGCCCTGACAGATCGGCTTGGCTTGCCAAATGAAGTAGGTATTACCAATTACCTGATGTCAGAGACGATGGCGGTAGAAGAGATTTTACAGCCAATGCCAGCGCTACCGGGGCTGTCTGTTGTAGGAGTGGGGCCGATTCCGCCTAACCCGGGAGAGTTTATCATGCTGCCCCAGGTGGGAAATTTAATCCAGGAACTGAAGGAACGATTCGACTTTGTTATCATAGACACGGCACCGGTGGGGCAGGTGGCGGATGCCTTGGCCTTGACCCCTTACACTGATTCGTGTATCTACATGGTGCGTTATAATTATACGAGCAAATCTCAGATTGCTATTGTGGATGATTTGTATAAGAGCAAAAAAGTGAAGCACCCGATGGTGGTACTCAATGATGCCGATAAGGCGAACGGCAGCTATGGCTACGGGTATGGCTATGGGTACGGCTACGGCGAGGAGAAAAAGCCGAGCTGGCGGAAGAAGTTTGCCAATATGTCTTTATGGTAAAATAGTTATATACTCTAGATAACTGTTTGTAATTTAGTGCCTCTTAAATAGGTGAGAGTACAGTTATCTGAAAAATATAAATTTTTAATAAGGAATGTCGTTAGGGAAAACCGAAACAGAGAATATTACCATAGCAGTTATTGGCCTTGGGTATGTTGGCTTACCGCTTGCCGTAGAATTTGCAAAGAAATATAAAACGTTTGGCTTCGATATAAATGCGCAGCGCGTTGAAGAACTGAAAAAAGGCCACGACCAGACACTGGAGGTGTCGGAGGAGGAGCTTCAGAAGGTTATAACAAACGATAGCGCTGCCGATAAGGGATTACGCTGCACAAATCAGTTGGAGCTGATTGAAGCAGCAAATTTTTATATTATCACGGTTCCTACTCCGGTGGATAAACACAACCGGCCTGACCTCACCCCGTTGTACAAAGCCAGCGAAACAGTAGGAAAGGTGCTGAAGCGCGGCGATATCGTCGTGTATGAGTCTACAGTTTATCCTGGCGTAACAGAGGAGGAATGTGTGCCCGTGCTGGAGAAAGTGTCCGGGCTGAAATTTAACGTTGACTTTTTTGCCGGTTATTCCCCGGAGCGCATCAACCCCGGAGACAAAGAGCATACAGTAGCTAAAATTCTCAAAATAACGTCTGGTTCTACGCCGGAAGCAGCAGAAAAAGTTGATAAATTATACAACTCTGTGATTGTTGCCGGCACGCACAAAGCAACTTCTATTAAGGTAGCAGAGGCCGCTAAAGTAATCGAAAATGCGCAGCGAGATATAAACATTGCTTTCGTAAATGAGCTTGCCAAAATATTTAACCGCCTGAACATCGATACCGACGAGGTGCTGCAGGCAGCAGGTACCAAATGGAACTTCCTCAAATTTAAACCAGGGCTTGTAGGTGGCCATTGTATCGGTGTAGACCCTTATTATTTGGCACAGAAGGCGCAGGAGGTAGGCTACCACCCGGAAATCATTCTGGCAGGCCGCCGTCTGAACGACGGGATGGGTGAGTACGTGGCACACGAAGTGATTAAACTGATGGTAAAAAAGGATATTCCTGTTAAAGGGGCTAAAATCCTGGTGCTGGGTATTACATTCAAAGAAAACTGCCCGGATGTGCGCAACACCAAAGTAGTGGATATTTTACGCACGCTTAAAGAATACCAGACAAATATCACCATCTACGACCCATGGGCAGAACCTGCTGAGGTAAAACATGAGTATGGCTGGGATTCGGTAAAAGAGTTAGGCAGCGTAACTGCTTGTGATGCCATTGTGCTGGCTGTGTCGCACAACGAGTTTAAAGACCTGGACCTGAAGAAGCTCTGCAAGTCCAACGCTGTTATTTATGACGTAAAAGGCGCCTTGCCGAAAACTGTGGCTGACGCAAGGCTGTAGGATGTTGAGTTGGTTTAGGTTTGGTTTAGAACGTTTAGCTATACGAACTCCTCTAAACCAAACCTGAATTTCCTCTAAACCACTAACATAAACTAAAACATTTAAAAGTGTACGAAACAAAATATCACTCTGAAGATCTAAGCAAGTTTACATTTCTCGTAACAGGTGGTGCCGGTTTTATTGGTTCTAACCTGGTTGAATACCTGCTGAAATACGGGGCGAAGAAAGTACGGGTGCTCGACAACCTGGCTACCGGTTCTCAGGAAAATGTTGAATCCTTCAAAGACAATCCTGCTTTCGAAATTTTAGAAGGAGATATACGGGACCTGCAGACCTGCCGGAAAGCTTTAGAGGGAATAGATTTTGTTTCGCACCAAGCCGCCTTGGGTTCAGTGCCACGTTCTATCAATGACCCAATCACCAGTAACGAGGTAAACATCAGTGGTTTCCTGAACATGCTGGTGGCTGCCCGCGATGCAGGTGTAAAGCGGATGGTCTATGCTGCCAGTTCCAGCACCTACGGCGATCACCCCGGCCTGCCGAAAGTGGAAGATGAGATTGGAAATCCGCTGTCGCCTTATGCGGTGACCAAGTATGTAAATGAGCTGTATGCCAGTGTATTTTCGAAGACATACGATTTCCATACCATAGGCCTGCGCTACTTCAACGTGTTTGGGCCGAAGCAGAACCCGCAAGGCCCTTATGCGGCTGTTATTCCCTTGTTCATTGAGGCGGCACTCCGCAAAGAGGCTCCTTATATAAATGGTGACGGCGAAACCAGCCGTGATTTTACGTTTGTAGAGAATGCCGTTCAGGCAAATGTAAGAGCCATGCTTGCCTCGGAAATTAAGCAACACGAAGTTGTTAACATTGCTTTTGGCGAACGCACCACTTTAAACCAGCTCTGGGATAAGATCTGTGACATTGCAGACGTGAGCATCCGGCCTCAATACCGGGAGGAGCGCAAAGGTGATGTAAAGCATAGCTTAGCGAACATCTCCAAAGCAAAAGAACTCATCGGGTATGATCCCGAATACTCAGCGCTGCAGGGTTTACAGATAGCTGTGGGCTGGTACGCAGGAAGATAGTTTTTTCCTGGCAGGCAGCTCCAGGCGCAGCGTATTTGCTCCCATTCCATTATTTGAATAAGTACCCTCTACAGGAAAAGAGCAGTGTTTCTTTTGCCTGTTGAAGGCATAAAGCTGTCGTACTGAGCGTTAAAAGCCGCTGCCTGCTTTTGCTTAATTCGGACCCAGCTTCTTTCAACGCTCCTGTAGCTACTCCTTGTCTTTCTTTCAATGCTATTACGCTTCTGAGAGGAGGCTTGTAAGCATATCTTTAAGTTACCTTACTCATAGTGCAGAACATGCTTGGCATGCTCTTCCTTTGCCTCTTTAGCGCATAAACTACTACATAGTGGTAGTGCTCTAACTCAAAATCTGCAGCACGAAGTGAACTGTTTGCTCTCTTTGGGTTGAGCGTCCTGTAATTAAGGCGGTGCAGAACGCAGGGAGGCAGCCTGTAGCGGAGCTAAAGAAGAGCCACACCTGCCTAAGACGATGCCTCTCTTGTGAGGGAACCTACCCCATCCTGGAGAGCACAGGCAGGAGCTGTAGAAAAGGCCGTTAGGGAGTTATTGTAACAGCTGCTGCTACGGCAGCTTAGGCAAAACCTCTTGAAAACATTCACTGTGTGAAAAGCTTTAGAAAAGAGGGATGAGCAGGAGAGCACTACTATTGAAATTTACCTGCCTGCAGAAAGTTAAACCGAGTCAACAAATGCCCGTGCAGTTACCAGCCAGTAAAGTCAAAACTTTTGGACAGAAGGAGCAGTATCCTTTGAAATAGTTACCTGCTAATATATTTCGTGAAGTAATTTTTTTATGAGCATTAAAGTTTCAGTCGTCATTCCAACATACAACCGGGGAGATCTAATAAGTGAAACATTAGATTCCATCAAGTCTCAAACGCTAACTGACTGGGAGTGTATCATAGTGGATGATGGGTCGGAGGATGCAACAGAAGAGATTGTAGAAAGATACACCGACGCTGACACCCGGTTCAGATACATAAAGCGCCCCCCGGACAGGCGCAAAGGAGGTAACTCCTGCAGAAACATAGGTTTGGAGGCTGCAAAAGGAGAGTTTATCCAATTCCTGGATTCTGATGACTTACTGGCACCGAATAAATTTGAGGCGCAGGTGCAGGCGCTAAACCAGGCAGCTACGGATGCCGTGGCAACCTGCAAATGGGGCCGTTTCAGAACATCCCATGACCGCTTTAGTGCAAAGCCCAACGAACCAACCTACATCAGTTCCGAAGGCCCGTTAAAGCTACTTGACGTTTTCGGGAAACACAGTATCTGGTTTCCCCCACACGTGTACCTCACGAGGAGAAGCGTCATCGAAAAGGCAGGTCCTTGGAACGAGGACTTGAAGATGAACCAGGACGGGGAGTTTTTTGCCCGGGTGCTGTTGTGTGCCTCGCAAATAGTTTTTGTGCCTGCCACAGAAGTGTATTACAGGCATCATACCGGTAACAACACCAGTTCCTGGAATAAGGAAGACAGGGTAAGGAGTGTGATTGAAAGCTGGAGATTGGTGGATTCTGCTATTGAGCGGAAACTGGGAATCCGGAATCACTCCTACGTAAAGCAAGCCAGGAACATGATATATGATAAGATCAAAGACAGGTTTCCGGGAGTTGTCAGTGACAATCAGGATTTCTTTGACCTGAAGCGCTCAAAGCTGGAAGATCTCTCAGTAAAAGTAAACTCACGGCTGCAGTTGCTGTATCTGAAAAAGGTGAAGCCCTGAACCGTAATTGCAAGCAGCAAGCAGATGAGGCGCTTGTGTCGCTTTAAAGTATTCAGTCTATAAAATCCATCGTGATTTCTTAAAGCAGAAAGCAGGATACTAGTGCAGTTTTATGTACATCTTGTTTTAGAACTTTTGTTTTATAATACATTAAGTAGCAGGGGTTTTAAGGGCCAGAGGGTAAAAATGATGTGCAAAGCTGTGCGTAATAATATAACCTTACTAATATAAGCCCACGTAAGCGGAGGTACATGAACAACCTGTTGTTTCAGCTCAGGAGCTAGAGGAGGAAGAGCACATGAAAAGCGCTTCGCCTTCTGCAGACAGGATACATGACTATAAGTAGCAGTTCCTGCTTACCAGTGCTTTTAACAGCTACTGCTTAGGCACGAAGATATCTGTCACCTATTTTACTGATTTGTCGGCGGTCATACTGTTTAACTGAAACACTGCCGTACGCTGCCCTATAACAAGGTTGTTTATCGGGGCAGCCAGGAAGTAATACGCTGCGTCTACTAAGGCTGAATGAGAGGGAGGCGGGTTGTACAGCGTAGGAACAGGGGCCACAGAACGCTGCTATCAGGTTCCGGAGGATAAATGTAACCAGCAAATCATATGCATAAACTGTACAACTGTATTATTCTATCTACAAAGTCAGCAGGCTCCAGTGCGCTGCAGAAATTCCTGGTGAAGGACTTTGGTTTTCAGATGACGACACACGCACGCCACCACGAGAACGAAACCCTCTTTTGGACCAAAGTGGCTTCCATCCTGGGGCTCCCGCAGCAGAAAATGCACAGAAGCAAGGTTCCATTCACAAACACAAAAGCCCTTGAAAGCCTGAAGCAGTTTTGTGAGGAAGGCAACCTAGGAACACTCACACCTGAAAATGCCACAAAGGAACACCTGTTTGACCTTTACACCCGGCTGGTACAACAACATCAGCCCCGTTTTGTGGAAAAGAGCCCGCATCACCTTTATAATAAAAGTAACCTGGACCTGATAAGAGAATATATTTCCCTGCAACAGAAAGACATGGACTTTAAAGTGATAGGCCTGGTGCGCCATCCACTTTCGGTTATCTACTCCGGCTGGGACAGGTGGCGGTTTGATTGCAGGCAGTTTGAAAAAGAGTGGTACCTGTCAAACAAAAACCTGCTTGAATATAAAGAGGAACTGAACATAGAGCTGGTGCGCTATGAAGACTTGGTGGCTGAAAACGGGGCTTTCATGCAGGAGAAATTAGGCCTGGAGCGAGTGTCAGATAATTTCCATTTTAGAAGCTCTTCTCTCTATAAGTGGAAAACAGATGACAAGTTCGGTCATGAGTTGCGTGCCGAGACAATTGCGCTTGCTGAATCTTTTGGCTACAGCGATTTTGACACCTCTACTGATAAGCTGGCCTGGAAAATAAAAGATTTTTCCACGTTTGCTGGTGTTGAACTGAAGCGGATGCTACGCTAGCCGTAAAAGCATTTTGCAGCTGCCTACGTGCACCACCCTGCCAAAACATCATTAGCCAATAAAGCCAGCGATATGAAGAACAGGTGATCAGGGTTTTATAAGTAAGAGGAATCTTCAGCGACTGGTTTTTCATGTTTAACCTCTCGCGAGAGAGTACCTAACTGTATTGAATAAAAATGGATTTAAGTCAACTTATATCTTCAGCTGCCATAGAGGCAGGAGTCAAGATATTGGAAATATATGAACAGGAGTTTGCTGTAGAATACAAATCAGATGAATCGCCTCTTACCATGGCCGATAAAAAGGCACATGAGGTGATAGCAGCACACCTTGAAAAAACACCGTATCCCATATTAAGCGAAGAAGGCAGCCAGATTGCTTACGAGGAAAGAAAGAACTGGCCTGCTTACTGGCTTATTGACCCACTGGATGGCACAAAAGAATTTGTGAAGCGCAATGGGGAGTTCACAGTAAATATAGCTCTTATAAAAGCCGGGGTTCCTGTGCTGGGAGTGGTGTATGCCCCAGTAAAGCAGTGGCTCTATATAGGCGCATCGGGAGAGGGCGCCAGGAAACTGGAGCTAAAGGAACACAAACTCCCGGATAACTGGAAGGAGGCAGGAGATAGCCTGCCATTAAAAATAAACGAGGGGCGGAAGTACACGGTAGTAGGAAGCCGTTCGCACAGATCAGAGGAGACAGAGGCGTTTGTTGCGAAGTTGCAGGAAGAGCATGGCGAGGTAGCGTTTGTGTCGATGGGCAGCTCGCTGAAGCTCTGCCTGGTGGCAGAGGGGGTGGCCGACATTTACCCGCGCCTGGCACCTACCATGGAGTGGGACACCGCAGCCGGGGATGCCATTGCGCGCAGTGTGGGCTGTAGCGTGGTGCAGTATCATACGGATGCCCCCCTGCAGTACAACAAGGAAAACCTGTTGAACCCCTGGTTTGTAGTGAAGCGTTAATGGTTGATCTGCCGATCGAAAAATGGGTTACAATTGCAGTGCTGGTTTGGTGCGTGGCAGGTTTGCTGCTGGATACAATGCGCCCGGCACTGGTCTTTATCAGCGGCATTATTGTGCTGATGCTGGCAAAGGTGGTACAGCCAGCCGATTTCCTGCAAAGTCTGAGTAATGAGTCCATTATTACCATATTCCTGCTCATATTCATTACCGCAGGCATCAAGAACCACTTCAACCTCATCGGTTTTCTGAACAGGCTGTTCCGTTCAGCGAAGAGTCCCAGGGCCTTTATGGTTCGCATGACAGCCGGTGTGTCTGTGCTCTCCTCTGTAATCAATAACACGCCTGTTGTCGCCTTAATGATTCCGTATGTGTACCAGTGGTCGAAGCGGCATAAGGTGGCACCTTCCAAGCTGCTGATCCCGCTCTCCTTTGCAGCTATTATTGGAGGAATGATGACGGTGATAGGTACCTCTACCAACCTGGTTCTGAATGGATTCATTCTTTCCAGGGAGCCTGAAGGCCTGGGCTTTCTGGATTTCTTTGTGCCGGGAGTGCTGGTTACAGCCGTAGGACTTACTTTTTTAGCCACTGTTGGCTATAAGCTGTTACCGTCCCGGATAAACCCACTGGACGAATTTAAAACCAATGCCCGTGAATATCTCGTAGAAACGCTTATTGAAGAAGGATCTGTACTGGCTGGTAAGAGCATTGCCGAAGCCAACCTTCGGAACCTGGAGGGGATCTACCTTTTTGAGATAGTTAGAAAAGGGAAGGGCATCAGCCCGGTTACGCCAGGGGAGGTGCTGCAGGTAGGCGACCACCTGTATTTTGCAGGTGATACTGAAAAAGTAGTGGAGCTTTTGCAGCAGGACAACGGTCTGCAGATACCGCACTCAGGCAAACTGGGTATTGCCAAGCATGTGAACCTGGTGGAGACGGTAGTGCCGAGAAACAGTGACCTGATAGGGCGCACGTTAAAGCAAAGCCAGTTCAGGGCTAAACATGACGCTGCGGTGGTGGCAGTGCACCGGAATGGAGAGAACCTGACAGGTAAGATTGGGGCTATTGTGCTGGAACCCGGTGATTTACTTCTGCTGTCAGCAGGCCAGAAATTTCTTTCTCGTAACAAAAACAACAAAGATTTGTACACTGTATCAGTAGTGTCAAGAACAAATGGCACTGCTACCTGGAAAAAAGCAGTTTTTGGAATTGGCGCTTTGTTGGCGCTGGGGTTGATGATAGCAGGCTTCTTCAGCCTGTTTTTTAGTATTTTCCTGGTGAGTGTGCTCATGGCCGTTACCGGTCTCCTGCGGGTGGATGAAATAAAGAAACTCCTCGACCTGGAACTGCTTGTAGTGCTGGCGAGTGCCTTAACGCTGAGCAAAGCGTTGATTGATACAGGAATAGCAAATGAAATAGCAACCTTATTTATTGCATTCTTTCAGGATTTTGGAAAGTATGGAGTGTTGATTGGATTGTTCAGCGTCACGGTTTTGCTGACCTCCTTCTTAACCAATGTGGCTGCAGTCTCCATTGCTTTCCCAATTGCGTATTCTCTTAGCCATGACATGGGCTTCGACCCAATGGGTTTTTACGTTGCGATTGCCTTTGGGGCATCTGCCAGTTTTTTAACTCCGGTTGGGTACCAGACGAACCTCATGATCTATGGTCCAGGGTCTTATAAGTCATCTGATTTCCTGAAGATAGGTGTGCCATTCACCCTATTGTACTCTATAACATGTATTACCTACATCATACTTATGTACTTCTAAAACTATGAGTGAAAAGCTACACATTATACCACACAAGCACCGGATAAACAGGAAGCTGCGAAACAAGATGAAAGGACACCGTTCTATGGTCATTTGGTTTACCGGTTTTTCCGGCAGCGGTAAATCTACCCTTGCCAATGCCCTTGAGGAATACCTTTATGAGCATGGGTATCACACGTTTGTACTGGACGGTGATAATGTGCGCAAAGGGCTCAACAGTGACCTTGACTTTTCAGATGAATCTCGCAAAGAAAACATTCGCAGAATAGGGGAGGTAACAAAGCTGATGGCAGATGCTGGCCTTGTGGTGATGTCGGCTTTTATTTCGCCTTTTAAAGAAGACAGGGAGCGTGTAAGGGAAATAGCAGGTGAGGGCAACTTTGTTGAGGTGTTTGTAGACTGCCCGGTGGAGGTGTGTGAACAGCGGGATACGAAGGGACTTTATGCCAAGGCACGCAAGGGGGAAATCAGCAACTTTACGGGTATCAGTGCTCCGTTCGAGGCTCCCGAAGATCCTGCCATTCACATTCAATCAGATAAGGAACCGCTTGATGTATCCGTACAAAAGCTTATTTCTTACATCGTACCTAAATTGAACCTACCAAATGAGTAATTATTCATTAAGTCATTTAAAAGAGTTAGAGGCAGAGGCCATATATGTTATCCGGGAGGTAGTGGCGCAGTTCGAGTGGCCAGCCATTCTGTTTTCCGGCGGTAAAGACTCCATCGTAGTCACCCACCTGGCCCGCAAAGCTTTTTTTCCGGCCAAAATCCCCATGCCGCTCGTGCACATCGATACCGGCCACAACTTCCCTGAAACCATTGCCTTTCGCGATAACCTGGTGAAGGAACTGGGTGTGCAGCTTATAGTAGGGTCGGTGCAGGAGTCGATAGACAAGGGGCTGGTGAAAGAGGAAAACGGAAAAAATGCCAGCCGCAATGCCCTGCAGACAGCCACTCTGCTGGATACCATCGAGAAGCATCATATTGATGCAGCCATTGGTGGGGCACGGCGCGACGAAGAAAAGTCAAGAGCCAAAGAGCGCTTTTTCTCCCACCGCGACGATTTCGGGCAATGGGACCCCAAGAACCAGCGGCCGGAGTTGTGGAACCTGTTTAACGGCAGAAAGAACATGGGCGAGCACTTCAGGGTATTCCCGATCAGCAACTGGACGGAGATGGACATCTGGCAGTACATCCTGACGGAGAACCTGGACATTCCTTCGCTCTATTTTGCGCACCAGCGGGATGTTATTTTCCGAGACAATACCTGGCTGCCTGTGTCGGAGTACATCCGCCTGCGCGACGAGGAAGAAGTGGTGCGCAAGCACATCCGCTTCAGAACGCTGGGCGATATCACCATTACCGGTGGCGTGGAGTCTGATGCCGATACCTTAGATAAAATCATTCTGGAAGTAGCCGCTACGCGCCACACAGAGCGCGGCAACAGGGCCGACGACAAGCGTTCCGAAACATCGATGGAGGACAGAAAGAAACAGGGCTACTTCTAAACAAGCAAGAAACTATGCAACTATTAAGATTTACGACTGCCGGAAGTGTGGATGATGGAAAAAGCACCCTTATCGGCCGGTTACTCTTCGATTCAAAATCCATCTTCGAAGACCAGATGGAGGCTGTTAAAAAGTCGAGCGAGAAAAAAGGGCTGGACCACGTGGACCTGTCTTTGTTTACAGACGGCCTGAAAGACGAGCGGGAGCAGGGTATTACCATTGATGTGGCCTACCGCTATTTCGCCACCCCAAAACGCAAGTTTATTATAGCCGATACGCCGGGGCACATACAGTACACCCGCAACATGGTAACCGGTGCTTCCACGGCTAACCTGGCCCTTATCCTGCTGGATGCCCGCAATGGCGTAGTGGAGCAGACCTGCCGCCACTCTTTTATTGCCACGCTCCTGCAGATTCCGCACGTGGTGGTGTGCATCAACAAGATGGACCTGGTAGATTACTCCGAGGAACGCTTTGACGAGATTGTGGAGCAGTATACCGAATTTGCCGCGAAGCTGAATGTAAAGGACGTCCGGTTTGTGCCCATCAGCGCGCTGCACGGCGACAATGTGGTGAACCGTTCCGAGAAGATGAGCTGGTACCAGGGCGAAACGCTGCTGCACATGCTGGAGACCATCCACATCGGCAACGACAAGAACCTCATCGACTGCCGTTTCCCGGTGCAGACGGTTATCCGACCGCACAACGACGAGTACCACGACTACCGGGGCTATGCCGGCCGCGTGGCAGGAGGCGTTTTTAAACCCGGCGACAAAGTGCTGGTGATGCCATCTGGCTTCAGCAGCACCATCAAAAGCATCGACACCTACGATGGACCGGTGCAGGAAGCGTTCCCACCCATGTCGGTGAGCATGACTTTGGAGGACGACATCGACATCAGCCGTGGCGATATGATTGTGCGGGAAAACAACCAGCCAAAAGTTATTCAGGACCTGGATGTGATGCTGTGCTGGCTGAACGAGCAGGGCCCTGCGATGCGCGGAAAATACATCCTGCGCCACACTACCAACGAGGTGCGCACCATGATAAAGGAGGTGCTTTATAAAGTTGATATCAATACGCTGCACCGCATAGAAGACGAGAAGGAAATAAAGATGAACGAGATTAGCCGGGTGCGCCTGCGGACAACAAAGCCGCTGCTGGCCGATGCCTATAACCGCAACCGCCAGACCGGCAGCATCATCTTAATAGACGAAACAACAAACGAAACAGTAGCGGCTGGTATGATTCTGTAAACCTGTCACCGATAAGATGAACAAGCTGGAGCTAAATAAGAAGATTGTCACCTACCATAAAATAGGTGCGCAGCATCAACTGGCTGAGCACTTTGAGATTTATCAGGGAAAGGACATCCTGGTGACGGTGGACGATGGCGACATTTCATTTTATCAGCACATGTTCCCGCTGCTTAAAAAGTATAACATGCCCGCCATCCTGTTCATTATTACAGGGTTGATAGATACTAAGGTGCCTTTCTGGTGGGATGAAATGGTGTACCTGCTGGGAGCCGAAGAAGGAGAGAAAAAGGTATGGGAAGTGAAAAAATGGCCCAACCATAAACGGCTGGCGTATATACAGCAGCTTCGGGATAACTCAAATAAGCCCTCGCTGGAGCAGGTGCAGCTAACGACGGCGCAGCTACTGGAGATGCAGGCGGCCGGCATTACCATTGCCAATCACTCGCACACGCACCCCATGTTCGACCAATGCACGGAAGAAGAGCTGCGGGAGGAATTTCGGAAATCCAGGGAGTTTTTTGAGGAGCGGCAGCTGAAGGGGTATGACCTCTTTGCTTACCCGAATGGTAACCACAGCCCTTTAACAGAGAAGATGGCAAAAGAAGCAGGAATAAAGGCTGCTTTCCTGTTCGACCATAAGCTCCCGGGCAAAGACTTTAACTCTTACCGCATATCGCGGTTAAGCGTAACAGACACAACCAGTGCAGGCAAGCTGCGCTTTATACTAAGTGGATGGCACACAAAGCTGTTGCCCCTCCGCAAGAAGATACATACTATTCTAAATGGCAGATAAACCAATTTTTCACCGCCTTGTCGGGCGCTTCAGAAAGAACAAGGCATTCATGTCTTTTCTCGACATGACGGGGAGCGACATCCAGAACAAGAAATGGGTGTTTGTCATCGGCTGTTATAATTCAGGCACAACATTGTTAGAGCAAGTGCTTTCCACGCACCCGGCCATGAGCTCGCTGCTCGACGAAGGCGTGGTACTCACAGATAAACTCCTGCGGCCAGAGGATTTTGCCTGGCGCCGTATGTGGCATGCGTGTGAGGAGGAGATGAAAATAGATGAAAAAGAGGCCCCGGAAGTAGCCAGGAGAGTGAAAAGGCACTGGTCCCATTTCTATGATTTAAAGAAGCCGGTGTTACTTGAGAAGTCTATTGCCAACACCACCCGCATCGATTTCTTTAACCGCTATTTTAAAAATGTGTACTTCATCCATCTCGTCAGGAACGGGTATGCTGTAGCGGAGGGAATACACCGCAAAGCTGCCATTATGCCGGGAAATCCGATGTTTGGGAAAGAAGACCGCTATCCGCTGGAGCTATGTGCGCAGCAGTGGGCCCGAAGCCTTGAACTAGTAGAGCAGACGAAAGCAAAGGCCGATAACTTCTATGAGATTACGTACGAAGAATTCACGGACGAGCCGGATGCGGTGCTGCGGGAAATAACAGATTTTATAGGGGTCGAACCCTTCGGGAACAGCTTCAAGAACGAAGTTTTTTCTGTTCACAATGTGGAGAGCAGCATCCGGAACATGAACGAGAAGAGCCTGCGAACACTCTCTAACGATGATATCAATCTTATAAATAAAGCTGCTCTCCCTTATTTAGAACAATACGGTTACCTGATTAAGGCATGAAGATACTTTTTGTACAGGATAGCCTTGGTACTGGTGGAGCAGAGCGTTCGAATGCGAACCTGTGGTACTACCTGCGGTCGCAGGGCGTGGACCTGACAATTGTAGTGCTGGAGCACCGGAAAGAAGGCATTGAGCAGGAGATTTTAGGAGAAGGCTTTCCCGTAATATTCTTGAAGGGAGAAGGCTTGCTGCGCAACAGCAGGGAGATTGCGGCTATCATCAGGGCCTATAAGCCTACAGTGGTCCATTCTACCCTGATAAGGTCGAACCTGCGCGTCAGGCTGGCAAAACTGTTTGCCTCCTTCTATCATGTAGAAAGCTTGGTGAACTGCACCTATGATCCCATCCGGTTAAAGGACCCGCGGGTAAGCAAAGCAGGTTTTTACCTGTATAAATATATTGATTACTTTTCCCGGTTCAGGGGGGTAGACCATTCCATTGCGATTACGCACGAGGTAGAGAATCACTACCAGCGTGAGTTGGGCGTGCCCCGGGAGCGGTTGTCGGTTATATACCGTGGCCGGAGTGGAAATAGCCACTTGGGCACAAGCACGGTGAGCCGGTTGAAGTTCAGCGCAGAACTGGGCATCCGCCAGGACAAGGTGTGGCTGATACATGTGGGCAGGCAGGAATTTCAGAAAGGACATATCTACCTGCTGAAAGCCCTGCAGCAGATGCATGCTGAACACCCTGCTGTCTGGGGCAAAATCGAAGTTTTGTTCTGCGGGAGAAAGGGCAATGCTTCTGCTGATATAGACGCTTTCCTGGAGAAACACCCTGCGCTTACACCTGGCTTACATTGGCTGGGCCACAGGCACGATGTGCCGGAGTTGTTGGCTGCTTCCGATGTTTTTGTGTTCCCTTCTTTATATGAAGGTTTGGGTGGCTCTCTTATTGAAGCACAGGCCGCAGCGCTTCCGGTGGTGTGCTCCGACATACCAGTGTTTTATGAGGTGGTAAACGAAAATGAGAATGCCCTGATGTTTCCGGTTGCCAATGCGGCCGCCCTGTCGGAGCAGCTTGTGAAGCTGGTGAATAATGCCCGCCTGCGGGAAAGCATGAGTGAGAAAAGCCTGAAGCATTTTAACCAGAAGTTCAGGCTGGAGAAAATCAATGAGGAGACGCTTGAATTTTACAGGAAAGTAAGGATGTAAAGTTCCTGCTGCTCAAGAAGTATCAGGCGTCTGTATAAGATTTAAGGCTGCTGTTTGATGGCTGACGGATGAGCAGCGTTTTTTAAATAAAATAACGAGGTAGCGCTATCAGGCCTCAAAAAATAAATATTCTATGGAATTAATAAATAAACATGTTCTTGTAACTGGTGCTGATGGTTTTATAGGAAGCCACTTAGTAGAGCGCCTGTTAGAGGAGGGCTGCAAGGTCAGAGCATTTGTGTATTACAACTCTTTCAACAGCTGGGGGTGGTTAGATAATTTTCCAAAAGAAAAGCTGGAGCAGGTAGAGATCTTCTCGGGCGATATACGGGACCCGAATGGGGTGCGTACCGCAATGAAAGACATAGAAGTGGTGTTCCACCTGGCGGCCCTTATCGCCATTCCGTTCAGCTACCACTCCCCCGACAGCTACATCGACACCAACGTAAAGGGAACTCTGAACATCGTGCAGGCAGCAAGGGACATGGGAGTGGAGCGTGTGCTGGTAACTTCTACCTCCGAAGTGTATGGCACGGCCCAGTATATTCCCATTGATGAGAAACACCCGCGGCAGCCACAGTCGCCGTATTCCGCCTCTAAAATAGGCGCAGACTGCATCGCCGAATCCTTTTACAGGAGCTTCAACCTGCCGCTTACCATTGTCCGCCCCTTCAATACCTATGGTCCGCGTCAGTCTGCCCGGGCCGTTATACCAACCATCATCACACAGCTGCTACAAGGCAAAACCGAAATCAAACTCGGTGACCTGACACCTACGCGGGACCTGCTGTTTGTAAAAGATACCGCCAATGGCTTCGTGCAGATTGCAAAATCAGAGAGCCTGATAGGGGAGGACTGCAACATTGCCACTGAGTCTGAAATCTCTATCGGGGAACTGGCGCAGAGTATTATCGACCAGATTAACCCTGATGCTAAGATCATCCAGGATGAAGTGCGCCTCCGGCCTCAGAAGAGCGAAGTATTCCGCTTGTACGGCGCGAACTGCAAAATCAAGCAGCATACCGACTGGCAGCTGAAGTACAACCTGGAGGAGGGTGTCAGGGAAACTATTGCCTGGTTCAGAGACAAAGAGAACCTGCGCCACTACAAAGCGGATATTTACAACATTTAGGCCGACTCCATTATTAACAAACTAACAAAAATCATGGAGCAAACGAGCAAGTACAGCCACATTATAGATTTTATTAAAACCCTTTTCCCGGGCCAGGACTTCATCCCGTTGCACGAACCTCTTTTTATCGGGAACGAAAAGAAATATGTTGCCGATGCAATTGACTCCACCTTCGTATCCTCGGTGGGGGCCTACGTAAACCGTTTCGAAGAGATGATGCAGGAAATTACAGGGGCAAAGTATGCAGTGGCCACGGTAAACGGTACGGCTGCCCTGCATATGGCGCTTCTGGTAGCCGGCGTGAAGCGGGGCGACGAAGTACTGTCGCAGGACCTGACCTTTATTGCAACGGCCAATGCCATCAGCTACATCGGCGCACATCCTGTTTTCCTGGATATAGACCGAAAGACGTTGGGCTTGTCTGCCGATAAGTTAGAGGCTTTTCTGCAGGAGTATGGGCAGAAGGGAGAGAACGGCACCATCAACACCAGCACGGGTAACCGGATAGCGGCCTGTGTGCCCATGCATACGTACGGTTTTCCCTGTGAAATAGAGCGCATAGCCGCCATTTGCCGTGAGTGGGAGATCCTGCTCATAGAAGATGCTGCGGAGTCCTTAGGGAGCTATTACAAGGGCAAACACACCGGCACCTCCGGGCTGCTGGGCACTTTCAGCTTTAACGGAAACAAAACTGTGACCTGTGGCGGAGGCGGCGCTATTGTAACAGACAACGAGGAGCTTGCCAAGCTTGCCAAACACCTGACCACACAGGCCAAGATGCCTCATGCATGGGAGTTTAACCATGACCACATTGGCTACAACTACCGTATGCCTAACCTGAACGCAGCACTGGCCTGTGCCCAACTGGAGCAGCTGCAGACTTTTGTGGAGAACAAGCGAGGTTTGGCAGAAACGTACAAATCCTTTTTCAGCGAAGTAGAGAACATTACCTACTGCGAGGAAGGGCAGGATGCAAAAGCAAACTACTGGCTGAACGCCCTGCTGCTGGACAGCAAAGAAGCACGCGATACTTTCTTAAAGGAGGCAAACAGCAACGGGGTTATGTTGCGCCCTGCCTGGACGCTGATGCACAAGCTACCCATGTTCCAGAACTGCCAGCACCATGATGTAAGCGTCAGCGAATGGGTGGAGGAACGATTGGTTAATATTCCGAGCAGCGTAAGGTTAAAGCCATGAAAAAAATTGCGCTATTCGGGTACTCGGGCCACGCATACGTTGTGGCAGATGCCATTAAGCTGAACGGGGATGAAATAATGGGGTACTATGAGAGAGCAGAAGCCCAGGCGAACCCCTTTGGGATTACCTACTTAGGCTATGAGCAGGATGCCGAGACGTTATTGCCACTGAAGGCTGAAGGAATTCCCGGAATCGTTGGGGTCGGAGAAAACAACATCCGGCAAAAAGTCATGCTTTTCCTGGGGAGCCAGGGCGTATCCTGTACTTCTGTTATTCATCCAACGGGCATTGTCTCCGGTATGGCTACGATAGGTGAAGGCACGTTTGTGGCTGCCGGCGCTAAAGTGAATCCACTGGCAAAAGTTGGAGCAGGCGTCATTCTCAATACAGGTTGTATTGTGGAGCACGAGTGCAGCATCGGCGATTTTGCACACATTGCCCCGGGTGCTGTACTGGCTGGCAGTATAAGCGTTGGCGAAGGCAGTTTTATTGGCGCTAATGCTGTGGTTAAACAGGGAGTGCGAATCGGGAGTAAGGTAGTAGTGGGAGCCGGTGCGGTTGTGTTGAAAGACGTACCCGACAATCAGACCTGGGTCGGAAACCCGGCCAGAGAAACAAATAAGTAAGCAAAGCCACGAAGTAGCGGAGGCCGGTGTAAAGCATTGGTAATGTTGCTTTAGCAGAAAAAGTAACAAGCGAAATAGCTGGTGCAGGAGCAGATTGATCTAAACCAAAGCATGTAAAACTACGATACAGTAACATAACTGCTCTGCATGCATAAAATTAGTTCATAAAACACGGGAGTAAGAAAACACTTGATTAGAGTTGGATCTTACCCTTGAACCAAAGGGAAAAACAGATATAGAGAAAGAAGTAAAAGAAATCAAAAAAATGACAAAAACACTCATCATAGCCGAGGCAGGTGTAAATCATAATGGCAGTATAGAACTAGCTAAAAAGCTGGTAGATGCTGCTGTTGAAGCAGGTGCAGATATAGTGAAATTCCAGACTTTTAAAGCAGAGAAGGTTTCAAGTAAACTGGCTGCAAAGGCAGAATACCAGAAGCAAACTACAGGAGAGGAAACTTCTCAGTTAGCAATGTTAAAGAAGCTGGAATTAACTGAGGATGATCATGATACGTTGATTTCTTACTGTTCAGATAGAGGAATATTCTTTCTGTCCACTCCCTTTGATCTTGACAGTATTTTGTTGTTGAAAGAGAAAGGAATCAGAATAGGTAAAATACCCTCCGGGGAAATTACCAATCTTCCCTATATAGAAGCCATGTCTAATGCCTTTCCGGAAATCATACTGAGTACCGGAATGGCTACTATACACGAAGTGGCGTCTGCTCTTTCCATATTATTGAACAACGGCACCAAAAAGGAAAACATCACCATACTGCACTGCAATACAGAATATCCAACCCCAATGCAGGATGTGAATCTGAGGGCTATGCTCCATATAAAGAACCATCTGGAAGTTAAGGTCGGATACTCTGATCACACCCTGGGCATAGAAGTTCCGATTGCAGCTGTGGCGTTGGGGGGTACCGTGATAGAAAAGCATTTTACCCTGGACAAGAACATGGAGGGGCCGGACCACCGGGCTTCCCTGGAGCCAGCAGAACTAACAGCCATGGTAAAAGCTATCCGCAACATTGAGCAAGCAATGAGTGGAAGCGGTGTAAAAGAACCTTCTCCTTCAGAGAAACCAAATATCTCATTGAGCAGGCGCAGTATACACCTGGCAGTAGATGTTAAGGAGGGTGATGTATGTAAACCGGAGCACCTGATTATGAAAAGGCCAGGTGATGGCATTAGCCCTATGGAGTATAAAAACTTAAACAACAAAACGTATTCAAGAAACTTAGAAACTGACCATAAACTTGACTGGAATGATTTCAAATAACAATGCGAATGTTTTATCAATACATCAACCTAGTTATTTTCCCTGGCTTGGACTATTAGACAAGATAAATAAAAGCGACGCTTTCATCCTGATGGATGAAGTGCAGTTAGCAGATAGGGCATACCAGCACAGAAACATCTTTTTGACAACGGGTGGTTCAGAAAAGTACCTTACGGTGAATATTTCCAAAAAAGGCTACAGGGGTAAGTATATTAAAGAACTGGAGCTGTCAAACCCTGACTGGCAGAAAGAGCACTTTTATTTTATTCAGGATAATTATAAAAAGCACCCTTTTTTTGATGAGGTGATAGAAGTTATACAGGAGGTGTATGAGAAGGATTATAAGTTTCTGATAGACCCCTTGTACGATTCCATGCGAATCGCGCTCAAAATGTTCGGTATCAGGACCCCCGTCAGGTTAATGAGCGAACTTGACTATGACAGGTCATTGAAAAAAGATGACCTCATTCTGGAACTGGTAAAACAGGCTGACGCCAAGACGTATCTTTCCGGCACGGGTGCTCTTAAATACATGGACACTGACAGGTATGAACAGGAAGGCATCAAAATAGAGGTGCAGGAGTTTTCTCACCCGCACTATCCCCAGCTTAACTCTCCTGACGAATTTAAACCCGGAATAAGTTGCCTGGACATGCTTTTTAATATCGGTATAAAGGAAGCAAGTGCTGTTCTACAAGAAACCTCAAAAAATGAAGTTTAACTTTAACCAATTACCATCCATAGAGACGCAGAACCTTTTGCTAAGAAAAGTAACACTTTCTGACGCGGAGGATGTATTTGCTTTTACCAGTGACAGCAGAACATCGGAAAGGTTAACCTGGGAACCGCATAAAGATGTAGACCACACGCGCAATTTTCTTAGATCCCTGATAGAAAAATACGAACAGAATGTTGCTGCTCAGTGGGCGGTTTGCCTGAGGTCAACCAACAAAGTGATCGGGTTCTGTGGCTTCATCAACTATCATGAGGAACATAAAAAAGGGGAAGTTGCCTATGTGTTGTCTCCGGAGCATTGGGGAAAAGGGTACTTAACAGAAGGGTTAAATGCTATCATACAGCACTGCTTTACTTTTTTTGACTTTAACAGAATAGAGGCTAAGTGTGAAGCCGACAACATTGCTTCAGAAAAAGTGATGCAGAAAGTAGGAATGAAATCAGAAGGATATATGCGCCGCTACATCATAAGAAAAGGAAATGTGCATGATTATAAGCTTTACTCAATCATAAAAGAGGACTACAGCAATTTAAATACAGCTAAATGACAAATAACAAAGTTTCTATAGGTGTTTTTACAGGCAATAGAGCTGAGTTTGGTATTCTGTTTCCCCTATTAGAATTATTAGAAAAGAAGTACAACGTCATACTTTTTGTTTCCGGGGCACACATATTGCCTGAGTGGAATACAATTTCAGAGGTAGAAAACCTGATCAATGAGCACCGTCTGAACATAGAAATTCAGCGCATTGACTACGAAAATAAAGACCATTACCACGATAGCCTGACGAACATTTACTCAAAGGTATTTTTGCTTCTCAGCGAATTCAAGAAGACAAAAAATATGGAGTTGTCGGTTGTGCTTGGAGACAGGGTTGAAACCTTTGCATACACTTCTGCTTCCTTTTTCAATCAAATTCCCATCGTGCATTTATATGGAGGGGATGTGGGCAACGTACCCTATTTCGATACAAACCTGCGCCATGCCATAACAAAGCTTTCGCATTTACACCTGGCAAGCAATGCACAGAGCCACAAAGTTTTGTTACAACTAGGCGAAGAACCCTGGAGGTGCCATGATGTGGGGAACTTAAGCTTAGATAATTACAGGCTTGGAAATTATACACCCAAGGCGCAACTCATTGATGAACTGGGTTTGGATGCTGATGAGAAAGTAATACTTTTTACTTACCATCCCAGCCAGTTCAAAAGTGCAGAAGAGAATTTTCAGCACTTCAAACTGATCTACGATACCTTAGATTCAAACCACCTTCAATCCATTATAACCTATCCTAATAATGATGAGGGACACCTGGACATCACGCACTTTCTTGATAGTGCTCCTGCAGGAGGCAAAATCAAAATAGTGAAGAATCTTGGAATAAGAAAATACCTGGGAATCCTGAAAGAACTCGATGCGATAGTGATAGGGAACTCAAGTAGTGGCCTGTATGAAACAGCCTATACGTGTACCCCTGCTTTAAATATTGGGGACAGACAGACTGATCGTCCGAGAGGCCAAAACGTAATTGATGTGCCTCTGGACCAGCTGGATAGTTTGCCTTCGATTTTAAGCAATATCGTTAAGAACTACGAAGAAATAAAACAGGAGAATACCAGGAGTAAAAACTTCTTTGGGGATGGAAGCACCTCGATGAAGTGTTTCGAACAAATTGACTTGTTTTTATCTGTTGATAAAAACAAAAGAATATTTAAGCTATTTGAACTGAAATGAGAAACATACTGGTAGTTTCTGCGCATCCCGATGATGAGGTACTGGGAGCCGGAGGAACCATGCTGAAGCACAAGGCGAAGGGTGATGCTGTGTACTGGTTGATAGTGACCAATATTTTTGAAAAACATGGGTTTACAGCAGAAAGAGTTAAATCCCGGCAGCAGGAAATAGAAGAAGTTGCAGCACGCTTAGGTGTGACGAAAACTTTTAAACTGGATTATCCTACCATGACTTTATCAAGCTCAAGCCTGATAAAGCTTATCCCGGATGTTTCAGCGGTTTTTCAGGAAGTAGAGCCCGAAATTGTTTACTGCCTCAACAGATCCGACGCCCACTCAGACCACAGGTTTATCTTTGATGCTGTAATGGCCTGCACAAAGTCTTTTCGTTACCCGTATGTAAAGCAGGTGCTCATGTATGAGTGCATTTCTGAAACCGAGTTTGCGCCGGCTCTTCCTGAAAAAGCTTTTCTGCCGAACTATTACGTAGACATATCGGCGTACCTGGACGAGAAGCTGAGCATCATGAAGATCTATGCATCTGAGCTGGGAGAGCATCCCTTTCCTCGTTCCATAGAGAACATTAAAGCCCTGGCACATTTCAGAGGGGCGAGCGTAGGCGTACAATATGCCGAAGCTTATCAACTCATCAAATACATTGATAAATAATATGAACGACTACCACAGGCACATCATCAGGTGTAACTCACCCATGAAGCAGGCACTGGCACAGCTAAATGAGCTGGCTGCTGATGCTATTCTTTTTGTTGTAGATGAAAATGAGAAGCTGATGGGCTCCTTAACAGATGGAGACGTGAGAAGAGGATTTCTGCGGGGGCTTAGCATGGATGATGTAGTAGATGCCTATATTCAGCCAAACCCCAAATACCTGCAGAAGGGAGCCTACACCATTGAAGAGGTGATTAGCTACCGGAAAAACAACTTTAAGATTATACCGGTACTCTGCCAGGATGGAAAGATCGTGAATGTGATCAACTTCAGGTTCCTGAAGTCTTATTTGCCCATGGATGCCGTACTGATGGCCGGCGGCAGAGGGTCCCGTTTGAGGCCTCTGACTGATACCACTCCTAAGCCCCTGCTGAAGGTGGGAGACAAGCCAATTATTGAGCATAACCTGGACCGCCTTATCAGCTTTGGGATTGACGACTTCTGGATGTCGGTGCGCTACCTGGGGGAGCAACTGGAGGATTACTTTGGCGATGGCAGCTCCAGGTATGTGAATATTAAATACGTATGGGAAGATGAGCCATTGGGTACCCTGGGTGCTGTTAGCAAGATAGATGAATTTCAGCACGACTGTATCCTGGTGACTAATTCTGACATACTCACCAACCTGGACTACGAAGACTTTTACCTGGACTTTAAAGCCAAAGATGCAGCTCTCTCCGTCGTGTCTATACCTTATACAGTCAGCATACCCTATGCGGTGTTGGAGACAGAAAACGGGAGTATAAAAAACTTTAAAGAAAAGCCTACTTACACCTATTACTCTAATGGCGGTATCTACCTGATCAAAAAGGACGTATTGAAATACATCCCTAAAGATACCTTCTACAATACAACAGATCTGATGGAGCTGCTAATCAAAAACGGATACCTGGTAAACTCTTATCCCTTACGGGGTTACTGGCTGGACATAGGTAAACCGGAAGACTTTAAGAAAGCTCAGGAAGACATTAACCAGATAAAGTTTTAGAATGAATATATTGATGACTATTTGTGCAAGAGGGGGGTCTAAAGGAATACCAGGGAAAAATATAAAAGAGCTGAACGGCTCTCCTCTGATTGCTTATTCAATAAAGACTGCGAAAGAATTTGCTAAAAAGTATAAGGCTGATATTTCGCTCAGTACCGATGATAGCGTGATTAAAGCAAAAGCAGCTGAATTCGGAGTGATAACAGACTATACCAGGCCTGAGAGCCTGGCGAATGACACAGCAGGAAAGATAGACGTTATTCAGCACCTTCTGGATTATGAAGAAACGAACAGAGGCAAGAAGTATGACTATGTGATAGATCTGGATATAACCTCTCCCTTAAGAACACTTCAGGATCTTGAAAGCGCCTTGAACATGCTCGAAAACAAGCCGGAAGCTTTAAATATTTTCTCTGTGAGCCCTGCCAGGAGAAACCCTTATTTCAATATGGTAGAGGAACAGGGAGATGGATTTGTACGCGTTGTAAAAAAGTCACGTGATATTAAATCCAGGCAGGATGCGCCTCCCGTTTACGACATGAATGCCTCTTTTTGTGTTTTCCGCAGAAGATTCTTTGAAGAAGGGCTGGCCATAGGTACCACCGACCGCTCTCTTGCCTATGTTATGGAGCATACCTGCTTTGACCTGGATCATCCTATCGATTTTCAAGTAATGGAGATAATGATGCGGGAAGGGTTAATAGAACTGAAACTATGAGAGTGCTGATAGTAGGATTAGGCTCCATTGCTCAGAAACACATACATGCTTTACGCAGGCTCAAACCAGACATAGATTTGCTTGCATTACGTACTGGAAAATCGAAGAACGAATTGCCAGGAGTAAAGAACGTTTACCAGTTGGATGAGGTGGATGGTGACTTAGACTTTGTTATCATTTCTAACCCAACAAGCAAGCACCTGGAGAGCATTAAGAACCTGGTATCACTTAAGGTGCCTATGTTTATAGAGAAACCTCCTTTAGCTACATTAGAAGGGGCTGATGAGGTTTTAGAGCTCCTGGAAAGAGAGCAGATTACAACTTATACTGCCTTTAATTTAAGGTTTCACCCCATTCTGGGCTGGGTCAGGGATAACATAAAAGATAAAAGAGTACTGGAAGTACAGGCTTATTGTGGATCTTATCTGCCAGACTGGCGGCCTGACACAGATTACAGGAATGTGTACAGCGCCAAAAAAGAACTCGGTGGCGGTGTGCATTTAGATTTGATCCATGAAATGGACTATATGAAGTGGATTTTTGGTAATCCCCAATCTGTCCATGGCTTTGTTTCTAAAGTATCTGATTTAGAAATTGATGTGCCTGATGTTGCACATTACTGGCTCACTTATGAGCGGATGGTAGCAGGTATTACCCTTAACTACTACCGCCAGGACGCCAAAAGAACGCTGGAGATAGTCTATGACGACACCACATGGCATGTTGATCTTGTAAACAATCAGGTTGTTGATTCATCAGGTAAGATGCTGTTCAAGGCGTCACCAACCCGCCTGCAAACTTATGAAAACCAAATGAGCTATTTTCTGGACTGTCTGCAAACTGGTAGAAAGCCAATGAACGGCTTACATGAAGCTCTCCAGACCTTGGAAATGAGCCTGAACATTAAAAACAGATAAAATGATACTAGACGGTAAAGTTATACTTGTTACAGGTGGAAGCGGCCTGCTAGGCAAGGCTTTTATAGATGATCTGAAAGCCAAAGGAGCTATTGCCTTGAACTTAGACATCAATGTAAAGACAGACTTCCAGAAGGGAGATGTTTTTTGTGATGTAACAGATGATAAAAGTATATATGCTGCCATTGATGAAATAACAGATGAGCATCATAAAATAGATGGCTTAGTTAACAGTGCCTATCCACGAACCAACGACTGGGGGGCAGCCTTTGAGGAAGTAGATGTAAACTCTTGGAGGCAGAATGTGGACATGCAATTGAATAGTTGCTTTGTGATTACGCAGGCAATTCTAAAGCATATGAAGCAGTTTGAGGCTGGGAGTGTGGTCAACATAGCCTCTATTTATGGAGTTGTTGGAAATGACTTTACAGTATACGAAGGCACCTCCATGACTTCTCCGGCAGCCTATTCAGCCATAAAGGGAGGCATTGTAAACTTTACCAGGTATCTCGCAGCCTATTATGGAAAGCATGGGATAAGAGTAAATTGTGTGTCCCCGGGAGGCATTTTTAATTCCCAGCCCGAGCCTTTTGTGAAAGCTTATGAGAAAAAGGTTCCTCTCAAGCGCATGGGGTATCCGGATGATATTGCCCCCGCAGTTTCTTTTCTTCTCTCGGATGAAGCCAGGTATATTACCGGACAAAATTTAATGGTAGATGGTGGCTGGACGGCAATTTAGTCTGCTTCGCTAACGGTTAGCGCGTTATTTTCAGTGAAGCCAGAATTACCGGCACGAAAAATAAGTGCGTGCTGATACAAATAAGATTTTATGCAGGAAACTACCAGTAGCCGTTTTAAGTGCTGCCAGTGTGTTAAAAAACTGCCTTTGCAGGAAATATAAAATAAACGGTTTCCGTAGAAAAACGACAGCCCCGGTGTTTGTGAGTCAGGCCTAGTCACCAGCATGTTGAATCGGTCTCGAGGCATCTTGAGCTATACATGAGCTATACAGTAATTAAAATCCTGGCGGAGAAAGCTTCAACTACAGGTGTTGATGATGAAGTTGGTTTTTAATTCGTAGAACAAAATATTTTTAGAGTAAACCCAAACTAATTGAAATCATTTATAAATAAATACTTCGATAACTTTGCCTATTTCTACCATCACCTGGGCTACAGAATTTTTGTTTCTGTAGGCTTAAGTATCATGGTAGGGGTACTTGACGGCTTTGGTCTGGCCATGTTTCTGCCACTACTGCAGATGATAGACAGCAGGAGTGGCGGAGATGTTGATTCTGAGCAAATGGGTAACCTCTCTTTCCTTATCGATGGCCTGACATCTATGGGATTCCAGCTCAACCTGCAAACTGTTCTGATAGTTATGCTGCTGTTCTTTTCGCTGAAAGGGGTGATGAAGTTCCTGGAGGGGTATTATAAGGTTGTGTTGCAGCAAAGGTTTATCCGGCAAATCCGCTTTTCAAACATAAACCTGCTCTCGGGCTATCTGTACAAAGATTTTGTTAGCAGCGACTCCGGTAAGATACAGAATACCTTTAGTGGTGAAGTAGACAGAGTCATGCAAGCTTACCAGACATACTTCAAAACGTACCAGTATGGAGTAATGGTGATGGTTTATACTGCTTTTGCCTTAATGGCCAATGCGCAGTTCGCTCTCTTTGTTGCAATTGGGGGAGTGGTGACCAACTTTATTTTCAATGCATTTTACAAAAAAACAAAGCTTTATTCTAAAAAGTACACCCAGCAGTCACATGGCTTCCAGGGGCTTCTGATTCAGATGGTGACAAACTTCAAATACCTGAAAGCATCTGGCTTAATTGAAGAGTTCGGCCTGAAATTAAAGAGGTCCATAACCGGGCTAGAATTAGTACAGCGGAAGTTAGGAACCCTGTCTGCTGCGCTTGCAGCCATACGCGAGCCCTCTGTTATACTGGTAGTAGTGGTGGTTATTCTGGTGCAGGTAAACCTGTTCGAACAGAGCCTGGGGTTAATTATCCTGAGCTTACTGTTCTTTTACCGTGCGTTAAACTTTTTGATGTCTGTCCAAAACTACTGGAACTCATTTCTGGCTGTATCGGGCTCTTTAGATAATATGTCAGAATTCACGGCAGAGTTGGCACGCCATCAGGAACTACCAGGTAAGAGAACATTCGGGAGGTTTGAGCAGGAAATTGAGTTGAAGAACCTGAATTTCTCTTACGACAATGCCCACATTTTAAAGAATGTATCGCTGCGGATCAGCAAAAATGAAACCGTAGCATTGGTAGGGGAAAGCGGCTCTGGCAAAACAACGCTAATGAATGTACTAAGCGGCTTGTTGCAGGTCGACAGGGGCACGTTCCTGATTGATGGAGTAGACGCGCAGGAGTACGATATAAGGTCCTTCCAGAGAAGGATTGGCTATATTACACAGGAGCCCGTCATCTTCAACGACACTATCTTCAACAACATTACTTTCTGGGATGAACCTACAGAGAAAAACATAGCACGATTTAACCGGGCACTTGAAATAGCCTCGATTTACGACTTTGTGATGAGCCTTCCCGAAAAGGAACATGCGCCATTGGGCAATAATGGTATCATGGTAAGTGGGGGGCAAAAACAGCGCTTGTCCATTGCCCGTGAACTGTACAAAGAGGTTGACTTCCTGTTTATGGACGAGGCCACCTCTGCACTGGATTCTGAAACGGAAAAGAGCATTCAGGAGAATATTGATAAGCTGAGGGGAAAATATACCATCATCATGATAGCACACCGGTTATCGACAGTGAAAGATGCAGATAAGATAATCTATCTGAAGGATGGTGTCATAGAAAATGAAGGTAGCTTTGATGCTCTGAAGGAAACTTCGAGCAGGTTTAAGCAAATGGTTGAAATGAATAATTTATAGGGGTAATCCTTTATAAATCTTATTACAAGCACTTAGCCTGTCAGATGTAGTGCAGGAGCGTCTACTCCGGTTTACTCCTAAGCCATTTTAAAGCCCGCAGGTGCAATATCTTTGCTCCGGCTACCGACACACCGCTGAAGGTCTTTTTCAGGTACAACGGTGCAAATGGGCCTTTTGCAGCAATTAAAAGGTTTCTTCCTTATTTTTCAAGCCCGTTCACTTATTCTCTGAGTGTAAGCCGGTTGGTGCCTTTCTTCCGTCATCCGCCAACTGGCCCTGCCTTTTGCGGTCGGCCTGTACCTGTAACCTTTTTGTTTGGAAGGAGGTTACTATTTGTGTTAGCAAGTTCTTTAGGTATACTGGTTCAGTACAAACTGGCTGTCCGCATTCAACTATCAGATTGCAAAATTGCAAAGTATCTATATGAGTAAAATCGTTTTTCTGGAATTACGTCTTTTTCGAAACAGCATGATTGAAACATACCAAATCAATCAGCTGAAAGAAGCAGGGCATGAAATAGAAATATGGTACCTGGGTAACCTGTTTGGTGTTAGCAACAACGTGATCTTCAATGCTCCGGCAATACAGGAGTATGTGGTGATGATTGATAACCTGAGCCTGCTGAAAGAAAAGGTCAGAACGCTGGCACCTGACTCCGTTTTGTTTTCAACCTTAGGTTTGCCTTATTTCTATCCTATTCTCTTCAGAACCATTAAATCCCGGAAAGATCTCATCTGGATTGGCAGAATTACGAAAAGCATTCCGGCAGGTGGTAGCAGGAAAAGGAAAAGCCCATTCCAGATTGTTTTAGGCAATATCCTGTTTTACAAACTGTACCGGCCTTATAGCAATCTTATACTTTACTTATCTCAAAAAGTAATCAGGAAGTACGGCCATTTGGTAGGATTGAAGGCGTATAGGCCAGACTACCTGATGGTCACCAACAGAAAGCAGGTTCCATCAAATTTTCCACAGGATAAGGTCATCGTGACACATGCTGATGACTATAATGTACACTTATTAAATAAGACCTCAGAAGTTGACCCTGCTTTACAGGATGCAATTGTTTTTTTAGACCAAATGCTCTATTTCCATCCTGACTTCCGGAATCTTGGCGAAGACATGATGGATGTAGAAGGGTATTACAGTAAACTCAACCAGGTGCTGGAGGATCTTTCCCGTATACACGGCAAACCAGTGGTGATTGCGGGGCATCCGGAGTCTGAGAAAAATTTTGGTTACGCTGAAAATTTTAAAGGCAAAAGGTTTGTGGTAGGTAAAAGTGTAAGCCTGGTAAGACATGCATCGGTAGTGGTCAGCCATTATAGCACTGCCGTAAATTTTGCTGCTATCTACGATAAGCCACTGTTGCTGTTAACGAGCAATAGTTTTAACACTTACGATAAGATCCGGAATCCTATCAACTCTTTCTCTAAGGCGTTGAACGCAACTGTTGTCAACATCGATAACTATGACCTGCAGGAACTCAAGCTAAGCGCAAAACCAGATTATAAGCGATACAAGGAGAACTACATTAAGGTTGATAATACACCCGAGGAATTGTCTTATCCTTATGCCGTCAGCTACGTTTTAAATCAACGCAATCTGGCTAACGCAATGTAGCAGCGGTGCCTGTAGCTGTTCAATCTTATTGTCCGGTAAGTTCTAATTGAAACTAAGGGTTGAATCAACCATCTTAATGAAAATACTTCAGTTAATTCATAAACCACAACTTCGGGGAGCGGAGATTTTTGCGGCACAGCTGTCTGACAATCTGGAGCTGCAGGGGCATTCTTCTAAATTGCTGGCTATTTATGAAAGTAACGATGCTACAAAGTACAATCGCAGTTACCTCACTATTAACGCCAACTCTGCCGCCAGCCTTTGGGACATGAGAGGTTGGAAAGCACTGGCGGCTAAAATAGCAGAAGAAAAGCCTGATGTGGTACAGGCAAATGCCGGCGATACGTTGAAGTATGCCGTATTTTCAAAGCTGTTCTTCCGCTGGCATCAGCCACTTGTTTTCCGGAACGCCAGCACGTTGAGCTCGTATCTTAAAAAGCCTGTCCAGAAAGCTTACACCGGCTTTCTGTTCAGGCATACCGATGCGGTGGCTTCTGTCAGTGAATATTCAAGGCAGGATTTAGTCCGGCTTTTCCCGTCCCTTTCCAACAGAGTAAAAGTTATTCCGATAGGCTTAGAGAAGAAACGTGCCGTCAGCAGCCCTTTTCCCGCGGGCCCTCCTGAGCAGCTGAACCTGGTGCATGTAGGCGGCTTTTCTTATGAAAAAAACCACCGGGGACTTCTCCGTATTTTCAAAGCCGCCCTGTCGCTCTTGCCACATGCACACCTCTGGTTGGTAGGAGACGGACCGTTGCGGGCAGAAACAGAAGCACTGGCAGCGGAGATGGACCTGGAGGATCGGGTGCATTTTACCGGCTTTGTGCAGAACCCGCTGGATTATATAGCGCATGGACAGGCACTCTTACTGCCCAGCATTATCGAAGGACTGCCGGGTGTCATCCTGGAGGCCATGCACTACAAGACTCCTGTAGTAGCATACAAAGTAGGGGGGGTAGGAGAAGTTGTGAGCACAGGAAAAACAGGCTGGTTACTCGAAGCAGGCGATGAAAAAGCCTTCGCAGAGGCCATCAAAGAGGTTGTGAGCAACAGCGAAAAAACAGCTGACATTGTTCTGAATGCGTATCAGCAAGTAAACAAGCATTACATGAACGAAGAGATAGCACATTCCTTCCTTAATCTATACCAGGGCCTGTTAAAGAGAAAAAAATAACTAAAAAGAAACAGCTATCGTCTACCGTATGAAGCCAAAAGTTGGAGTTGTTATACTTACCTGCAATCGCTTAAAGCTCCTGAAAATTACCATTTGCAAAGTGCTGGCTCAAAGCCACAAGCAGATTGAAGTCTTAGTAGTAGATAACAATTCAATGGATGGCACCCGGGAGTACCTGGATACAGTGCCCGAGGTAAAAAAGCTTTACCTGGAGGAAAACCTGGGGCCGGCGGGTGGTTTCTATGAGGGCGTTAAGTACTTCGCTGAAGAGTCCGATGTGGAGTTTGTGTGGCTGATGGACGATGACTTTTTCCCCTTCAAGGACTGCCTCGAAATCCTGGTTAACGCTTCTGACGAAAGAACCGTCGTTTTTCCTTATATCCGGGAGAAGGACTTTGCCTCCCGAAGAATGCCCGGCTGGTGGGGCGTGCTGGTGCCTATGCCGGTAATAAAGCACGTGGGGTATCCGAGGGCAGACTTTTTCTTCTGGTCTGAGGACACCGAGTACCTGCAGGAAAGAATCAGAGACAGGTATAAATATCCCTGTAAATGGATTCCGGCAGCCAAAGGAGTGCATTTCACACAAAGAGTTACCAATTACCGGCAGCCCTGGCGCTATTATTACGAGGTCCGGAACATGCTGTACATGCGCCTGTATGTAAAGGAAAAAACAGCACTAAGGGCTTATAAGCTGGTCAGGAGCTGGGTAAAGCTTTTCGGAGCCATTATCATGAAAGAAGATAACAAACTTGAGAAGATGGAATGGTTCCTGCGCGGAACCGTTCATGGCATATCCAAAAAAATAGGTAAAACCATTGACCCTCATCATGTCGGAAAAGGTAAAAATTCTACACATTATCAAGTCACTCGGTAGAGGCGGGGCAGAAATGCTGTTGCCCGAAACCCTGAAGTACCATGATCAGGATCAGTTCGAGTTTCATTACATCTATTTTCTTCCCTGGAAAGACCAGGTGGTAAAGCCCATCGAACGCAATGGAGGGAAAGTAACCTGCCTGCCGGCGAAGAACAACATCGGGATTTCGTTGAAAGTACCGGAGCTTGTTAGCTATATCCGTCGCCATAACATTAAACTGGTGCATTGCCACCTGGCCTGGGCGGGAATAGCCGGAAGAGTGGCCGCGAAATTGGCAGGCGTTCCGGTAGTTTACACCGAGCACAACAATTTCTCGAGCTATCATATCCTTACCAAGCTCATGAGCAGGTTAACCCTGCCGCTGAGCGATCTGACCATCGCCGTATCCGCAGATGCCGAGGAGGCATCTAAAAAGGTAGTGCCGGAAGATAAATTGTGCCTGGTTTTAAATGGGGTGGATACCGTTGCCTTTCAGCGTGGCGCCAGTGCAGCAGACCTGCGCCAGCGCCTGGGCATTCCTAAAGATCATGTTGTTGTAGCCACGGTGGCCGTTTTCCGTAAGCAGAAAAGGCTCGACCTTTTTGTGAAAGTAGCCAGCGGCATTGCAGCCCGGCATGAGAAAGTGAGCTTTGTGCTGATAGGTGACGGACCTGAAAGAGCGGAAGTAGAGGCGCAGGCAAAGCAGGCAGGCCTGCAGGACAGAATTTTTTTTGAAGGCTTACAGCATAACGTAAAGCCTTATTTTGACATGACGGATATCTACCTCATGACCTCTGATTATGAGGGTTTGCCGATTGCCCTGCTGGAAGCTATGAGCATGGCCTGTGCACCGGTAGCGACCAGTGTGGGCGGTATTCCGGAGGTAGTGGAAGATGGTGTTTCGGGCTTGTTAAGCCCTGCCGGAGACGTGGCCTCACTGCAGGAGCAGGTAGAGGCGCTGATACAGGACAAGGAAAGAAGACTTGAAATAGCTTCCAATGCCCGCAAGCGGATTGAGCAACACTTTAGTATGAGGAAAATGGTACAGGAACTGGAGGATGTCTATCACCAATTTTTAACACATGGAGCATACAGCAAAGCAAAGAATAGAGTATACAGTAAGAGCAGCTGATGAAAGCGACTTGCCTGCCATCATCGAGCTTTTTGAGCTGTCTTTAGGTGCCGCACATGGGGCTCCGACAGAGAGCTTCTGGCGATGGAAACACATCGACAATCCTTTCGGTGTATCGCCTGTGCTGCTGGCCTTTGATGGTGACAAACTTATCGGGTTGCGGGCCTTTATGCGCTGGCAGTGGAAATATCAGGGTACAGTCTTGCCTGCCTTCCGGGCAGTAGACACCGGCACACACCCGGACTACAGGGGGAAAGGCATTTTCTCCAGGCTGACCAAGCAGCTGATAGCAGATTTAAAAGAAACGGACCCTGCCTCTTTTATCTATAACACGCCAAACGACAAGTCAAAACCAGGCTATCTGAAAATGGGATGGCAGGTGCTCGGAAAACCTAATCTGGTAGGAAGCGTAGCTTTTAGCTATTCAGGAAAAGCGAAAGAACGCTTTTGGGCGTATCACCGTGATTTACAAAGCCTGGATTTCAGTAGCTTGAATAACTATCAGGTAGATTTAAATCCTGACCTGATTCATGTCAATCATTCGGTAGATTACTACAAGTGGCGCTACCAGTCTATCCCGGAGTTACCCTATGGTTCTTTTGTATATGAAAGCAAGGGACAGGCTATTCTGCTTTTCTTTCATTTAAAGCCGAGAAAGTACTTTTACGAGTTAAGAATCTGTGATGCTCTGTGGCTAAACGGTGAGCCAAACCGGCAGCAACTCATGAAAGCCAGCCATAAACTAGCCGGTCGCTTAGGTACTCCTTTCATCAGCCTGATGCTAAAAGGACCGATCAGTCGTTGGGAAAGAGTAAGGTTCAGGATGTTCTCCCTGCAGAAGTTTGCTCCGGTGGTAACCGTGCGTGAAGTGAACGACAGCGAACTGATAGCACTGGCAGGCAATATAAATAACTGGTCTTTCACCATGGGGGACCTGGAACTGTTCTAATTAACTATGTGCGGAATATTTGGAAATGTTGGTCGCCTGAAAGAAAGCGACATGCGAATAGCAGAAGAAATGCTGTGCCATCGGGGGCCGGACGGGCAGGTGTATAAAACCTATGCGCCGAATGTGCACCTGTTTCATGCCAGGCTCAGTATCGTTGACATAGCAGGTGGTACCCAACCCATGGGTACAGACGATGCAGCCATCATTTTCAATGGTGAGATTTACAACCACCTGGATCTGCGCAAGCAGTTTGGGTTGAATGGAAATACGCATTCCGACACCGAAACAATCTTGCTGCTATACCAGCGACTGGGCCTGGACATGCTGCAACACCTGGAAGGTATGTTTGCCATCGCACTATATGATAAGCGTAAGAGCAAATTGTTCCTCATCCGCGACCGGGCCGGCAAAAAGCCCCTCTACTTTTCAAAAACAGACGAAAGTATCTACTTCGGCAGTGAGCAAAATGTACTACAGAAGGTGCTGCGGCCATCCATCAGGTTATCTGCTATCGCCACTTATCTGCACACAGGCATGGTGTATGGTAAAGATACTCCCTTCGAAGGAGTATACGAGTTGCGCCCCGGCCACTTACTCGAAATAGATGTGCGAAGTGGTGCCATTTCAGAGCAAAGACAATGGTGGTCTATTGTTCCTTTTTATGAGAAAACACTAGACATCAGTGAAGAAGAGGCACTGACTGAGCTGGATAAAAGATTAAAGCTGGCAGTGCGAAAGCGTATCGAAAGTAGTGATCTGGAAGTAGGCTGTTTTTTGAGCGGGGGTATTGACAGTGGCATAGTAACAGCAATGGCAACAGAAGTCAAGCCAGGCTTACGCACCTTTACCGTCAAATTCAGTGACAAGTATGATGAGTCTCCCATTGCCAGAAAAGTGGCAGACCACTTAGGTACCAATCACCAGGAACTGAGTGTGTCTTACGACCATCTTTTGCAGGACTTCGAGAAAATCGTAAATGCCTACGGAGAGCCTTTTGTAGATGACTCCCAGATTCCTTCCTACTATGTAGCCAAAGAAGCCCGGAAGCATCTTACGGTTATCGTGAATGGAGATGGCGGAGATGAACTTTTGGGCGGCTACAGGCGCTATGTGCCTTACGCAAACGCCTTGCTCCGTAGCAAAGGTGTAAAGGCATTATCGAAGGTTGTGGCCCCCATGCTGCCGTCTCCGACAGATAAAATGAGCCTTTACAATTATGGCTATCGTTTGGCCAAGCTCAACAGCCTGGAGAGTTACGAGCAGTACCTGAGTGCCAGTTCAGACCTGCTGCTGGATAGATCTGTGTTCAAGGTTAGTCCTGATACTGCTTTAGAGGAAACGATCAACACGATTTACGGCAGAGACATTTCTGATCTGCGAAAGATCATGCTGTCTGACTTCGAGACTATACTGCCTTATATCCTGCTGAAGAAAATCGATATAAGCTCGATGCAGAGTTCACTTGAAGGAAGGTCGCCTTTCCTCTCCAGGGACATTCTGGAGTTTGCTCCTTCCTTACCGGATAAGCTGAAAGTAAAAGGGAGAACAACAAAATATATCCTGCGCAAATTAGCCTCCAGGTACCTGCCGGCTGGCAACGAAAAGCTTCCGAAAAGAGGATTTGAGGTGCCTATTATTGGCATGGTAGACGAAACACTGCAACCCATAATTAAGGATTACCTGTATAGTAGTAACTGCCTCTACAAAGATGTGCTGGACACTTCCTTCGTAGAAAAGTTAATCAACGACAGGGTAGCGATGTCTAAAGACAAGCGGGCCAAAATATTGTTTGGCCTCCTGACTATGGAAATATGGTACCGGAACCAGAAAGAGGTAGCGCTTCCTGCCGTTTAGGATTGAAAAAGCGGTTGCCGTTTTTCACGTTTATTAAGATTCACTTTAGCCGAAGCAGGATGAGGCAGGACGATTCAACATCAAAATACATCATTATTATTAATAAATGGTAGGGGCGATAATCCTTTTACTAACATTAGCTGTTGTCAATCAGCCAATTTTAAGATACTTCAAATCGAAGTTTCCCTTCGTTTCTATCAACCTGATGAATGGCTTATATGCTTACCATGTCTTATTTTGGTTAGTATACTACCTCTATCAGCTTTCTAACCCATCTGATTCCAAGGGCTACTACGAAAACACGATCACAAGATTTGAAACCTGGTTTTCTGCGTTCGGTACTGATACTAAATTCATCAATTTCGTTGGCTATCCTTTCGCGAAAACACTAGGCTTTTCTTATGAGTCAATGATGGCTTTATTCGCCTGGTTTGGCTTTCTTGGCTTTGTCTTCTTCTATATCTTTTTCAGGGAGAATATAAAGACAAACATAAAAGTCTTCCGGATTGAGTATATCACACTGATCCTTTTCCTGCCCAATATGCATTTCTGGACAGTTGCTTTCAGTAAAGGATCGCTGATATTCCTGGGGATTGGCATGTTCGCTTATGCAATGGTGCGTCCTCAGAAAAGGCTGATTGCTTTATTTCTAGGATCTTTTATCGTCTACCAAATCAGGCCGCACGTGTTTATCTTCTTAGCAGCAGGTGCTGTAGTGGGGTATTTCACGGGCAAAGACCGTGTGCCGATGTATCAGAAGCTACTGGTCTACGTCGCTTTTCTGGGAGGCATTATTATGTTTTTTGATGAGGTGCTGGCAATGGCAAACATCAACCTGGATGAGGGAGGATTCATCGAGGAGTTCAGTGAATTCGCAACAGAGCGTGCTACTTCGCTCAGCAGGTCCGGCTCGGGAGTAGATCTCACTTCTTATCCCTTGCCTCTGAAACTGTTTACCTTCTGGTTCCGGCCCCTCTTTGTAGATGCCCCGAGTCCTATAGGCATTTTTGTGTCTTTTGAGAACCTGCTCTACATCCTGCTTATGCTGAAGTTGTTCAATAATGGTTTTATCAAATACCTGAAAAACTCTACGTCTCTAGTGAAAATGAGTGCCACCATCTTCGTGACGTCTTCAATAGCCCTTGCCTTCGTGATGTCCAACCTGGGTATTGCCATGAGGCAGAAGAGCCAGGTAATGTATTTCCTTTTCTTTGTAATAGGTTCTTACCTGGATTATAAACGGCGAATTTGGCTGAAGAAGCGGGCAAGGAAAAAAGAAATAATGGAGGCGAAAGCAAACGCAGTGACACATGCTTAAAGACATACCTGTATTTACAATTTCTTTAGACTTTGAATTATACTGGGGCATTTTTGACAGAGTGCCGCTGGAGAAAAAGGTTCAGTACTTTGAAAACACACGCCAGGTAATACCTGAAATGCTTTCGCGTTTTGAGCGGGAGCAGGTGCAGGTAACTTGGGCTACCGTCGGGATGCTGTTTGCAGAGGACTGGGGCGATTGGACTGCCTTCAAGCCCGAAGTAGCCCCGACATACGAGAACCAACTGCTGTCTTCCTACAGGCTAAAGGACCTCTACGCTGGAAAGCCCGGGCTGAACTCCTGCTTCTTTGCATCTGACCTTGTTAACCAGATACAGAATACGCCGTATCAGGAGATGGCTACCCATACCTTCTCCCACTATTACTGCCGGGAGGCAGGCCAGACGGTTGAGCAGTTCAGAAGCGACCTGCAGGCTGCCAAAGCCATTGCCGCCAGGAAAGGCATCGACCTGCATTCGATGGTATTCCCAAGAAATCAGCTCAACGACAGTTACCTGCAGGTATGTGCAGCGGAGGGAATTAAAACAGTCCGCTCGAATCCGGTGGATTGGTTTTGGGATATGGATGTGAAGGAAAGGTTGGTTAAAAGAATTTTCCGCTCAGCGGATGCTTATGTACCCATCGGTGCTAAAACATCTTATAAACTGTCTTCTCTGGAATTAAAAGAAGGCTTGCCGCTTGCCATACCAGCCAGCAGGCTGTTGCGGCCGGTACATCCAAAGTATAAATTCTTAAACCGCCTGCGCCTGAAGCGAATACTCGGAGAGATGACGGCTGCGGCAAAATCAAATGAGTGTTACCATCTGTGGTGGCATCCGCACAATTTCGGTGACAGCCCCCGGCAAAGCCTGCAAGACCTGGTGGTTATTCTTAATCATTTTAAAATTCTAAAACAGAAATATGGTATGGTGAGTAAAAGCATGCTGGGTATCTACGACCATATCAAAAACAATAACGCATAATGGCAGTATTATTTCGTGTAACAACAGTTCCTATTTCCCTGAAGAACCTCATCGTAGGGCAATTACCCTTCATGAGGTCGCATGGTTTCGAACCGATCATGATATCGGCAGACGGCCCGGAAAGAGACGTGGTTATAAGAGAGCAGCAGTGCCAGCATATCATACTTGATTTAACCAGAAAAATAACCCCTCTCCGGGACCTGAAAGCCTTGTGGCAGTTTTATAAACTGTGCAGGAAGTATAAGCCTACCATTGTGCATTCGCATACGCCTAAAGCCGGCATCATTGCCATGCTCGGGGCTAAACTGGCTGGGGTGCCAATCCGGTTGCATACGGTAGCAGGTTTGTACCTGATAGAGACAAGCGGTCTGAGACGGAAACTCCTGGAGTTAGTAGAAATACTCACCTATGCCTGTGCTACGGAAGTATATCCAAATTCAAAAAACCTGAGAAACATCCTTCTGAACACCCTCTATAATAGCCCGTCTAAGCTGAAAGTGATTGGCAATGGGAGCAGCAACGGCATTGATACCCGGTTTTTCAGTAGAAGTAGTGTGGATGAAGTTCAACTACAGCAATTAAAAGAGCAACTGAACATAGGCAAGGATGATTTTGTGTTTGTGTTCGTTGGCCGCCTGGTGAAAGATAAAGGAATACAGGAGCTATTAGAGGTTTTTGCTAAACTAAATAAACTGCACCCCTCTTGTAAGCTTTTATTAGTGGGGCCGCTGGAGCAGGATTTAGATCCAATTTCAGATGAGACACTAAAGGAAATTGAAAGTAATCCGGCTATCTTGTCGGTCGGCTATCAGCATGATGTCCGGAATTACCTGGCTATCAGCCATGCCCTTGCCTTCCCATCTTATCGCGAAGGATTCCCCAACGTGCCGATGCAGGCAGCATGTTTCGGCCTTCCCTGCATTGTGACGGATATTAATGGCTGCAATGAGATTATAATAGATGGTGAAAATGGCTTGATCATTCCGCCGAAAGCCACAGCGGAGTTATATGATGCCATGGAGAAATTACTGACAGATCAGACCTTATATGCATACCTAAGCCAGAATGCACGTAGGTTGATAGTGGAACGTTACGAACAGACGCATTTCTGGGGTCTGCTTCTGAACGAATACCAGGAAAAATTATCAGAACATGAAGTTGTACCCGCAGTACATCAAGCCCTTACTTGATTTTATCATAGCCCTCACGGCATTCATTATATTACTGCCAGTTATCCTGCTAGTAGTCTTATTTCTTCTGATTGCGAACAAGGGAGATGCTTTCTTTGTGCAACCAAGGCCAGGCAAAGGAGGGAGAGTCTTTCACATCATTAAGTTCAAGACGATGAACGATAAGAAGGACAAGCAGGGAAATTTATTGCCTGATGCACAAAGACTGACCCCGGTAGGAAGCTTTGTACGGAAGACGTCTCTCGATGAGCTGCCGCAACTGCTCAACGTCATTAAAGGAGACATGAGCCTGGTTGGGCCACGACCACTGCTTGTGGATTACTTGCCCTGGTACGACGAACGGCAACAGCGAAGGCATGATGTAAAGCCTGGTATTACGGGCTGGACACAGGTGAACGGGCGCAATGCGCTCAGCTGGGGCCAGAAGTTTGAACATGACGTCTGGTACGTAGAGAATATCTCCTTTGCCCTGGATATGAAGATCCTGTTTATGACTGTTGGTAAAGTCCTCAAATCCGAAGGCATCTCGGCAGAAGGCCATGTTACGATGCCTACTTTTATCGAATACGTTCGACAAAAAAACAGAACAGATACGACTATATGAAAAAAATACTTGTTACAGGAGCTGGTTCCTTACTGGGCCAGGGAATCCTGCGCTGCCTGAATTTTTCCAGCAATGACTATTACATTATCACGGCCGACCCAGATTTCAGGGCACAGGGACATAGCCTAGGCAACAAGGCCTACACCAGCCGCATGGCAAATGACCCCAAATTTTTAAGCTCATTAGAAAATATCATTCAAAAGGAGGAGGTTGATGCGCTGTTTGTAGGCATCGATCAGGAGCTGCCGCTTATTTCCGAGAACAAGCGCCGCCTCGAGGAGCAGTATGGGGTAAAGGTAGTTGTTTCGCCGCCCAAGGTCATTGCCATTTCCAACGACAAATGGCTGACGGCCGAGTTCCTGCGGGAGAACGGATTTCCCTATCCGCAGTCGGCTCTCACCACCGACAAGGAAGGTATTGAAAAACTTCGCCAGAACTGTTCTTATCCGTTTATAGCCAAACCAGTGGATGGAGCCCGATCGATGGGCATAAAGATCATTAAGGGTGATGAGGACCTGCAGTACGTTTGCTCTTACCCTAATAATCTGGTGGTGCAGGAAATGCTCAGTGAAGAGGAGGGTGAGTTTACGGCAGGCACCATGGTAGTGGATGGAAAGTGCAGGGCTATTGTTTCGCTGAAGCGCGACCTGAAGGATGGCAATACCTACCGGGCCTACCGGGAGGGAGACAATCCCTATGATACCACCATCAGCAGCATAGCCGAGCGCTTGGGTGTAGAAGGTCCTGCCAATTTTCAGTACCGGATAAAGGATGGAAAACCGGTGGTATTCGAAATAAACGGCCGCTTTAGCGGTACCACGCCGATACGCTTCATGTTTGGGTTTAATGAAGTAGAGGCCCTGCTCAACCATCTTTTCGGTGTGGAAGAAATGAAGCAGCCCCAGCTTCGGGACGGTGCCGTTTTCAGAACTTGGTCCGACATTTTTGTGGAGAACGAGCAGCTAAAAGAGTTAAAGGAGGAGGGCGTACTGGAAGGTTATCGCAGCCAGTACTATCCATTTTTAAACAAATAGAGGCATGAAATACTTGGTTACCGGTGCCGGTGGATTTTTAGGAAGCACCCTGGTAAAGCAGCTACGGGAGGCAGGGGAGGAGGTATATGCCGTCAGGCGCAAGGCGGGTGAAGGGGAACTGGTTTTGGACATCACCCGGGCAGACGATTTTGTAAAGCTGGATATACAGCCGGATATTATCATCAACTGCGCCTCTGCACTACCTGCTGGCGGTAAAAGCTTTAGTGACCCTGATTACCTGAGACAGCTCTTTGAGACGAACGTCATCGGCAGTGCTAACCTCATGAATTGGGCAGTATCCCGCAAAATTCCCAAATTGATAAACTGTTCCACCCTGGTGGTGGTGCATAAACCCTGGCCCGTTCCTTTGAAGGAGGATGAAAATACCTACCCCACAGGTGGCCATGTAGGCTACAGCGCTTCTAAACTCTCGCAGGAACTGGTGATGAGTTCCATTGCCGAGGCAGGAGATGTAGACTTGCTGCATGTGCGTATTTCAGCGCTCTACGGCCCCGGCATGAAGGAGGGTGGAGTCTTAACAAAACTGCTGAAGCAGGCTGCTGCAAAGGAAAGGATCAGCCTGACGAATGGCAATAACGTCAGTTTCGATTTTCTGCATGTAGAAGATGCCGCAAAAATCCTTTACCACCTCTCTAAGATGGAAGCATGGCCCCAGCGTATTCTGAACCTTGCATCAGGCGAAGAAATAGGCCTACTGGAACTGGCCGAGACGCTGTGCGAACTGATGGGTAATCCGAAAGAAAACATTGAAAATATAGACCAGCCGGGCGTGGCTTCCAGAGCAAAAATAGAAATCAGCCTGCTGGAAAAATTCCTGGAGGGAAGCGAAATCAGCACCCGGCCTTTTTCAGAAAAAGTAAAAAGCATGCTGGTGTGAAAATAGCAGGACAAACATGAGGGTATTGATTTTTGGCGATGTGCATGGCAACCTACCGGCACTTGAAAAAATGCTGGCAGCGGCCGGTACGGTAGATAAACTAATCTGTCATGGTGATGTGGTAAACTACGGCCCCTGGAGCAATGAATGCGTACAGCTGCTGCAGAGCCTCGGCTGTAGCTGCTTGATGGGCAACCATGAAGGATATTTTCTGGAAGGAAATTACCCGGGTGAGCACCCGGTTGCCAGGGCCTTTTTTGACTACTGCTATCCACAGTTTACCCAGCAGGAAATTATCTCAACTTATGGAAGTTGTTTGCAGCTGGGCGATTACCAGGTGCAGCATACGGTAAACAATAAATACATCTATCCGGATACAGACATCAGTGAACTGGATCTGAAAGAGAACTATATTATTGGGCACTCCCACCACCAGTTTTCTGCCGAGTCGGCCTCTGGTAAAAAGCTCATCAATACGGGTAGCGTGGGGCAGAACAGGAAATTTATCAATGTGATTAACTACGTCATCTACGATACTGAAACTGCGGCTGTAGAACTCAAGGATCTTATATACAATGTGGATGTGGTCATAGATAAGATGAAAAGGGAGGGTTATCCGCCTGTATGTGTAGATTACTACGCAAACAAAGAAGTTATTTCATAACCTAAATGCAGGTTTAAGCGTCTGTCAATATATTCATTCTTGAATATTTTTTCCTGCAGGCTTTCCGTGAAGGCTCCCTGAAAGCCATTTGGCTTAAGTAAGAGCTACTTTACCGTACTTCATGTTGCTGTTTCGGCTACACAACGACAGGGGTTAGGAGTCGTGTGCAGAACGTCTAACTAATTAGGGAAGGCAACCGTATCGGAAAACAGGCAATTCTAACTCTTTATACTATAATTTACCCTTATAGAACCAACCATGAAAATTACTGCAACAGGACATGCTGGCTTAAAAGTGCAAACAGAAGATGCTACTCTTCTAATAGATCCCTGGTTATCACCAGAAGGCAACTTCCAGTCCTCCTGGTTCCAGTTTCCTGACAACTCCCATTTGCTGGCGGACGAGGACATGTATAAGCCTACTGCCATCATTATTTCACATGAGCACTTGGATCATTGCGATCCCTGGTTTTTGTCTAAAGTTGATCCGGAGATTCCGGTTATTGTGCCCAAGTATCCATCCCCGGTTCTGAAGCAAAAAATATGGCAGGGAGGTAAGAGGCCTGTGATTGAGGTGCCCGAGTGGGAAACGTGTGAGATCACTCCTGGCACAAAGGTGTTTTTCGTATCTGAACCGCCTATGAACCACGATTCTGCCATCATCATCCAGTCTGGTGGACAAACGCTTCTGAACATGAATGATGCGCGCCTGTTCCCGATGCAGTTAAGAGATATTAAGCAAAAAGTAGGGGGGACTATTCACACCTTTGCATTCCAGGGAGCTGGTGCCTCCTGGTTTCCCATTCTGTACGATTTCCCGGAGGAGCAAATGCAAAAGCTTCGAAAGCAGAAAAGAGCTGCAAAACTGTCCTACTGCCATAAGAGCATGAAAATTGTTGAGCCAATCATCGGCCTTCCCTTTGCCGGACCGCCCTGCTTTTTAGATCCCGCCTTATTCGAGTATAACGGGGAAATGGAAGACGGTATATTCCCGGACCAGCAGCAGGTAGCCGATTACTTAGCTAAAAAGAAGATAAACAACATCGAAGTGCTGTTGCCTGGAGACACCTGGGATTCAGGTGAAGAACAGAAAGTGCAGGATTCGCATTGGGAGAACTTCAGTTTTGATTCCCGTTGGGATTACCTGAAAAAATATCAGGAAAGACGACAGGAGCAAATACAGCAGGTTTATGACCGGCATCCTTTTCCGGAAGAGTCCCTTTGGGAGCCTTTCAAGGCTTACATGGAAGAGTTGCTGACTTTAAGCCTTTATTTTAACGAGCGCATCAACATGCGGGTAGGGTTTGAAATACAAGGCCCGGGCGGAGGGGACTGGCATGTCGATTTCAGAGAGGGAAAAGAAGGCGTTGGAAAGGGAGTGGAAGACTGTGGCTACATTTACACCTTTGAGTCCCGCTGGCTGCCTCCAATTCTGGCAAAACAAGTGCCGTGGGAGGATTTCTTCCTGTCGTTGCGCTTCAGTGCCAGGAGAAATCCTGACCGCTACAATGACCACCTGCTCGGCCTGCTGAAATTTGCAGACAAAGAAGCCCTCGATGAAGTAACGAAGTTTGAGACGACTCCTTTATCCGATGAAAGAATCACCATCCACTCAGATGGTAAAACCTATTCTGTGTCAAGATACTGCCCTCATGCTGGTAATGATTTTCTAACTTCAGGTGAGGTATTGCCGGGTGGCATTTTCAGATGCCTGGCCCACCACTATGACTTCGACCTGGAAACCGGCGAGTGCATTACAAGTACCTGCGACAAACTTAAGGTAGAACGGATAGCGTAGCATAGCAGCCATATGCCTACTATGGCTTATGAAGCCTGGTAAAAGCCATTGCGCTTTTAATGTAATGACATTTACTAGGCACTAAATGTAAGATTATATGAATTCAAAGATTTGGCTTTCGTCCCCACATATGGGAGAAAGCGAATTTAAGTATGTAAAAGAGGCTTTTGATACGAACTGGATTGCACCGCTCGGTCCGCATGTGAATGGGTTTGAACAGGACATTGCCTCTTATTTAGGAGGGGGCGTACATGTGGCCGCTCTAAGTGCGGGTACAGCTGCCCTGCACCTGGCTCTTGTTATTTTGGGCGTGCAGGCCGGGGATGAGGTAATCTGTCAGTCTATGACCTTCTCAGCTTCCGCCAACCCTATTAAGTATCAGGGAGCTACGCCAGTGTTTGTGGACAGCGAGGAGCAGACCTGGAACATGTCGCCCAGGTATTTAGAAGCTGCTATCTTAGACAGAATAGAGGAAACAGGTAAAAAGCCGAAAGCCATTATCGTGGTGCACCTGTACGGCATGCCTGCCCAGATGGACCGCATAATGGAAATTGCGAACCGTTATGAGATTCCGGTTGTGGAAGATGCCGCGGAGGCTTTGGGTTCTTCCTACAAAGGGCAACGCTTGGGTTCCTTTGGCGCTATGAGCATTCTGTCGTTCAACGGAAATAAGATTATCACTACCTCTGGCGGAGGGGCTCTGGTGTCTCAAAATGAGGAGTGGATAAGAAAAGCGCGTTTTCTGGCCACGCAGGCACGTGACGCTGCGCCTCACTATCAGCACTCCCACATTGGCTACAACTACAGAATGAGTAATGTCTGTGCTGCCATTGGCCGCGGGCAAATGGAGGTACTGCCGGCTCGTGTAGAGAAAAGGCGGCAGAACTGTGCGTTTTATAAACAGGCACTCGCAGGTTATCCTTCCATTCGTTTTTTAGAGGAGCCGGATGAGGACTTTTATTCCAACAGGTGGCTGACGACTGTGGTGGTGGATAATAGTGCACCAGAAAGTGTTACCAGGGAAGACATCAGGTTAGGGCTGGAAAAAGAAAATATAGAGTCGCGCCCGCTCTGGAAGCCAATGCACCTGCAACCTGTTTTTGAAAATACTCCCTTTTATGGCGATGGTACCAGCGAGAGGCTTTTTAATAAAGGACTTTGCCTGCCCTCTGGCTCAAACCTGACTGATGAAGAACTCCAGCGAATTGTGCAGCAAATCCAGCAGATTATGCAGGTTACAGCCAGTTAGGAGGTGTTTACATACGCTGGAAAGTGATGAGGGATAATAATGGGGAGCAAGAGGCTATATTTTTCCTGCTCTAAAGCTTCTCTTTGTTGCGGGTATGTTAACAAAAGCATTTTTTAAGCGTTTCCGGAATTAAGATAAATTAACATAAATGCTTCTGATGTATGTAATTAATCTGGCTGATTATAGGATATTTCAGGGTTGTTGATTCGTGGTCAAGGGTGCTTGCTTCTGCTTTGCAAGGCATCGGAAAGTATATCTGGAAACTTTACCAGTCCGGCTGCTGCATACAACCTTACCCAAACCATCCCCTCTGTTATAACATAGCAACCTGAACAAGTGTTTTAATGTTCTGCTACGACGGGGCTTTCAGAACAGGAAACCAAAGCTTTGGCTTGGAAATAAGTCAAAACAATCATACTGGAAGCGCTTTCATGATCAGGCATATTGTTTCGCTGCATCTTCAGGACAGTTCAACTACTACTTTCATGGCGCCCTTTCAGGTAGATTCCTGCCCTCTATCTTCAGCTTTGTGTTTGGTGCTAACGCTTCATTTTCTCATACACAGATAGGTAAAATGTGTCCTGATTATGATTAAACAAATATTCGGTGAAATGTCTATAACCATTTGTTTTTCTCCCCGTTCTAATTACCACGGCTATAGAAGCTGAAAAACTCGATATTTATAAAGTTATATAAAGTCATCCTACTTTATTTGATTAATGTTTAAAATTGCATTTATATAAGTTTGTTTTTTCTTTAGAGACTCTTTATGTTTAAAAACCATATTAAGTCTTATGTGATGGATTTATACTGTCAAGTAGTGGTGTAAAATGTGTGACATGGTATTATGAAGATTTTACTCAACAGATTCCTTCCGAAATGGATAGTATTGATGATTGACCAGCTGATAATGAGCTGGTCTTTTGCCTTGTCTTTTTTCGTTGTAAGGCAGTTTGAATTCTCAGAAATTCTGAGAGGTCATTTTTTAGTTTACATAGGCCTGTTCTGTATAGCCTCTCTGGTTACGTTCTATACAATGCGTGTGCATACCGGCCTTATAAGGTACTCCAGTATACATGATATTTACCGTATTTTCTCTGCTGTGCTTATATGCAGCGTAGCGTATGGCGCATTTGTAGGGCTTTGGCTTGAACCTGTGCACAACATTGATACGGTTAACATTTACCTGGTCCTGCTACTGAACTTCTTTATTGCTTCTACTCTGCTGATAATGGTAAGAATAGGAGCAAAGGCGCTGTTTATGTACATCAGGAGTGGCACAGCCGGCAGCAAAGAGCGGGTGCTTATTTATGGCGCAGACGGTTACTCCATTCTGTTAAAGCAGGCACTGGAAGCCAGTGATTCTGGCCACTTTTCCATTGCCGGTTTCGTGGATGATGATCCGAACAAGATTGACAAGGACATTCATCAGAAAAGGGTGTATCATGTAAACGATATAGAAAGCCTGCAACGCAAACTTAAAATAGACAAGCTGTTTGTTTTCAATGAGGACCTGAAGTCGGAGTTCCGGAAAAAGTCCATTGAAAAGTGTGTGGAACTGGGCATAAAAGTTCTCACCGTGCCACCAACCGAGCAGTGGATGTCGGGCAACCTGAGCATGAAGCAAATCAAAGATCTTAAAATTGAGGATTTGCTACAGCGCCCGCCAATTGTGATAGAGAATAAGCAGGTAGCAAGCGACTTGGCTGGCAAACGCGTCCTCATAACCGGAGGTGCCGGCTCTATTGGTTCTGAAATTGTGAGGCAGGTGTTAAGTTACAATCCTGAGTTGGTGGTGGTGTGCGACCAGGCAGAATCACCACTCCATGAGTTGCAGCTTGAGGTAAAAGAGCAGTTCCCGGATGCAAACCTGGCCGTCTGTATCTGCGATGTCACCAACTTCAACCGCATGTATTCTCTCTTTAAGGATTACACGCCAGAGATAGTATACCATGCGGCAGCATACAAGCACGTGCCGATGATGGAGAATAACCCATGTGAGGCGGTGCTAACAAATGTGTTAGGTACTAAGAACCTGGCTGACCTATCGCTTACTTTTGATGTAGAGAAGTTTGTGATGATATCGACAGACAAGGCGGTGAATCCTACTAACATCATGGGTACTTCCAAGCGTATTGCCGAAATTTACATACAGTCACTGAATAGCATTAGCGGCAGCAAGATAGATGGCAACAAGCCCGGCACCCGTTCAGAGCCACAGACCAAGTTTATTACAACCCGATTTGGTAATGTGTTGGGTTCCAACGGATCTGTTATTCCGCGTTTCCGTGCTCAGATTGAGAAAGGTGGCCCGGTTACAGTGACGCACCCGGAGATTACCCGTTATTTTATGACCATACCTGAGGCTGTGCAGTTGGTACTGGAAGCAGGCACAATGGGCAAGGGAGGCGAAATATTTATTTTCGATATGGGTGAGCCTGTTAAAATAGTAGACCTGGCTACCAAAATGATCAAACTGGCAGGGCTGGTGCCGAATGTGGACATTAAAATAGTCTTCACTGGTCTGCGGCCGGGTGAGAAGCTGTATGAAGAGCTGCTGAATGAAGAGGAAATGACAATCCCGACGCATCACTCAAAAATCAAAATATCTAAAGTAAGAGAATACGCTTACGATGATGTCGCCAATAACATAGAGGAACTACTGAAGCTGAATAAAAACAAAGAAGAGCTGAAAGTGGTGAAGAAGATGAAGCAGATAGTACCGGAATACATCAGCAACAACTCCAGATTTGAGCAACTGGATATGCAGGTGAATTAGGACTGATTCTTTATTCTTTCTTTGAACCTATCAAAGCCTAAGAACCGCTGCACCGGCGGATCTTAGGCTTTTTCTATTTAAACCCGCCTGTTTTATCCATCGTGTATAACAAATGCAGAGGAAAGGCTTTCAGTTGATTCATGCTACAGGCTCTCAAGCTTCTGATGTTGTTGTCTGCCATATCCTTTTTTTAACATAGTATCCCTTATGTTCGATTTTTTCAGTTGGTTTTATGATTGTGAATAAAATAATTTTAGTTTATATTTATTTAATGACTTGTTGCCTGCGTATAGGAGGATTAGTTACAGAAAATAACCTGCCATAACAGGTTATTGGCATTAGAGGCAAAAGCAACATATCATCGGGAGGTTTAAATTGTTAAGGGATGGAAATAGTTGATAGTAATATCCTGGAAAGAACGCATTCATATGTAGCGCATCAGTTACCGACGGCTGGTGAGGTTAATGGTTTCGACTTAAAGCACACGAAAGAATTGGTGGCCGTGGCAGAAGAAATTGGCAGATCCTGCTCGCTGCAGGAGGAGGAGATGGAAATACTGCTGCTGGCTGCATGGCTTCACGACCTGAGTTATGCCAAGCCGGGTGAACAGGCAGAGGGAGGTGCCTTTTTACCGGTAGCTGAATATTTAGAAAGCAGTGGCCTGTCTCAAGGCCAGGTAAAAAAGGTTAACCAGTGTATCGCCGCTACGCATTACCCCCAAAACCCACAGGACATGATACAGGAGGCGCTCTGCGATGCCGTAGCGTCTTTTTTGGCCGCACCCGATTTCCTGACGCAGGAGGAGAGACCGGTAAAAGGCAAATCGCGTAAGAAGCGGGATTTTTATGAATGGCTGAACACCCAAATCAGCCTGTTCAAGAAACATGCTTTCTTTACCAAATACGCCAAGAACGCCTTCTCAGATGGCAAAGAGAAAAACTTGAAGTTACTGAAAAAAAAGCTGAAGGAACTAAGCAAAGACAACGCTGAACTGGAGGCGGTTTGGGAGGAAAATAAAAAGCTAAAAAAAGACCTTGCAAAGGAAAAGGAGCAAAAAGTAAGTAAGGGAATAGAGACAATGTTCAGGACCACCATGGCCAGTCACCTGCAACTAAGTGTTATGGCCGATGGCAAAGCGAACCTCATGATTTCTATAAATGCCATTGTTGCTTCTATCCTGATTTCCACTTTTGTCAGGAAGTTTGAAGAGTTGCCCCACCTGATGATTCCGTCTATCATGCTAACACTGGTTTGTGTGTTAACCATTGTTTTTGCTGTACTGTCTACCCGACCGAACATCAAGAAAACAGAGGTGCCGGAAGATAAACGGGATCTGCTCTTTTTCGGTGATTTTGTACAGCTCAGTGCTGAGACATATAAAAATGGTATCCGTAACATCATGCGCGATCATGATCAGTTGTACAACAGCATGATCGACAACATCTATCTGCAGGGGAAGGTGCTGGCTAAGAAATACCGCCTGCTGAAAATAGCTTATACTATTTTTATGGTTGGTTTTGCCTTGGTTTTAGTCAGCTACGCCATAGCCTGGACATTCTTTGAGTAAGAGAAAATGTTCCGGGAAAGCAACAAAACCAGGTAAGGTGTAGTGAAGGCTTTTTCAGAAGGGCACCTGCACGAGAATAAAGTTAAGAAATGAATTAAGGCTCAGTTTACAACCAACAGGTAGGTAGCTCCACTCATGAAAAGAACGCTTCTCTTGCTTGCCTTCCATATATCAGTAGCATTCCCGTGCTATTCGCAGAGCCAGGTAGCTGACAGCCTGTATGCCCTGCTGAAAAAACATTCTCAAACTGATACTTTACGTGTACACTGGCTCAACGAACTTAGTGAACATACTGAACTAATGGCAGAGCGAAGTGATTCGCTTTCAGAACAGGCGCTGTTGCTTTCCCGGCGTTTAAATTTCCAGCCAGGTGTCATAACTGCTTTAGGCCTACAAAGCTCTGCACAGGCAAGAAAGGGTTATTTACAGCGGGCGCTGCAAACAGCAGAAGAAGCGTATGCGCTAGCAAAGCTGCACAGGAACCCCCATCTCATCGCCCAATCGCTCCGTCGGATGGCGTTGGTATATCGCTACCAAGGCAAACTGCAGGAGGCGCTGGCACTAAATAACCAGGCGCTTAAGCAGGCCCGGCAAACACAAAACAGGAAGTTGGTTAGCAAAGTGTTGATTGAGTTCGGCCTGGTCTACCGGTCGCAGGGCAATTATTCCAAAGCCATGCAATACCTCCGGTCGAGCCTGCAGGCCGCAGGAGCAGATCTAAGCCTGCAGGCAGATATCTTACGCACTATCGTTGACATTCATCGGACGGAAGGATCTTATACATCTGCTGCAGAAAATGCTTTAAAGGCGCTGCAGACAGCCAGGCAGGCAAAAGACCAGCACCGCATTACGCTGTCATCCGTGCAACTCAGCAACATTTACAATGCTTTAGAGGAGCCATCGCAGGCGCTCATCTATGGAGAGCAGGCCCTCAACGAGGCAGAGCGGTTCGGAGACAAAACAACAGTTGCCAGTGTGCTCAACAGTATTGGTAGTGCCTATGCCCTTATGAAACAGTACCCTGAGGCGATAGCATACTTCCAGCGGAGCCTGAAGATAGTACAGCAACTGAACAACAAACGCAGCATTATTGATCGGGAAGCCAACCTCGCTGATGTCTACGAACTCCAGGGCAACTATGACCTGGCAATGAAACATGCTTTTTTATCGTTGGCTGGTGCCACGGATTTAAAAGAGAAAGCAGGGGTAGCCAGGGTTCAGAATATACTGTCCAGGGCTTACCTGCACACAGGGCGCCTGGATAGTGCACGCTGGTTTGGCGAGCGCAGTTTAAAGCTGGCTCAGGAAATTGAGCATAAGTCTTATATTCAGGATGCTTATCATGTGCTTTCACGGGTGTACGCACTACAGAAAGATACTGCCAAAGCTTACCGATACCAGTTGCTTTATGCAGCTTATAACGATAGTGTTTCCAGTGTTCAGGCCGCAAGGCGCCTTGAACTTTTAAAGCACCAGGCAGATTTGGGGAAGAAACAGTCGGAAATAGATTTGCTTTTCAAAAGCAACCAACTGCAGAGCGAGGCTTCCCGGCGGCAGCAACAGCTGCTTTTGTCTCTTTTCGTTGGTTTGGTGTTAACACTTTTATTAGTAGCCATGCTGTGGCGGACAAACCGGCAAAAGCAAAGAAACAATGCTCAGCTCCTCAAGCTGAACAAGGAAATAGAACATCAGCGGGATAGTCTGGACGGGGCACTTACAAAGTTAAAGACGGCCCAGGAACAACTAGTTCAAAAAGAAAAGATGGCATCGCTGGGAGAACTGACGGCTGGTATTGCACACGAAATCCAGAACCCCCTGAACTTTGTCAACAACTTTTCAGAGGTAAGCGCTGAACTGCTGGAGGAGCTGAAGCAGGGGCCTATTCAGCGCTTACAGAACGGGGACAAAGCAGAAACGGATTTACTGCTGCAGGACCTGATGCAGAACCTGGAACGTATTCACCAGCACGGAAAGAGGGCAGACGCTATTGTAAAGAACATGCTACAGCACTCGCTCACAAGTAAAGGTGTAAAAGAGCCAGCTAACATCAATGCTTTGGCCGAGGAGTACCTGCGGCTGTCTTACCACGGGATGCGCTCTAAAGACAAGGCCTTCAACGCAGTGCTTCAGACAGACTTTGACAGCAGCCTTGGCAATGCCGAGGTTGTGCCTCAGGAGATAGGGCAGGTGCTGCTAAACGTATTTAATAATGCCTTTTATGCTGTGCGGCAAAAAAAGCAGCAGTTAAATGGGCTGTATCAGCCGGAGGTAAGCGTGAGCACGCAACAGGTGGATGGAGGAGTTGAGATTCGGGTGAAGGACAACGGGACCGGTATTCCTAAAAAAATGAAACATAAGATTTTCCAACCTTTCTTCACCACCAAGCCAAGCGGACAGGGAACAGGCCTTGGCCTGTCACTAAGCTATGATATCATCACCAAAGGCCACAACGGAGAAATACTGATGGATTCTCAAATTGGAGAATATACCGAATTCATCATCAGGCTGCCTGATTGTATTACGGTTCCATCAAGTGCAGAGAGCCTGACAGCACAGAAACAATTTTAAGCAGAAAGACCAAAGCTGGAACACCGTGGTTGCCGAAAGCTGCTTGACCAGAGGCACGGTATTGTAGCACCTGCACCCCTGGCAGCACGGGTCTTCAGCCAGTGTGGCCGGTTAAAATACTGGTCAAAAGCGCCCCGATCTGCCTTCAGACAACCACGGTCTGCGCATTTGCCATCCGACGTTTAAGTTTTTCTGTTTTTTGTTCATGAAGGTACCCAACGCCGCTGCCTCCGGTTTTGCCTTAAAACCTGCTAGTTGCTTGTCCGGCTACGCCTTTTAAGGTACTTTTGTGTATATATTTAATTCCTCCCTTCCTAGAATGAAGAAAATCCTGCTACACGTTCTGGCAGTCGCTGTTGGTTTTACTAAACCAGTACTTGCGCAACAGGACGTCAAACCAACCAACCCATCAGGTAAGCCAAAGACGGAGTTACGGTACGACCTGACAGAGGATGGTTCGAAATACATAAAAGCAACTTTCCTGAACCAGACATGGCTGCGCTGGACCGAAAATAACCCTGGCACCACCGTAAACGGTGCGCCACAGGAAAATACGGTGGATATAGGCCTTCGCCGCACCCGCCTGCAGCTGTTTGGCCAGCTAACAGACCACGTGTTCTTTTATACCCAATTCGGGATGAACAACTTTAATTACCTGTCGCAAAATGCGGGAAACAGAAAGTTGCAGGCGTTCTTCCATGATGCACTGGGGGAATATAAGGTGTTTAAGCACAATGACATGCTGAAGCTGGGCGCTGGCCTAACCATTACCGGTGGCCTTAGTCGTTTTTCCCACCCTAGCATTGGCACGATAATGACTACAGATGTGCCTGTATTTGCGCAGTCCACTGTAGAGCAGATAGACCAGTTCGCGCGAAATCTAAGTGTGTATGCCAGGGGGCAGATCGGCAAAATAGATTATCGGGTGGCGGTATCAGATCCTTTCCCGATACAAACAAACGGGCAACCTGCTCCTGCTTTAGGTGAAAATGCAGTTTTCACTACCTACGGCCATACCAAGCAGTACAAAGGCTTCTTTATGTACAACTTTCTGGAAAGGGAGCCGCATACTACTCCTTTTATGGCTGGCACTTACCTGGGCGACAAACGCATCCTGAACCTGGAAGGAGGCTTAATTTACCAGAAAGATGCCACCTGGCGAACGGGCAATAGCACAGAGCCAGTCTTCGATGATATGCTGTTGTGGTCCGTAGCTGCTTTTGCTGACATGCCGCTGCAGGACAATACCTATGCACTGTCAGCCTATGCCGGTTACTTTAACACAGACTATGGCCAGAATCATATCCGAAATAACGGCATTATGAACCCGGCCAACGGCAACACAAACCCTGCTAACTTTAGCGGGCCCGGCAATGCATATCCGATGTTCGGAACCGGTGAGACACTCTATACGCAGGCCGGTATCCGCTTGCCAAACGACCTTTTAGGAGACCAGGGCACGCTGCTGCCTTATGTTTCTTACCGCAGGTCTGCTTATGACAGGTTAGAGGATGCAGTGAATGTATATGATGCTGGAATAAACTGGCTCATTAACAAGCATATGTCAAAAGTGTCGCTGAACTACCAGCTAAGGCCTGTCTTTGAACAACAGGCAGATGGCAGGGTGGTGCGTGCCTCTAATGCCGGTTCTGCCTGGATACAGTATCAGGTGAATTTCTAGGCTAAGCACTTTCTCCTGTAAACAGCAAAGCCAGCGGTACCACCGCTGGCTTTGCTGTTTACAGGGGCTTGCTGTGGTTGTTGCCTGTTTTACCTTTGGCGGCAGCTGCTTAAGGTTATAATGTATGGTGGTATTCAAACAATTTTTGTAAAGTTTGATGATGAGGAAATAAGATTAAAATGGAATTTATTTTGTTACAACTTCCTTTTGCTGCTAAATGATGTTCCTGATGGCTTCATGCTCACGAAACAGCCTTTCTGTAGAAGAAAGTCATCATTTTCAGCTTTAGGGTTTTAAGGTCAGATAACGATAAAAGAATGGTTTCTAAATTTTTTACTTAATTTAGAAAAGCAATAATCGCAATATCAGCTGCAAACATGCATTTTAACAGGTTATTAGTTTTCATCTTGCTTCTTTTAGGGAACCTGTACCAGGTACTTGCTGCTGTGCCTGAACAGTACAGGTTCTCTCTTTTAGACATCAACAATGGTTTGTCTCACAACCAGATAAAGAGCTTTCTGAAGGATAGCAAGGGGTTCTTATGGGTTGGTACCGCCTCCGGGCTGAACCGGTACGACGGCTATAAGTTTAAAGTATTCAAGTACAACTCCAATGATACCTCCTCCCTTGTAAATAACGACATAACTAAGTTGTTTGAAGGGCCTGAAGGCAAAATTTGGGTGCAAACCAGCACGGAAACCTGCATCTATGATCCGGAAACTGAGAAATTCCTGAGGTACAACAAAGGAGCAGTAAAAAAGTATGGCCTCCCTGATGCGGCTGTCGAGGATATTGTGCAGGATGCTGATGGTCGTTTCTGGTTTATCAGCAAAGGGAAGGGAATTACCCGCTACAACCCCACCGACGGCAGTTCTGTCAGGCTAACGCATATCTTCAATAATAAACATACCCTCAGTACCAATGATGTGTCTGCCATCCGGCAGGATTCAAAAGATAATCTGTGGGTTATTCACCGCAACGGTATCCTGGAAAAGATAAACAGCAAAACGCTGCAGGTGGTGGAGCGAAACGATGATATCTACCAAAAGTTTAACCAGGAGCAGCTTTACTACTCCCTCACCGTTGACAGCGATGACGACCTGTGGGTGCACCTGCAGAACGTGCCAGGCGGCGTGTTCTTTTATGACCATGCCACTAAACTTCTTGCGCATTTCCATAAAAATGCACCCAGGCTGCAACTCAACAACAATGTGGTAAGAGGTGTGGTGGAAGGTGCAAAAGGGAAAATCTGGATTGGCACGGACCATGGGGGTATTAATGAGATTGATAAGCAGGATTTGTCTGTAAACTACATCCGGCACAACCCTGAACTGGATAAAAGCCTTTCGCACAACAGTATTAATACCCTGTACAAGGACAATGAAGGCATCGTCTGGATAGGTACCTTTAAAAAGGGGGTAAATTACTACCACCCGAACAACATTCGTTTCCCGCATATCAAGCATCAGTCTTCTGTCAGCAATAGCCTTCCGTATAACGACGTAAATGCTTTCGTTGAAGATGCCAGAGGCAACCTTTGGATTGGCACCAACGGTGAGGGCCTGCTTTACTGGGACAGGGCTGCGGGAACCTATACCCGCTATAAGCACGATGCCAGCAAACCGAATAGCCTGAGCAGCGACGTAATTGTAAGCCTGCTGATTGACAGAGATAACACCTTGTGGGTAGGCACCTACCTCGGCGGACTGAACAGGTTTGATGGCGCAGGCTTTACCCACTACAAAAACGACCCGCGTGACCCGCGTAGCCTTTCTGATGACAGCATTTGGGAGATGTATGAAGATCAGCAAGGAAATTTGTGGCTCGGCACGCTCAGGGGTGGTCTTGAGCTGTTTGACCGCCGGAATAACGTGTTCCGTCATTCCCGTTCCGGCGAAGGAGAGTTTCCAGTGCACTGCGACTACCTTTCTTCCATCGTGGAGGATGGCAAAGGCAATCTATGGGTTGGAGGAGGCTATGGCATAGACGTGTTCAACCGCGAGACTGGCAAGAGCACTTATTTTTCCCATGACCCGAAAGATCCTGCAAGTCTTATCAGCAACAACATTACTTTCATCCTCAGAGACAGTGAACAGAATATCTGGATAGGAACCTCAGAGGGCCTTGACCTGTATGATGAGAAGACAAATTCCTTCCGGCATTACACTGTAGCAGACGGTTTGCCAAGCAACACCATCGTGGCCATAGTAGAAGACAAGGCCAAAAGCCTTTGGATATCTACACCGAATGGTGTGTCGAACATGATCCTTGATAGAAAAGGGGAGATAACTGCTTCCTTCAAGAATTTTGATGAGCTGGACGGTTTGCAGAGCAAGGCTTTCAATGAGAATGCAGCCTATCTGACAAGCAAAGGTGAAGTAGTGTTTGGGGGACCAAACGGACTGAACATCTTTAAGCCCGAGAGTATTGGGGAGAACAGCATTTCGCCCCGCATTGTGTTCACTGATTTTCAGTTGTTCAACAAAAGCGTGGAGGCAGGTAAAGCGGTAGATGGGCGGTTGCTGTTTTCCAAAGCAATTCCCGAAACACAGGCTATTGCTTTAAAACACAACGAAAACGTGTTTTCCATAGAGTTTGCCGCACTAAACTTCTTTCATCCCGAGAAAACAAAGTACCGCTATAAGTTGGAAGGCTTCGACAAAGAATGGCATACGGTAAACAACACTACCAGGAGGGTCACATACACTAACCTTGACCCGGGAGAGTATGAGTTTAAGGTTATGGCCTCTAACAACGACGGCGTATGGAATAATGAAGGTGTTAGCATGCATATTACGGTGCTTGCTCCCTTTTGGCTGACAACAGAGGCATACGCAGTGTACTTTGTGCTGGCGGTTGTGTTGCTGATACTGGCCCGAAGGAAGGTGTTGCAAAGAGCAAGAGCAAAATTCCTGATTGAGCAGGAGAGAAGAGAGGCGCAGCAACTGCACGAACTCGACCTCATGAAGATCAAGTTCCTGACCAATGTGAGCCACGAGTTCAGAACTCCGCTTACCCTGATACTGGCCCCAATCGAGAGACTGTTGAAGAATACAAAAGACAAGGACCAGTTGCAGCAGTTCGAAATGATTAACCGGAATGCAAAGCGGCTTCTGAACCTGGTAAACCAACTCCTCGATTTCCGCAAAATTGAGGTAGAGGAAATTAACCTTTACCCATCCGAAGGAAACGTGGTGAAATTTGTGGAGGCTACTGTCAACTCTTTCTCTGACCTGTCAGAAAAGAAGAATATCACCTTAACGTTTAAGGCAAATGTACCGGAGCTACAGGCGTCATTTGACATGGACAAGCTGGAAAAGATTCTGTTTAACCTGCTGTCTAATGCCTTTAAGTTTACGCCCGACTATGGTTTTATTAACGTAGAGCTGAATTGCTACGACAATGACTCCTCATCTGCGGGCATTAAAATTCTGGAGCTGAAAGTGAGGGACAGCGGTATTGGTATTGCGAAAGAAAACCATAAAAAGGTGTTTGAAAGGTTCTTCCAGGATGTGGTGCCGGGCAACATGGTGAACCAGGGTAGCGGAATCGGTTTATCTATTGCGAAAGAGTTTGTGAAAATACACGGAGGTATCATCACCCTGGACAGTGCTCCCGGCCAGGGCAGTTGCTTTACGGTGACCATTCCTGTGAAAGAAATTATCCCGATGCCTGCCCTTGAGGCTGCGGAAGAGGTAAAGGAAGAGAAGGAGCATGCAGAGCAGGAAATTGTGGCAGTTGCTCCTGGTAAGCTGCAGACTTCCAGTTACCTCGACAATGCCCCTGTCGTGTTGCTGGTTGAAGACAGCGAAGACTTCCGTTTTTATCTGAAGGATAACCTGAAGGAGCATTTTACTATTATAGAGGCGAGAGACGGCAAGGAGGGATGGCAAAAGGCGCTGGCGCACATGCCGGACCTGATTGTGAGCGACCTGATGATGCCGGAAGTGAATGGAATAGATTTGTGCAAAAAGATAAAAGCCGACTCCCGTACGTCTCATATCCCGTTTGTGCTCCTGACGGCTCATGCCTCGGAGGACAAGAAACTGGATGGCTTAAATATTGGGGCAAACGATTACGTGACTAAGCCCTTCAGCTTCGACCTGCTGCTTTCCCGCATCAAAAACCTGATTACACAGCGAGAGCTCCTGCAGAAAGTGTTCGAGAAGAAAATAAGTGTACAGACGAGCGAGGAGAAGATTGTTTCCCTGGATGATAAACTGGTTCAGAACGCGATCAAGACAGTGGAGGAGAACTTGTCAAATCCTGATTTCTCCGTCGAGGTGCTGAGCAAGGAACTGGGGGTGAGCAGGGTACACCTCTATAAAAAGCTCCTGGCCATTACAGGGCGGTCTCCGGTAGAGTTTATTCGTATGATAAGGTTGCAGCATGCAGCGCAATTGCTTGAGAAGAGCCAGCTGACTGTGGCAGAAGTGGCTTACAAAGTAGGCTTCAATAACCGGAAGTACTTCACGAAGTATTTCAAAGATGAATATAAAACTCTGCCATCACAGTATGCTGAAAGCAAGCAAAAGGAAGCGCAGGCTTGAGAGGTTGGGCCAAGGCTGACATTCAGAGAGAAAGCCAGGCGTAAATACGCTGCACGCAAAACTGAACTGTTGCCTCTGGAGCCAAAGGTAGAAAGCTTACTTGTTTATGTTATACCATTGCCTCCCGGTTGCATGCAGGTATAATCAAAGTTACACCGTGCATCATTTATCTGAAATAATTTGTAGATTGTAAGCAAAAGAATCTCTTAAGAAAAGCGCATGTCCTGCTCCTGCCTCAGACAGAGGCAGAAACATAACTAGCACAAACTGAAATTTAAAGAACCCTTACACACATGAAATCTTACTCTTTGAAGAAGGCCGCTTTTGCGGCAGTAGCCCTTGGCCTGCTGGCCTACACCAACACACAGGCGCAGAATAATGTACCGAAGCCACCTAAAATGGTGCCGGAGATGACAGAGTTCTGGGAACCAGAAGTGCGTGTAGTTACGCCGGGAAAAAATAATGCTGCTCCCTCTGATGCCATTGTGCTGTTCGATGGAAAGGACCTGTCGCAGTGGAAAGCAAAGAATGGTGGGGGAGACGCCAAATGGCAGGTAAAGAACAACGAGTTTGTTGCCGGCAAAGGCGATATTTCAACGAAAAAAGAGTTTCAGGATTTCCAGCTGCACATTGAGTGGAGCGCGCCGGACGAGGTAAAAGGTGAGAGCCAGGGCCGTGGCAACAGCGGTATTTTCCTTCAGGACCGCTATGAGGTTCAGGTGCTGGACAACTATAACAACCGCACTTACTCCAACGGCCAGGCAGGCAGTGTCTACAAGCAGCATCGCCCGCTGGTCAATGCTATGCGCAAGCCTACGGAGTGGAACGTATACGACATCATCTATACTGCCCCCCGCTTCAAAGAAGATGGTTCTTTGTTTAGTCCTGCCCGTGTAACAGTGCTCCATAATGGCGTGCTGGTGCAGAACAATGTGGACATAAAAGGACCAACAGAATACATCGGCCTGCCCGAATATAAAGCACACGGTAAGGCCCCGATAAGCCTGCAGGACCACGGCAACCCTGTGCAGTACCGCAATATCTGGGTAAGAGAATTGTAAATATAGAATGGTATAGAGTTTCAGGCAGAGCACGGGTTAGATACCTGTGCTCTGCTTATGCTTTTACTTCATGTTCAGCTGCCGCTACAGAACAACTTAATTTCATAGAATGAAGAGACATATTACCTGCTTGGCTTTTGCTATAGCATTCTTGCTGCTATACTCCAATCAGATTCATGCGCAATCGAAAGTAAAAATAGCCTGTGTCGGCAATAGCATAACAGAGGGTGCAGGCCTGAAGCAAACTTATCCTGATGTGCTGCAGATACTGCTTGGGGATGAGTATGAGGTAAAGAACTTTGGTGTGAGCGGTCGTACGCTGCTTAAGAAGGGAAACCTCCCTTACTGGAACGAAGACAAATACACCGAAGTATTGGCCTGGAACCCGGATGTTGTCATCATTAAGCTGGGTACCAATGATTCAAAGCCACAGAACTGGGAGCACAAGAAGAATTTTGTTAAAGATTACAAAGCCCTGGTGAAGTCTTTCCAGAAGCTGCCTTCCAATCCGCAGGTCTACCTGGCATATCCTATCCCTGTTTTCGAGGATAAGTGGGGTATCAATGCAAATGTGGTGAAAAAGGAGGTGCTGGCTGCCATTGAAAAAGTCGCCCGCAAAACAAATTCAAAAACGATAGACCTGTACACGCCTTTTCTTGGCAAGGCTGCCCTGACCTACGATGGGGTTCACCCCAATGATGCCGGTGCTGCACTTTTAGCCAATGAAGTATACGAAGCCCTCAAAACAGTTAGAACCATTTCAGCAAAGCAATAAAGTTTTGCCTTTACCAGGATCCTGCTTTCTGGCATAGTTTTCCGCTGGAGTGGCAGCGTATGCGCACGCGCATATTACACAGCTCTGATTCTCCTGATTTAGTACTCCTACAGTAGAGGCTATCTCAAAAATGGGAATCCCAGCTTGAGTTAATATGTTGGTTTCTCATGGAGTTGACAAACGAGCAATGGGAAAGGGTAAAAGACCTTGTGCCAG